>JBJXDT010000057.1:0-10602 GCA_046153505.1 Methylophilaceae bacterium | reverse complement strand
GGCGGTGTTGGTGGCGCGGTAACCACAAAAGGTGAAGGTCAGACTGGTGCAGTCATCGGCGGCGCAGTGGGCGGTGCGGGCGGCGCAATAGTCGGTCGAGGCGTTAGCGGAAGTGGCACTGGTGCGGTTGTAGGTGCAGGCGTTGGAGGTGCTGGAGGTGCGGCGGCAGGTAAGGTGATTGGCGAGCAGGCACACGAAAACAAACGTGCAAAGCATCGCCATGGCCATAAACATAAACGCCACCATCACGACGACGATGATGACGAAGGAGAGCATCACGGTCACCGTGAACATGGTGACTGGTAATAAAAAAGCCCCGCATGCGGGGCTTATTAGTGTTTAAAACTAAATTATTTCTTGTCTGTTGCTTTCTTGTCAGCTTTTTCTGCTTTGTCCGCTTTTGCTTTATCAGCTTTAGCTTTTTTGGCGGCATCTTTTTCAGCTTTTTTAGCCGCTTTTTCGTCAGCCTTGGCTTTTTTTGCCGCTTCTTTGTCAGCGTCTTTTGCTGATTTGTCGTCAGCCTTTACTTCCTTTTTATCTGCTTTTTCTGCTTTAGCAGGTTTGTCAGCTTTTTCTGCTTTTGCAGGTTTTTCTTCTTTAGCATCTTTCTTGTCAGCTTTCATTTCTTTATCAGCTTTGGCAGGTTTATCAGCTTTCATCTCTTTGTCCGCTTTTGCTGGTTTGTCTTTAGCAGCGTCTGTTTTAGCTGGTGCTGCTTTGTCTGCTGCAGGCGCAACTACAGTAGTTTTGCCAGTAATAGTGACGTCTTTTTTAACATTTGCTAATGTTACTGGTCCAACACCGTCTACTTTTTCAAGTTCGTCAACAGATTTGAAGCCACCATTTTTTTTGCGATAGTCAATAATTGCAGCTGCTTTAACTGGACCAATGCCATCTAATGATTCAAGTTCTGCTTGTGTTGCAGTATTTAAGTTAACCGCAGCAAATGCGCTAAAGCTCAGTGCAAGCGAAGCTAATAGTGCTATTAATAATTTTTTCATGAAGCTCTCCGTTATAAATTTTTCGTGGGAAAAGTTGGCAAATATATGCTAACCGAATAATACTAGATTTAATTGTAAATTCAAAACCTTACATCAAACTTACGATGCATCACCTAAATCAAAGCGTCAGTAAAATACTTTTTAATGTTTGAAGTGGGTTTGGCGCTTGCGTTATCGGTCTGCCGATAACAAGGTAGCTTGCGCCGTTGTTTAGTGCATCCTGTGGCGTAACAACGCGACTTTGGTCATCTTGGTTGACGGCGCTTGATTGCAACGCAAATCGAATGCCCGGCGTGACGAGTAAAAAATCATCTTTGAGATTTTTTTTCAGCAGTTTTGCTTCCATTGCAGAGCAAACTACGCCGTGTAAACCAGCATTTTGAGTAAGTGTGGCAAGTTTTAGCACTTGGTTTTCCACATTACCCTGAATTCCAATTTCATTTAGACTGGCTTGGTTCATACTAGTAAGGACGGTAACTGCAATTAAATAAGGCTTGTGATGGCTATTATTTACGCCCTCCATTGCAGCTTGCATCATGGCGCTGCCACCACTAGCATGAACGTTGAGCATCCATACGCCTAGGTTTGATGCTGCTTCGCAGGCTTTTTTGACTGTGTTGGGAATATCGTGAAATTTCAAATCCAAAAATACTTTGAAATCTTTGGCGACTAATTGCTCTACTAGTTGTGGTCCAGCAGCGGTGAACAACTCCTTACCCACCTTGAGTTTACATTTTGTCGGGTCAAGCTCATTGACTAAGGTAAGCGCAGATTTGCTATCCGCAAAGTCTAAAGCAACAATTATTTTTGAGTCCATACTATTTTTTTATCGTCATTACTCGTGTGATTGCCTCTGTGGGCTCGGGTGGTAGTGATTCCCAAGCATTGCAGGCAGGGCATTGCCAATGATACTGCTTGGCACGAAAGCCGCATTGGTTGCAGTGATATGCCGCACGATTGCCAATGGCGTTACGAACTGTTTGTTGCATAAGCTGAATATCTTGTGCGGTTTTGCTATTCCTATCCACCATGGCGCGCGCTTGCAGAAGTTGATCTAATGTATGCAGACTTGGTTGGCGAATTAGTTCGTTGCGCGCCAGTTTTGAGGCAGCCTCTGCACCATTTTCTGCCAAGGTGGCCTCGTATAATGCGGTCATGAGTGAGGGTAGTTTATAGGTTTCAAGGTAGGTGGCCAGTTGTGCCAAGCCGTCTTTAAGTTTTTGATTTGCAGCAAAACTTTTTAGCAATTTATTGGCAACCAGCCCTAAATATTCAGGCTCTTGAAATTCAATACGTTTCCAATGCGAGATTGCACCACCGTGATGCCCAGCCTCAGCCTCTAAATCACCAAGCAACACATTTGCGCGTACACATTTTTTGTTAGCATCCAATGCGTTAGTGAGCTGCTTATGCGCCTCCTGTGGCTTTTGATTGAGTATCGCATTCATTGCCAACTCGCAATAAAATTGCGCAATTTCTTTTCGGAAAGGCACGCCAGATAAGCGTTCCAGCTCGGTAGCTGTTTCAATTGCCTGTGCCCATTCACGTTCACGAACGTAGATTTCTAGCAATGCACGCAGCGCAGGTTGGCGGTAACGTGTGTCGTCTAGGCTTTTAAATAACTCTTCTGCACGATCAAATAAGCCAGCTTTTAGGTAATCTTGCGCCAGTTCAGCTTTTACTGCGCTCACTTGGTTAGGTGTGAGTTCTTTTTTGTCTAATAAATTTAAGTGCATATTAATGGCGCGATCTGTTTCGCCAGTGCGGCGGAATAAACTACCAAGAGCAAAATGTAGTTCTAAAGAATCGGTATTGACATGTACGGCCTCAGAGAAGGCTTCAACAGCTTTGTCGTGCTGGTCACTAATTAAAAAGTTAAGGCCTTTGAAGTATGCGGCTGGAAGCGTGGTGGATTCGTTAATTAACTGTTTAATGTCAACGCGCGCGGCTACCCATCCCAAAGTAAAAAACAAAGGAAAGATGAGTAGCCACCAGTATTCAAACTCAACGTTCATGGGTGCATTTTAAATGGTTTGTGACATTTTACCTAGACTGATAACTAAGTTATTCAGCCGAAAAAAAACAGCACAAAAAATTGTGCTGTTTTTTTAAAGCATCACCGTCTATTAGCTGGCTGAATCTACCCGATCGCGCAACTCTTTACCTGCTTTAAAGTGAGGCACATGCTTAGCAGGCACCTGCACTTTGCTACCAGTTTTAGGGTTGCGACCCAAACGTGGTGGGCGATAATTAAGGCTGAAGCTGCCAAAGCCTCGAATCTCAATACGTTCCCCTGTTGCTAAATTGTCTGTCATCGCATCTAAAATCGCTTTAACAGAGAGTTCAGCATCTTTTACCACCAATTGCGGAAAACGTTCCGCGAGTAAGTTGATTAACTCAGATTTTGTCATGGCTATATTGCCTATCTTTATAAATATTGACGAATGACGATTATTTAATAAAACTATTTTTTGCTATCCATCTTGGCTTTTAACAACGCGCCAAGATTGGTTGTACCTGCCGCTGATGCTGCATCTTCAGCAGTTGGTGCTTCTGCTTTGGTTTTTGCAGACTTAGCTTTTGGCTTGTCAGCTTTTTCCTCGCTGGCAGAGCTACTAGCGCCTGATGGGTCTTCAGTCAGTTGTTTAACACCGAGTGAAATGCGCTCTTTTTCAACATCAATAGCCAAAATGGTTGCTTGTAACTCGTCACCTTTTTTGAAGTTACGTATTGCTTCTTCGCCAGTTTGTGTCCATGACAAGTCAGATAAGTGCACTAATCCATCGATGCCACCTGGCAAGCCGATAAATACGCCAAAGTCAGTGATCGATTTAATTTGACCAGAAACCTTGTCACCTTTAGCATGTGTAGCTGCAAAGTCATCCCATGGATTTGGTTTACATTGTTTCATACCGAGTGATAAACGACGACGCTCTTCATCAATCTCAAGAATCATTACTTCAACTTCGTCGCCCAATTGTGCGATTTTGCCTGGGTGAATGTTTTTGTTTGTCCAATCCATTTCTGAAACGTGGACCAACCCTTCAATGCCTGGTTCTACTTCAACAAATGCACCATAGTCTGTTAAGTTAGAAACTTTGCCGAATAAACGTGTGCCTACTGGGTAACGACGGCCTAATGAAACCCATGGGTCATCGCCTAATTGTTTGATGCCGAGTGAAACGCGGTTTTTCTCTTGATCGAATTTCAAGATTTTTGCTTCAACTTCTTCGCCTACTGTTAGCACTTCTGATGGGTGCTTAACTCGGCGCCATGCCAAATCAGTAATATGGAGCAAGCCATCAATGCCGCCTAAATCAACGAATGCGCCGTAATCGGTGATGTTTTTAACAATCCCTTTTACCACTGCACCTTCAGCCAATGTGCCCATTAAAGCTTCGCGGTCTGCACCAGCAGAAACTTCCATCACAGCGCGGCGTGAAACCACAATGTTGTTGCGTTTGCGATCTAGTTTGATTACTTTGAAATCCCATTCTTTATTTTCGAATGGGGTCGTGTCTTTTACTGGGCGAACATCCACTAATGAACCAGGCAAGAATGCCATGATGCCGTTCACGGAGACGCGTAAACCGCCTTTAACACGACTGCTTACAAAGCCTTTCACCACGCGACCTTCGTTCATTGCGTCTTCTAAATCAAGCCAAGCTTCCATTTTCTTGGCTTTGTCGCGAGAAAGTTGGGTTGAGCCAAAGCCATCTTCCAATTTTTCAATCGCCACTTTAACAAAGTCGCCAACCGCAACTTCGATTTCGCCTTTGTCATTTTTAAATTCATTAGCGTCAATCACGCTTTCAGATTTGAGGCCAGCGTTTACAATGACGTGATCGCTGTCGATAGAGATAACCTCGGCGGTAATAACCTCGCCAGAGCGCATTTCTTGGCGCGCTAAGCTTTCTTCAAAAAGCGCGGCAAAGGATTCCATAGGGGATGAAGTTGATTTAGAAGTAGAAGCCATTAAAAAAGTGTATCCAAATAATCCCGCCTAGCAGCGGGCAAATTAATAAAAAGTTGAGTTCTTATAGAAACTCAACACGAACCGTGCATATTACACAAAAAATAGCTTATGTTCAATGACTTAAATGAATATTATCAAATATTTTTATAGACATTCAGCACAAATTGCACAGCTTGGTCGATTGTAAGTTGTGTTGTATCCAGCAAAAGAGCGTCAGGCGCATGAAATAAAGGGGAGCTAGCGCGTTGGCTGTCTCGTAAATCGCGTTGTTGTAAATCAACTAAAATTTGTGCGTAATCGGCTGAAAATCCTTTATTGATAAGCTGTTTGAAGCGTCGCTCGGTGCGCACTTCAACACTTGCGGTAAGAAAAATTTTCAGTTTTGCATCAGTAAATACCACGCTGGCCATGTCACGGCCGTCTGCCACAAGTCCCGGCGCTTGCCGAAAGCTGTGTTGTAAATCGAGCAATGCGCTACGCACATGCGGATGCACCGCGACTTCTGATGCGCCACGGCTCATTTCCTCCGAGCGAACTGCTTCGGTAATACGGTCGCCTTCAAGAAAAATGTCACCATGTTTAAACGCAATATTAAGTGATTTTGCTAGAGCGCCAAGCGCTTCGGCATTGTGCCAAACAATATTTTTTTTATGCGCGGCAAACGCTACAATCCGATAGAGCGCACCAGAATCCAAATAATTAAAGCTCAGCGCCTCGGCTACTTTTTCCGCCACAGTACCTTTTCCGCTGGCGGAAGGGCCGTCTATAGCAATAACAGGTACACTAGCTAACAATTTTGGCGAACTCTTCAAAATAATTCGGGAAGGTTTTTGCGACGCATTTTGGGTCATTAATGGTGATGGGCACGCCACCTAAGCTCACCAGCGAAAAACACATCGCCATGCGGTGGTCGTCGTAGGTATCAATTACCGCATTGGGGGTGAGTTGGGCAGGTGGGGTAATTTTGATGTAATCCGCGCCTTCTTCCACAATCGCGCCTACTTTGCGTAATTCGGTCGCCATTGCGGAAATGCGGTCTGTTTCTTTTACACGCCAACTAGCGATGTTACGCAACGTTGTTGTGTCATCAGCAAATAAAGCTAGGATTGCCAGTGTCATCGCAGCATCGGGAATATGATTGCAGTCTAGGTCTAAAGCTTTAATAGGTTCAGCTTTTTTAGATATGATATGGTGGTCGCCCCAGCTAACTGGCGATCCCATCCTCCCAAGCACGCCAGTAAAGTTTATATCGCCCTGAATACTATCTCTATTGACGCCTTCCACTCTAACTGGCCCATTGCCAATTACTCCTGCAGCAAAGAAATATGAGGCTGATGAGGCATCGCCTTCTACGTAATATCGGTCAAGGTTTTGATAGGAATTGCTAGCAGGAATGGTAAATTTTTGCCAGCTTTCGCGTTGAACCTCTACGCCAAATTTCGCCATTAAATTCAGCGTAATTTCGATATAAGGTTTTGAGATTAATTCGCCAACTACTTCAATCGTAGCTTGTTGTTTGGTCAGCGGTAATGCCATTAAAAGTGCTGTTAAAAATTGGCTAGATACGTCACCACGGATTTTAATCGGTTTACTCACATCAATTTTTGCAGGTGAGATTTTGAGCGGTGGGTAACCTTCGTTTTCTAAATATTCAATATTTGCACCAATTTGGCGTAACGCATCCACTAAATCACCAATTGGACGCTCGTGCATGCGCTGTACACCGGAGAGAGTGTAATGTCCGCCAGATAAGGCGAGCGCGGCAGTGAGAGGGCGGAAAGCGGTACCTGCGTTGCCTAGAAAAAGTTCGGCATTTTTATTTGGGAAGTTGCCATCACCGCCTGTCACTTTCCAATCGGTTTCGCTCAATTTTTCAAGTTTTACGCCTAATTTTTCCAGCGCATCCAACATGCGCGAGGTGTCATCAGAAACTAAAAGGTCACGAATTTCTGTAGTGCCATTTGCCAGCGCGGCAAGCAATAAAGTGCGGTTTGAAATGCTTTTGCTGCCTGGGAGCTTCACAGCGCCTTTGGCGCGGCTGGCGGCGGGTAGATGTAGCTGTTCCATTTATTGCGTTTTCCCCCAGTCGTTACGCGCTTGGCTGGCGTGTTCAAACAGCGCTTGCAAACCCACGTCATCAGCATTTTCTAGTAGTGTTTTGAGTTTCGCCAATTGCGCTTGATAGACGTTAACTTCTTGAATTAATGCAGTTTTATTGGCTAAAGAAATATCCCGCCACATTTCGGGTGAGCTGCCTGCAATGCGTGTGAAATCACGAAAACCGCTTGCAGCAAAGCTAAAAAGCTGTTCTGCATTGGCGCGTGAGGCGATGTCGTCTACTAGTGCAAATGCCAGTAAATGAGGCAAATGGCTTACAGCAGCGAAAATCTCATCGTGCATTTCGGCGGGCATTTCACTAACTTTCGCGCCACATGCTTGCCATAACTCACTGGCTCTGCGAGCCGCATGGATATTGGTTTCATGCGTTGGCGTTAACACCACATTTTTGCCAATAAATAAGTCACTTTTAGCTGCAGAAACGCCCGATTTCTCTGCGCCAGCAATTGGGTGGCCACCGACAAATTGGCTAAATTGCTTGCCTAAAATCGTTTTTGCAACAGCTAATACATCACCTTTTGTGCTACCTGCGTCGGTAATCACCGTGTCTTTGCCTAAATGCGGTTTAATGCTTTCTAAAATTTTAGCAGTTTGTGCAACGGGAGCAGCGATTAAAATTAAATCTGCGTCGCTGCAAGCCTCATGGATATTGGTTTCTAGCGCATCAATCACACCAAGTTTAAGCGCCTGATTTAAACTTTCGGCGCTGCGGCCAACGCCAACGATGTGCGCAGCAAAGCCTGCTTTTTTCAAAGCTAAAGCAACAGAGCCGCCAATGAGACCCACACCAAAGATTACTATTTTTTTCACGGGAATTACGTCTTAATTTTATCTAAGCCATTATAACATGGCGACAATTCACTCATCATCAATGTCGAATTTTTCTACATGTGTGTTGGAAAGGGCACATATTTATACCTTAAAGTATTATGCAATTTATATTTAAATATATGATTTAATGAGATAATTTTGTAAATTCAAGTTGGCATGCAAACTGCTTAGTATTGTTATAAATAGACTTCATGAAAAGGCTAGTTGTATGGGTGTACTTGATATTTTTAGTAAAAACTCAGTTGGACCTACCAAGGAGAGCTTGGAGGTTGCGAAAAATGCAGTAGGCATTCTTGCGGGCTTGGATCTAAGAAAAGAAATGGATGCCCATGGCTCTTGGAAAAGTAAATTGCAGAATCTGTTGGAAACAGAGGATTGTGAAGATCTGGATGTGGTCATTGCATCAGGTGACTGCTACTGCACGCTAGGAAAATGGCTTTATGGCAAGGGTAAGGCTTTATATGGTGGCATGCCAGAGTATGAGACTCTGAGAGCTGCGCATGCAAATTTACACTTGATGGCTGGTGATGTGCTAACACAGCATATTCTGGGTAATCGTGATGAAGCTGAAGCTATGCTCAAAACCAAGTTCAAAGCAGCTTCTAACCGAAATCAACTAGAGCTCGTGCGCTTATTTGCAGCTGCAAAAGGTTAGTGCTGTAAAGTAATTATCTTGCATATTTGCGCTTTGCACTAAATCTTAAAAATTGATTCAATAAATGAGGCGCAGGAGTTTTACTTAGCCAATGCCTGTTATCTGCCAACCAAGGATATGCGCGACTTAGCAGTGGTTTTAACGTGCGGCTAGCCCAAATTTTAGCCAGCTTTTCAAATCCGCTCGCACGATAGGCAACCGCAAAGACATCTACCTCTTTTATCCATAATCCATTCGCATCCACAGCGTGAATCTGTTCCATCAAGGCCTCCTTTGTTGCAGGCTAGTCAATTTCTCTCGGTGAATTTGGTGTGATGATTTAATGGATTTATGCGCAATAAACGCAAGATGGGTTTTGTAATAAATCAATGGAGTCTGACCCCATTGATTTTCAAAGCTAGTTTTAAAGCGTTCTAACAGCTATTAATGTAGCTGCAAATAATGCGAGCAATGCAAAACTGCGTTGGCTGATTACTTATGTTATTTTAAAACTAATTAACCTAAAACTCGCCATGCCTAACATCGTGCCTATCATAAACGGTAAGGCAATTTTCCACTGTATATCACCATTAAAAGCATGCGTTAAGACCGTGGTTGTAGATACCAGTGCAACAACGGCAAGTGAAGTTGCAATAATGGTTTGCATATTAAAGTTACTGACCTTGAGCAAGCTTGGCACGATGACAAAACCACCACCCACGCCCAATAAGCCAGAAAGCATGCCTGCAATGCTGCCTGTAAAAATAAGTCTTCTTGTGCATAAAGCAGTCCAAAATAATTTGGAGGTAGCAGGATTTATAATGCAAGGGGGTGTAAGTTTGTTTTCATCAGCGAGCAGCGTTTTGGTGCTTTGCTGCCACATCTGAAATGCTACGTAGACTAAAATGACCGCAAAAAATAAGTTAAGTATTTGTGCTGGTATTTGCTTTGCCAGCCAAACGCCCAAAGGCGCAAACGCAATGCCAAATGCGGCCATCAAAAGTGCTGTTTTATAACGTACCATACCAGCACGCAATCCTTGAATTACCGCAATACTTGAGGCCGATACGACGGCTAATAATGCAATCGGTGCCGCTTGGTTTAATGTCATATTAAAGCCAAGCATTAATAGTGGAATTGCAAATATCGAGCCGCCAGTGCCTGTGAGCGCAGAGATTGCGCCCAATAAGAAGCCAATGAATATCATTAAAAGCGAAAGCTCAGGCATTTAAGTTTATTTGCAGCAGCTTCTTGTTGCATTCATTATTGGGTATTTAGTTTTATACCAACGCCAAACGCGGGTAATTAAACATTTACTCTTAAACCATGCAACCAAGCCCTTCGGCGCAGTGTTTTTCTGTCCGCTATTAGATTGCGAAAGTCTAAACATATTGCCTGCACGGTTGCCCGTTCTACAAAAACCTAACACAGGCTTTGTAGCGAAATTGTAAGCCGATGCAAACGCTTCAATTTGATGAGGCAAGATGTTGTTTGGAACGACTGGAATATGCACATAGGCCAGCCCAAGCGCTTCAGCTTTTGCTTTTAGTTGCACGCTCGTGGGTTGTTCATCACCGCCTTCTACGTCTGGGCGATTATTAATGATTGTTTTAAAGCCGAGTTGAGCTATTTCTGCGATATCTTCTACGTTGATTTGCGGCGCAGTACTAAACTCATCTGTGATTTTGGTAATTTGTATGGTCATGGTGTTTATCCTTTATGTTTTACAGATTTCTTGATTAAGCGCTTGCATCAAAGCAAGTGCTGATTTGCTTGATACCCGATAATAAATACTTTTTCCTTCGCGACGCGTAGCCACTAATTCTGCTTCACGTAAAACTGTCAGTTGCTGAGAAAGCGTAGGTTGCCGAATATCTAAAGCTTGCTCGAGTTCACTGACTGATTTTTCACCTTGCGAGAGTTGGCACAGCAACATTAAACGATCTGCATTTGCCATTACTTTTAGCAAACGCGTGGCAATATCTGCCTTTGCACGCAACTCATCAAAGTTCATTTCATTTATTTCTAGCATATGTTTAAAG
>JBJXDT010000056.1:0-16844 GCA_046153505.1 Methylophilaceae bacterium | reverse complement strand
TTTGTGATAGTGGATTTTTGGGCGCCATGGTGCGAGCCATGTGTGGCATTTTCACCAACGTTTGAAGCTGCCTCTAATGCAAACCCTGATATTGTATTTGGCATGGTGAATACCGAGGCTGACCCTGAAATTAGTGATTATTTTGAAGTGGCGCAGATACCAGGTATTTTAGTGATTCGCGACCAAGCGGGTATACATACGCAAGTGGGAGAAATTGGCGCACCAGCATTAGAAGCGATTATTAAATGGGCACGTGAGCGTGATATGTCAGTCGTACATGAACATTATGCTGCAGAAGCAGCTAAGCAGAAATAATCCCAGTACTTTAAAAAAAGCTGCTTAAATTAGCGGCTTGTTGTTATGTTTTGACCTAAAATCCGCCTGTCGTAAGCAAGCGATAAATATAATATGCGCCAATCCCCATCATTAAATACATCGGTAAGTTGCCACTTTTCTTGGTTTCATCTTTTCCAGGTGTAGAAACCCATTTGTTTAGAAGCCATAACACCAACATAATCACGGGAATAAAAGCCATGTGCGTTGTGGAATCGAACAGCCAGCCAAAAATTCTTTTAATTAGCCCATTTTCCTTAAAAAACTCATTCGCTAGGCCAATTATGCCTATTAACATCAACAACATCGAGCCAACCGAAGTAATCGTGTGCATCAGCGTGTCAGGTTTGATATTCGCATTTTTTTTGTATTTGTTGGGGTCATTTGCCATGGTGGGTTCCTATTTAAGTAGCAAGCTAATTTTGCGGCAGATATCTTGATGGGTCAACCGATTTGCCTTGTTGACGAATTTCGAAGTGTAATTTGACGGTATTGGCGTCGGTGTTGCCCATTTCTGCTATTTTTTGACCAGTTGTAACCAATTGACCTTCTTTTGCGACAATTTTGCTATTGTGCGCATAGACAGATAAGAATGTTTTGTTATGTTTGATAATCACGAGTTTGCCGTAACCGCGCAAATCCGAGCCGACATAAATGACTTTTCCATTAGAAGCTGCAACAATACTTTGCCCTTGAGCGCCTGCAATATCAATGCCTTTGTTACTCACTCCATCAAAACTTGCGATGGTTTTGCCTTGGGTTGGCCATGTCCATACGATGCTTTCATCGTCAGTGGGTTTGTTGTCAGACTGCTTCGTATCTGTTGGTTTGGCATCGGCAGGGGGAGTTTCACTTGGTTTTGCTATAACGGCTTTTCGGTTGAGCGCTTCAAGGCTATAAGGCTCGCGAATTGCCTTAGGTTCGGTGAGAAGTGGGGTCACATTAGAGACCGAAGGGGTACTGATCGCAGAAGGCGTTGCGGCTGGGTCTGTTTTGATGGGTGAGACAACAACCCCGTCATCACTTTCCACCAACACGGGCTTGTTATCTGCAGTAATTGCTTTTGTATTCAGGCTGGTAAAGCTAAGTTTTTGACCAATCTTAATTGGATATGGCTCGCTAATGTTGTTGGCTGCGGCGATTTCTTTATAGTAATAACCAAACTGCAAAGCAATGCTAAATAAGGTATCGCCTTTTTTTACAATATAACTATCAGGCTGCCAATCTCTAACCGTGTTAGGTTTTGCGACTGACTTTACGGGTGGTGCAGGTTTGCTGGTTGGCGTGCGTTCTATGGTTGGTGCAGGGGGATAGCTCTCACAGGCCGTCAAAAATAATGATATTAAGACAATTGCAAATCGACGCATTAACTTGTTCCGCCTAGTAGTGGGACGAATTTTACAGGTTCCAATTTGGTTTGTTTAAATTCTTTTCCAGTGCGCTCGATGACGTAAAGTGATTGTTCACTCGTGCCGATTGGTATCACTAAGCGCCCACCATCAACTAGTTGGGTCAGTAACTCTTGCGGCACATGACTTGCAGCCGCCGTTACAATAATACCGTCAAAAGGGGCGAATGTACTTAAGCCGTCGCTGCCATCGGCATGGTCTAGTTTTACATTGGTGCATTTAAGCGTGCGCAAGTTGGCGCGCGCTTTCATCACTAATGGGCGAATGCGCTCTACCGACAAAACTTCTTTGGCAATCCGCGAAAGTATAGCGGTTTGGTAGCCGCAGCCAGTACCTATTTCTAAGACTTTTTTTAAATCGGAGCCATTACGCAGCAATTCAGTCATGCGCGCCACTATATAAGGTTGCGATATGGTTTGACCAAAACCAATGGGCAAAGAGACGTCTTCGTATGCGCGAATAGAAAGCGCTTCGTCGACAAAAATATGTCGTGGTATTTCGCCCATAGCGTGCAGGGTAACTTCGTCTTTAATGCCCTGTTCACGCAGGCGCGCCAACATGCGCTCGCGTGTTCGCAGCGAAGTCATGCCAATCCCCTGTTTTGGTTTAAGCAACGCCATTATTTAATCCATGTTCTAAGCGCGTCGAGTTGATTATGTTTGGTTAAATCCACTTGAATTGGCGAAATTGAGACTTGATTTTGCGCAATGGCATAAAAATCCGTACCAACACCACCGTCATTCGGTGCGCCAGCAGCACCTACCCAGTAGACAGTTTCGCCGCGCGGTGTATTAATCTTGATGACAGGTTCTGCCTTATGGCGCTTGCCCAGCCGTGTGATGACTTTGCCATTCAGTTCGTCATAAGCCACATCAGGTACGTTTACATTGAGTAAAGTAGGTGAGCTAAAACCAGTTTTTATAAACTGCTGTATTAAGTCTACAGTGACGCGTGCGGCAGTTTCAAAATGCACTGCATTGTGCTGTGACATTGAAATTGCCATCGAAGGGATTTCTAACAAGTAACCTTCCATCGCCGCTGCCACTGTACCGCTGTAAATCGTGTCGTCACCCATGTTGGCGCCATCATTAATGCCACTAATCACCATGTCTGGCATGTTTTCCATTAACCCTGTTAGCGCGATATGGACGCAATCGGTAGGTGTGCCATTCACATAAAAAAATCCATTATTGGCTTTTTTAACACTTAAAGGGCGGTCTAAGGTAAGCGAGTTGCTTGCGCCACTTCGGTTGCGCTCAGGCGCAACTACTGTTATTTCGGCGAATTTAGCAAGATGCGTCGCAAGCGTGATTAAACCAGGGGCAAAGTAGCCATCGTCGTTAGAAAGTAGTATGCGCATGCAGGCTATTATAAATTATGCGAGTGCTTTGCGTGTGAGCCTTGCGTAAAAAATTGCACAGATAAAGAAAATGATGCTTAAACAGATTTCAATTGTTGCTAATTTGGCAGAAATCCCATGATCAGACCATGCACGTACAGTACCTTCGGTGAAATAAAGCAAAATAAGCATACTCGCCCACTGGTAGGTATAAAGCTTGCCTCTGAGTATGCCAAATAGAGGAAGTAATAGTGGTAGCGCTTTTAAAATGAGAAGGGAACCGCCAGGTTTTAGCGGAGCCAGCAGCGTTTCCCACAATAGACATAAAAAAATGAGTGCGACTAGGCTGATAACTGCGCCCAATTGGAGCCGACGAATCATCTGCAGGCTTTTGCCATGGCAACCAAAGCTGCGCGCGCTTCTTGCGCATTGGCAATAGGTTGGTCAAAGTTAAAGCGTAATTGCGTGTTCGCGTTAACACGCACATCAAAACCTAAACTATCAATGCCTATCATTTCTACAGCGTCTGTTTGTATTTGATGGTAATGCTGGCAATAGGCATTGAGATTCTCTTGGTGATCAGCATTCATATGCTCAAGAATGCCGGGCTCCTCAAAAAACAAAGGATTGCTTGGTATCGACATCTCAGCACCATCAACCCAGCCCATTTTGCCAAACCCCGCAATATAGCGGGCATGGCTTATATGAAGTGTGTAAAAAGTGAAGTCATGCATATCAAAATATTGTGTTGCTTGCGGGAGATAGTGCAAATAACGCGCACGCATTAAATCGTTATTCTTATCGGTTTGCTCCGCTGTTGCCAGCAAGGTGAGGCGCGCATTGGCTTGCAAATCAGCCTCATTATCAAATACCACCAGCGACACTTTACTGTTTTGAATTATATTTTTAGTGTGTTCAGCTATGCTGCTAATTAAAATGGTAGGCATGCCTTGGTGATTCAACACAAATGGCGCAACAGAGCCAAAAGGATAGCCATCAAACTTGGCTGAATGGGTACTTAAAATGCCCTTGTGCGTGCTAAATAAAAACTGTTGTGCTTCCAATGCAAGATTCATATTGAGAGCTTTAACGCAGTTTCAGCCAATCGTTTTCCAAGGGCAATGCATAGAGCCTTTTCGTCATCGGTGATTTTTTGGTCATCCATTGCCCCGCCAATATGGCTAGCTCCGTATGGTGTTCCGCCAGATTGCGTAGTGCCTAAATTTGGCTCAGAGTAAGGTAACCCTACAATCAACATGCCGTGATGCATAAGAGGCAACATCATCGTCAGTAGGGTGCTCTCGTTGCCACCGTGCATCGAACCGCTGCTGGTAAACACACAAGCCGGCTTGCCGATTAGCGCCCCCTTAAGCCATAAGCCAGAAGTGCCATCTAAAAAATACTTCATTGGTGCTGCCATATTGCCAAAGCGAGTAGGACTGCCAAGCGCCAAACCCGCGCATTCCTCTAAATCAGCAAGCTCCACATAGGGTGCCCCTGTTGCAGGGATTTCAGGTTCAGTTGCCTCACAATTAGCCGAGACTTTTGGTACGGTACGAATGCGTGCTTTTGCACCTTTTACACTATCAATTCCGCGAGAAATAAGCTGCGACATCTCTTTCACGGCGCCCCCTTGCGAGTAATAAAGAACGAGAATTTCAGTCATATTTTAGATATGTTTGGTTAACGCAGCCGCTTTACCCGTGTAGCTGGCAGGTGTCATGTCGAGCAGTAATTGCTTGGCCTCAGCAGGAATTTTCAGCGTTTCTATAAAAGCGTGTAGTGAGGCTTTGTTGATACCACCTTTGCCGCGCGTAAGTTCTTTAAGTTGCTCGTAAGGATTTTCAATGCCATAGCGGCGCATGACGGTTTGAATGGGCTCCGCCAATACTTCCCAGCTGTTATCCAAATCTTCGGCTAATTTGGCAGCGTTAATTTCAAGCTTGTTCAGACCACGCAAGCAAGAATCATAACCTAATAAACTGTAGCCAAAACCGACGCCCATGTTTCTTAGCACGGTAGAGTCGGTTAAATCGCGCTGCCAGCGTGAAATCGGTAGTTTTTCGGCCATGTGGCGCAAAATCGCGTTTGCCATGCCAAGATTGCCTTCGGAGTTTTCAAAGTCAATCGGGTTGACTTTATGTGGCATGGTGGAGGAGCCAATTTCGCCCGCCTTCACTTTTTGCTTGAAGTATCCGACTGAAATATAACCCCAAATATCGCGGTTTAAATCAATCAAAATTGTATTGATGCGCGCTAAGCTGTCGTATAACTCGGCCATGTAATCATGGGGTTCAATTTGAATCGTCATGGGGTTGTAAGTCAAACCTAAAGACGTTACAAAGCGTTTGGCAAAGCTTTCCCAATCATAGTTGGGGTATGCCGATAAGTGCGCATTAAAGTTGCCCACTGCCCCGTTGATTTTGCCTAAAAACTCATTTGCTTGTAGTTGCTTTTGTTGGCGCTGCAAGCGGTAAACTACATTTGCTAGCTCTTTACCCATAGTGGTTGGGCTAGCGGTTTGGCCGTGAGTGCGGCTTAACATGGGCTGGTCAGCGAGATCTTTGGATAACTCGGTTAAACGTGTAATGACGTTGGCTAAAAATGGCAACATGACATTTTGTGTAGCGGTTTTGAGCATAAGGCCGTGCGATAAATTATTAATATCTTCTGAAGTGCAAGCAAAGTGAATAAATTCACTTGCTTTCCTCACTTCCGAATTACCGTCGAACTTTTCTTTTAACCAGTATTCTAAAGCTTTAACATCATGATTAGTCTGTGCTTCAATCGCTTTTACTTGTGCGGCATCAGCCTCGCTAAACTTTGCAATCGCAGTATCTAACTCTTTAATGGTGTCCGCACTAAATGGGGCAATTTCTTGTAAGTCTTTGGCAGCACTTAGTGCTTTAAGCCATTCTATCTCTACCCAAGCGCGGTGCTTAATCAGCGCATATTCACTAAAATAAGGGCGAAGAGCGTCTAGTTTGGATTGGTAACGTCCGTCTAAGGGAGAAAGGGAATTGAGAGCGCTTAATGACATAAGTTATAGTTTCTGCATTAGGTAATTGATATATTTTACCTTAAATTACACAGCCCAACCCCAGCTATTCAAAGGAATTGAAGATATTCATTATCTCACATTAGTAGACATATTTCAATCTTATGTCTTATATAAGATACAAAACTATGGACAATTTTAATTGAGTTGTGGTATAAATAAGCCCTATGAACGCAATTCACCATATTCCCAGCTTTAAGCCACTTTATGAGCAAATCAAGGCATTGCTAACGCAAAGCTTGGTTGCGGGAGAGTGGCGCCCAGGCGATATGATCCCGAGCGAATTTGAGCTTGCCAGTCGCTTCAAAGTGAGTCAAGGCACGGTACGCAAGGCAATAGATAGCCTAGCAAGTGAGAATATACTTATCCGCCGCCAAGGCAAAGGCACTTATGTTGCAACTCACGAAGCGGAATTGATTAAACGTCGATTTCTGCGTTTGACTTCGGTAAATGGAAAAAAAGAACTGTTAGAAAATACGCTTCTTTCATTCGAAAAGACCAAGGCTTGTACAAATATTGCTAAGTTGCTCGACCTAAAATTAGGCGCTTCTGTCATAGAGATTAAGCGGCTGTTAACATTTTCAGCTAGACCACTAATTTATGACCAGATCATTCTGCCTGCTGCAGCATTTAAAGGACTAAGTGGTGCAAAAGTAATTGAAAAGAATGGCTCAATGTATAGTATGTACGAGACACAGTTTGGTGTGCGCATGATTC
Organism: Methylophilaceae bacterium; assembly: GCA_046153505.1. GTDB lineage: Bacteria > Pseudomonadota > Gammaproteobacteria > Burkholderiales > Methylophilaceae > JBJXDT01. Next base: position 9,988 of record JBJXDT010000056.1, on the reverse strand, counting down.
GTGCTGAGGAGCGGTTGAAAGCGGTAGTAGCAGAGAAGGTGGTGGCTGATGCGCTAGGACTTAATGTGGGGTACCCATTGCTCAGCATTGAACGTGTATCGTTTACCTATGGCGACAAGCCTATGGAATGGCGCTTAGGGCTATGTTTAACTGACGACCACCATTATCTTAGTGAATTAGAATAAATTAACCGATTGAAATAGAAAGTTAAAATGAGCTTAAAGCAACGTGCACTTGATTACCATCAATTTCCAAAGCCTGGAAAATTGAGTGTAGATTCGAGTAAGCCATGTGCAACCCAAGACGATCTGTCATTGGCATACACGCCCGGCGTGGCTGAGCCTGTGCGAGAGATTAATGCTGACCCCGTAAACGCATACAAATATACCAATAAAGGCAATTTAGTTGCTGTGATTACCGATGGTACTGCAGTGCTTGGTCTTGGTAATATGGGTGCATTGGCGAGCAAGCCGGTGATGGAAGGCAAGGCGGTTCTGTTTAAACGTTTTGCTGGTATTGATGTGTTTGATATAGAAGTGAATGCGCCATCACCAGATGCATTTATTGAAACTGTGGTAAACATTGCGCCAACTTTTGGCGGTATTAATTTGGAAGACATTGCTGCGCCGCATTGCTTTTATATTGAAAATGAACTCAAAAAACGTCTCGATATCCCAGTATTTCATGATGACCAACATGGTACCGCCGTTATCGTGGCGGCAGCGCTTTTAAACGCTTTAGAGATACAAGGTAAAACATTGGCTAAAGCAAAAATTGTATTTTTAGGTGCGGGTGCTGCTGGTTGTTCATGTGCTAAACTTTTAAAGCGAATGGGTGCGACCAATGTCACCATGACAGACAAAACAGGTGTTTTGGATACTGACAGAAAAGATTTACACGACAATAACCGTGAGTTAGCAGTACAAGCAAGTCTACATAAAGTGTTAGCCGATGTGATGCCACAAGCGGATGTTTTCATTGGTGTTTCAGCTAAAAATGCACTCAATCCGGAGTTGGTAAAATTGATGGCGAAAAACCCGATTATCTTTGCTCTAGCGAATCCTGATCCAGAGATATTGCCAAGTGTTGCGCATGCGATTCGTAACGATATTTTAATGGCAACTGGCCGCAGTGACTTCCCGAATCAAGTCAATAATGCCTTATGTTTTCCCTACTTATTTCGTGGTGCATTAGATGCAAAAGCTAAGCAGATTTCGGAAGAAATGAAAGTTGCAGCTGCTCTTGCCTTAAGTGCGCTCGCACGCGAGCCAGTTCCAGAAGAGGTACTTAAAGCCTACAACTTGACTGAGTTGAAGTTTGGCAAGGACTATATTATTCCCAAACCGTTTGATTCGCGTCTATTAGAGAGAGTGTCTAGTGCGGTAGCTAAAGCAGCAAAAGTTTAAAGCAATATGAAAAAAAATCGCCCTGTTAACCGACCTAAGAATCTGAATTTATTCACTATTCGCCTACCAATTAATGCGGTGGTGTCGATTTTACATCGTGTCAGCGGAGTCGCGCTTTTTATAATTTTGCCTTTATTGTTGTGGCTACTTCAAATCTCTGTAAAAAATGAAGAGGGTTATTTATCGCTAACTAATTTAGCGCATCACTGGCTTGCCAAACTAATGCTAGTTGGCTTGGGGTGGGCGTTTTTCCATCATTTTTTCGCGGGATTGCGCCATTTGGGACAGGATGTACACTGGATGACCTCACTACAAAAAGCGCGTTTTTCTGGGCGCGTTGTGTTGTGGTTGGTGGCAATCGCTGTGGCAATCTTTACATGGACAATTTTCTAGCGCTTGAATATTTATTATGTTGATTGAACTCCTCACCAAGAAATACCCAGGAATGCGCCAATGGCTCACACAGCGATTAACAGCGCTTGTGATGGCAGTTTATATTGTGTTCTTGTTAATTTATGTGGTTGCCTTGCAACCCAATAACTACGTGGCTTGGCAAGCAGCGTTGAGCCCGTTGTGGTTTCGTTTTTCAACCATTTTGTTTTTTATTTGTTTGTGCATGCACGCATGGCTGGGCGTGCGCGATGTGCTTAAAGATTATGTATTTAATCAAACCGTGCGTGGCTATATGCAAGCGGGGGTAGATATTTTACTCATTGTTTATGTGGTTTGGATGAGCCTAATTTTATGGAATATAAGATGACGTTAGAAAAACATCAGTTCGATGCAGTGATTGTTGGCGGAGGTGGTGCAGGCTTGCGCGCCGCGCTGCAATTGGCAGAGAGCGGCGTTAAAGTTGCCGTTTTATCCAAAGTTTTCCCTACGCGCTCGCACACAGTTGCTGCGCAAGGTGGTATTGCCGCGGCTTTGGGCAATGTGGCCGAGGACAAATGGCTGTGGCATATGTACGACACGATTAAAGGCTCAGACTTTTTGGGGGACCAAGATGCCATTGAGTTTATGTGCAAAAATGCTGCCAAAGCGATTATAGAATTAGAGCATTTTGGCATGCCGTTTGACCGATTGGATAACGGCAAAATTTATCAGCGACCATTTGGCGGCATGACACAGAATTTTGGAGAAACACCCATCTCGCGCACCTGTGCAGTTGCGGATAGAACAGGCCATGCCATGTTACACACGCTTTATCAGCGCAACATTCGCGCCAATACACAATTTTTTGTAGAATGGTTTGCGCTCGACCTGATTCGTGATGCCGATGGCGATGTGTTGGGCGTTCTTGCCCTGGAAATCGAAACGGGCGAGATTCATATTTTTCAAGCAAAAACCACACTATTGGCGACTGGTGGTGCTGGGCGTATCTTTCAAGCCAGTACCAACGCATTCATAAATACAGGAGATGGTTTGGGCATGGCAGCTCGTGCGGGCGTGCCATTGCAAGACATGGAGTTTTGGCAATTTCACCCAACAGGGTTGCAACATATAGGTGTGCTGATTACCGAAGGCGTGCGTGGTGAAGGTGGTTACCTAGTGAACTCAGAAGGCGAGCGATTTATGGAGCGCTATGCGCCTCATGCCAAAGACCTTGCCAGTCGTGACGTGATTGCAAGGGCTTCAGCAACCGAGATTAAAGAAGGACGCGGTGTAGGTAAAAACAAAGATGCAGTGTATTTGAAGCTTGACCATCTTGGCGAAGAGCGCATTAAAAAGAGCCTGCCAGGTATTCGCGAAATTGCAAAAACATTCTGCAATGTAGATCCAATAAAAGACCCAATACCTGTGGTGCCAACCGCACACTATATGATGGGCGGCATTCCGACCAATCTTGATGGGCAAGTGGTTGTGCCAGCCGGAAAAGGAGAGAAAACGATTAATGGTTTATACGCTGTAGGTGAATGCGCATGTGTTTCAGTGCACGGTGCGAATCGTTTGGGCTCAAACTCATTGCTTGATTTGGTGGTTTTTGGCAAAGCAGCGGGTGACCATATGGCTGCTGCCATTAAGCAAAATAACAGTCAAAAACCTTTGCCAGAGAATGCGGCAGAGTCAACATTGGCAAGGGTTGCAAGGTTATCAAATACCCAGGGCGAAAACGTGGTTGAAGTTGGTGACGCCATGCGTAAAACCATGCAAACGCATTGTGGTGTTTATCGATTTCCAGAACTATTATCCGCAGGGGTTGGCGAGATTGATGCTGTGGCCATTCGCGCAAAAAATATCACCATAAAAGACCACAGCAAGGTGTTTAATACTGCTCGAATTGAGGCGCTTGAACTTGATAATTTGATTGAAGTTGCGGTTGCGACTATGCATGCGGCAAATAACCGTACCGAAAGTCGTGGTGCGCATGCCCGAGAAGACTTTGCAGAGCGGGACGACAAAAAATGGTTGAACCATTCACTTTTTTACAAAGAAAACAATCGCTTAGAATACAAGCCGGTACGTTTAAAACCACAAACTGTAGAATCGTTTGAACCGAAAAAGCGCGTTTATTAAGAAAGTATATTCGTATGAAATTTTCTGTTTATAGATACAACCCAGACACTGATAAAAAGCCTTATATGCAGGATTACAATATCCAGCTTGAGGATAGCGACCAAATGTTACTGGATGCCTTAATACGCATTAAAGAGCATGATGAAACTTTGAGTTTGCGTAAATCTTGTCGCGAAGGCGTTTGTGGCTCAGATGCCATGAATATCAATGGCAAAAATGGTTTAGCTTGCCTGACACGACTTGCCGATTTAGAACAACCAATTGTGTTGCGCCCCATGCCTGGCTTGCCTGTCATCCGCGATTTAGTCGTGGATATGACGCAGTTTTTCGAGCATTACAACTCAGTGAAACCCTATTTGGTAAACACCGACCCTTTGCCAGAAACAGAACGTTTGCAAAGCCCAGAGGAACGCAAAAAACTAGACGGTTTATACGAATGCATTTTGTGTGGCGCATGCACCACATCGTGCCCAAGCTTTTGGTGGAATCCTGATAAATTTGTAGGTCCAGCGGGGCTCATGCAGGCGTATCGTTTTATTGTTGATTCCCGCGACCAAGCGGAAACTGAGCGCCTCGAAAATCTGGAAGATCCATATCGACTCTACCGTTGTCACAACATCATGAATTGTGTGGAAGTGTGCCCGAAAAAATTGAATCCAAATGCGGCAATCGCGGCCATTAAAGATTTAAAAATTGAACGCGCAAAAGAAGCTAAAACTAATAAAAAGTCTATTGAAATAAAATCGATATGATGTTGCTTGCGCATGATAAAGAGATGGAACAACGACGCCTTGCTTGGCGCTGCCGCCGCGGTATGCTAGAGCTTGATATTGTGTTGCAGCGCTTTGTTGCGCAGCAATTTAGCACGCTGAATTTGACTGAGCTGAATACATTTGATGCGCTATTGGGCTTGCCAGATAATGATTTTTGGGCGCTGATCAGTGGCTCACTAGTAGATATTAAAAACAAAAATACGCGTTTGGTGGTCACTAAAATTAAAGAGCAACAGGCATGAGCAAGATTAGTCAGGAAGACTTCATTCAAAGCATCGCCGATGCTTTGCAGTACATCTCGTACTATCATCCCGCCGATTATATTCAGGCGCTAGGCGCGGCTTACAAGTTAGAAGAGTCTCCCGCAGCAAAAGACGCGATTGCACAAATTCTCACCAACTCGCGCATGTGTGCTGAGGGTAAGCGTCCGCTTTGCCAAGATACTGGCATCGTAGTGGCGTTTGTAAAAGTCGGCATGAATGCTCGTTTTGAGAGCGATTTAACATTAGAGGAAATGGTGAACGAAGGCGTGCGCCGCGCTTATTTATTGCCAGAAAATAAGCTACGCGCATCCATTGTAATAGACCCAGTGGGAGCTCGTAAAAACACGCGTGACAATACGCCGGCGGTAACGCACGTGCAAATGGTGCAAGGAGACACGGTCGAAGTTACCATTGCGGCTAAAGGCGGTGGTAGCGAGAACAAAGCCAAGCTTGCTATGCTTAATCCGAACGATAGCATTGTGGATTGGGTGCTAGAAGTGGTGCCGCAAATGGGTGCGGGATGGTGCCCACCAGGCATGCTCGGTATTGGTATTGGTGGCAGTGCGGAGAAAGCGGTGTTACTGGCAAAAGAATCACTCATGCAGCCCATTGATATGCACGAACTAAAAGTACGTGGTACAAAAAATAAACTGGAAGAGTTACGGCTGGAAATTTACCAGAAGGTCAATAATTTAGGCATTGGCGCTCAGGGTTTGGGTGGCCTGACTACGGTGCTGGATGTTAAAATTCTCGATTACCCAACACATGCAGCAAGTTTGCCCGTTGCCATTATCCCGAATTGTGCGGCAACACGCCATGTGCATTTTACCTTAGATGGCAGTGGTGTGGCTGATCTAGCACCACCTGATTTGGGCGTTTGGCCAGATGTGCATTGGGCGCCGAGCGCGCAAGCTAGACGAGTAAACTTGGATACGATTTCAAAAGCAGAAACTGCAATTTGGAAAGCTGGCGAGACTTTGTTACTTTCCGGGAAGTTGCTTACAGGCCGCGATGCTGCCCACAAGCGGATTGCGGGCATGCTTGCAAAAGGTGAAAAGTTGCCTGTGGATTTTCGCAATCGCTTTATTTATTACGTTGGTCCGGTAGATGCAGTGCGCGATGAGGCGGTTGGCCCAGCCGGTCCAACCACAGCGACGAGAATGGACGATTATACGGAATTGATGCTAAATACTGGTTTAATTGGTATGGTTGGCAAGGCAGAGAGAGGCGATGAGGCGATTAAGGTGATTGCTAAACATCAGGCAGTTTACCTTACTGCAGTAGGAGGCGCTGCTTATTTGGTCTCTAAGGCCATCAAAAAATCTCGCGTATTGGCCTTCGAAGATTTAGGGATGGAAGCGATTTACGAATTTGACGTGGTCGATATGCCAGTCACTGTCGCTGTTAGTGCACAAGGACAATCTGTGCACACTTTTGGACCAGAAGAATGGCGAAAAAAGATAGCGCAGCACAAAACAATAAATGTTGTAAATGTGCCTTAAGTCGCCGATTTTATTGCACTATTTGGCGAATAATACGTCATAATTCATATTGGTATGAAAGGTGCTTGTTTAATGAAGATAGCATTATTAGGATTGGTGCTTTGCTTAGCAACTAGCACGTTCGCATGTGCTGAGGGCGTTTTAAGTTATCTTACGGACAAAAATGGTAAGTACATAGGGCCGACGGTAGAAGAGAATGTGAGTAAGATGGATACAGATAAAAATGGGTTTGCCGATGTGGATGAGGTGCGTGCTTTTTTGCAGCAGAGGCATGGCAAAGATTATCAAAAAGAGGTTCTGGACAACTGGCTAGTGGCGTCAAAAGGTCATAGTTGTGGTACAAATTTCGCAAAAGATTTATCGAACTAGATGGAAAAGTTAAACGCATGATTAAAGCATACCAAATACATGTTCAAGAGCGCGCTGCGCAAGGACTTCCACCATTACCGCTTAATGCAGAGCAAGTTGCAACGGTGGTTGATTTACTTAAACACCCACCTAACAATGTGGATATGGCTGAAGGTGAACTCTTGCTCGATTTGCTTGAAAATCGCACCCCTGCTGGCGTCGATCAAGCCGCTTATGTCAAAGCTGCATTTTTGGCAGATATTGCAAAGGGTGTTGCCGTGTCGCCAATGATAGCGCCCAGAAAAGCAGTGCAGCTTTTAGGTACCATGTTGGGCGGCTATAATGTTCAGGCCTTGGTGGATTTGCTGAGTACCAATATGGCAGCAGAAGCGGCTACTGTGCTAGAGAACACGATATTGATGTTCGATGCATTTCATGATGCGGCAGAGTTGGCCAAAGGCGGCAACGCGCCTGCGCAAAGGCTCATTCAATCTTGGGCAAATGCAGAGTGGTTTACAAATCAAGCGGTGATGCCTAAAGAGATTAAAGCGGTTGTTTTTAAGGTAGATGGTGAAACCAATACTGATGATCTTAGCCCGGCGCAAGAGGCCTGGAGCCGCCCAGATATTCCCCTGCATGCCAAAGCGATGCTGGTCAACAAGATGCCAGATGGCTTGAGCACGATTGCAACGCTTAAACAAAAAGGCTTGCCATTAGCCTATGTGGGCGATGTGGTTGGTACGGGTTCCTCGCGTAAATCAGCTATTAATTCGCTGCAATGGTATATGGGAAATGATATTCCTAATATCCCGAACAAACGCACCGGCGGCGTGATTTTGGGTGGAAAAATTGCACCTATTTTCTTTAATACCGCTGAAGACTCAGGTGCATTGCCGATTCAATGTGATGTAAGTAAAATGAAAACGGGCGATGTGATTGCCATATACCCATATGATGGAAAAGTGCTAAACGAGGCAGGTGAGTCGATTGCAACCTTCGATTTAGCGCCCCTTACAATGCCTGATGAAGTGCGCGCTGGCGGCCGTATTCCGTTGATTATTGGCCGGGGCTTAACCCACAATGCACGTCAATTTCTAGGTTTGCCAGCATCAGACATGTTCATTAAGCCGATAGCGCCAAAGGATACAGGGAAAGGCTATACGTTGGCGCAAAAAATGGTGGGCCGTGCTTGTGGTGTTGAGGGTATTCGCCCAGGTACATACTGTGAACCTAAAGCTACCACGGTTGGCTCACAAGATACCACTGGCGGTATGACGCGCGACGAGCTTAAAGAACTGGCCTGCTTGGGCTTTAGCTCAGATTTAGTCATGCAAAGTTTCTGCCACACGGCGGCTTATCCAAAACCGGTCGATATCAAACTACAGCACTCGTTGCCAGATTTTATGGCGACGCGTGGTGGTGTAGTGTTGCGTCCGGGTGATGGCATCATCCACTCATGGCTCAACCGCATGTTACTTCCCGATACGGTTGGGACGGGTGGCGATTCACATACGCGCTTCCCTATTGGCATCTCTTTCCCAGCAGGTTCTGGATTGGTGGCTTTCGCAGCAGCCATGGGCGTGATGCCGTTAGATATGCCAGAGTCAGTACTGGTGCGCTTTAAAGGCACGATGCAACCAGGTATTACGTTGCGAGATTTAGTGAATGCGATTCCTTACGCGGCGATTCAAAAAGGCGAGCTGACCACAGGTAAGCAAGGTAAAAAGAATGTGTTTAACGGCCGTATTTTAGAGATTGAAGGTTTGCCTGACCTTAAGGTTGAGCAGGCATTTGAATTTGCCGATGCTTCAGCAGAGCGTTCTGCGAATGGGTGTAGCGTACGTTTGAACAAAGCGCCAGTAACTGAATATTTGCAGTCGAATATCGCGTTGTTGGAAAGCATGATAGAGGGCGGTTATTCTGATGCGCGGACGATTCGAAGACGAATCGAAGGTATGCAAAAGTGGCTGGAGGCTCCAGAACTTTTAGAGCCGGATGCGGACGCAGAATATGCCTACGTGCTGGAAATTGATTTGAATGAAATCAAAGAACCTCTCGTGGCTTGCCCGAATGATCCAGACGACATTAAACCGTTATCTGCGGTGGTGGGCGATAAGATAGACGAAGTATTTATTGGTAGTTGCATGACCAATATTGGCCACTATCGCGCAGCGGCGAAGGTGCTGGAAGGTTCAAGTGGTATCCCCACGCGCTTGTGGATTGCGCCACCTACGCGAATGGATGAAGAGCAATTGCGTGATGAAGGCGTGTACTCTGTGTTTGGCGTGGCTGGCGCGCGAACTGAGGTGCCGGGTTGCAGCTTATGCATGGGTAATCAAGCGCGCGTGGCGGATAAAGCCACAGTATTCTCAACCAGTACGCGTAACTTTGATAACCGTATGGGTAAAGATGCGCGTGTTTACTTGGGCTCAGCCGAGTTGGCGGCAGTTTGTGCCAAGTTAGGCCGTATGCCATCTGTGGTGGAGTATCTGGAAACAGTAGGCGACAAGCTCACCAAAAATGCAGACAGCATCTATCAATATCTGAACTTTCATCTAATGCCGGAATACAAAATTTTTGCAGAAAAAGCAAAAAAAACAATTCCAATTGCAGAAGTGGTTTGATTAGCTCGAAAGCAATATAAAAGCCGCTAATGCGGCTTTTATATTATGCTTGATGCAAATTGAGTGAGGGCACAACTGTCGTTTCGGTATTAGACCGATTTGGCCATTGTTTTGGTAATATTAAAATTACGGGTATTTAAATAATCAGAGATAAGGTATTGGTATGCTAGAGAATCCTATTGACGAAAAGCATATATTTGAAGATAAGGTGATCACGCCACCAAAGCATGGGACATGGAAAGTGATGTTGCCGGTGCTGGCGCTACTTATAATCATTTGCCTTCTGGCATATAACTATCACTGGGATACTAAAACCACAACGGTTGGCGCATTGCTGGTGGGGTTTTATTCTGGCCTTGTGGGTTGGTTGCTGGGTATTATTACGCTGGTGCCCATCATCGGGCCAATTTTAGTCAAAATCCTTACCATGTCATTTATTTGGCTGCTCAATGCAGTTGGCTATTTGGTATCTTACATCGCGATTAAACGTGGCTATTCTAAAGATGTGATTTCGTATCGTGGCGTCACCATTGCGCTTTTGGTGGGTATTGTTATTGG
>JBJXDT010000055.1:0-4252 GCA_046153505.1 Methylophilaceae bacterium | reverse complement strand
TAATCACGTCTTGCAAGGTTGTTTTACCTGCGCCGTTAGGGCCAATAATACAGCGCAACTCTCCTACATTGATGGTAAGCGACAGGTTGTTTAGTGCTTTAAATCCATCAAAGCTTACCGTAATATCTTCCATGTAAAGCACTACGCCGTGGCTAATGTCTAAGCCTTCTTTAAATAAATGCCCGGCCATTAAACTTGCTCCGTTTGAGTAGGCACTTTGCTACTGATTTTCTTTGCTTTCATTTTGTTAATAAACCCTACTACTCCTTGTGGTAAATACAAGGTACTTAATATAAATAACAGGCCCAGAAAATAGAGCCAATACTCTGGAAACGCTTCAGTAAAATAACTTTTTAGGCCATTCACTACACCTGCACCAACCAGTGGCCCAATGAGGGTTCCTCTGCCGCCCACTGCCGTCCAAATGGCAATTTCAATTGAGTTGCCAGGGGACATTTCACTTGGGTTAATAATGCCCACTTGCGGGACATAGAGCGCTCCCGCAATACCACAAATCATGGCAGAGAATGTCCAGATGGCGAGTTTATAATGTAAAGGGTTGTAGCCAGAAAACATCACTCGCGATTCAGCATCGCGAATCGCCGTCAGTACACGCCCAAACTTGGAATTTACAATGGCTTTGCACACCAGCAGTAAGCCAATTAGGGTTAGTACAGTCAGTATAAATAGCACCATGCGCATTTCTGGTGTGGTGATATTAAATCCCAACAATCGTTTAAAGTCGGTAAAGCCGTTATTACCGCCAAATCCTGTTTCATTGCGAAAAAATAGCAACATAAATGCATAGGTCATGGCTTGTGTGATAATCGAAAAATATACGCCTTTAATGCGTGAGCGAAAAGCAAAGTAGCCAAAGATAAATGCTAATAAACCTGGCACAAGCACAACCAAAAGTAGGGCAAATGCAAAATGTTCTGTACCTGTCCAATACCAAGGAAATGCCTTCCAGTCTAAAAACACCATAAAATCAGGCAGAATATTGTGATAACTACCATCCGTACCAATTTGGCGCATGAGATACATACCAAACATATAACCGCCGAGCGCAAAAAATACACCGTGCCCCAAACTTAAAATGCCGGTATATCCCCATACTAAATCCATTGCGAGCGCCACGATGGCATAACATAATATTTTGCCACTTAGCGCTATTGTGTAATCGGACACATGTAAAATATTGCCTTCTGGTACCCATATATTAAGGATGGGCATTACTACGCAAAGCAGACTAAGCGCTGCGAGTATCCATAACCATGCCTTTTTATCGTAAATGGTGTTTAACGCTTTGAATTTCATCTGTGACTTTCTAATCCTCTTTAATACAAGTATTGATAGAATTGCTTACTCAAGTGAGCGTCCTTTAAAGGCAAATAATCCTTGAGGGCGTTTTTGGATGAATATAATAATAATGACCAAGACAAATATTTTTGCCAGTACCGCGCCTGCAATTCCTTCTAAAAATTTGCTCAAGACACCTAGCCCTAGGGCTGCATATACGGCGCCTGCTAATTGCCCAACTCCACCTAATACCACCACCATAAACGAATCTACAATATAACTTTGGCCCAGTGCTGGACCAACATTACCAATTTGAGAAAGGGCAACACCAGCTAATCCGGCAATGCCTGAACCTAAGCCAAATGCAAGCGCATCAACTTTGCTGGTATTAACCCCAACACAGCTCGCCATGCCGCGATTAAGCGTGACCGCACGAATAAACAACCCTAAGCGGGTTTTAGAAATCATGAGCCACATCGCTAACAGCACCAACATAGCAAACACAATTATAAAAATGCGGTTGTAAGGCAGAATTAGATTTGCGGCTATTTGCACTCCACCAGACATCCAAGCAGGATTTTCAACAGAAACATTTTGCGCGCCAAAGAAAGTTCTCACTAACTGCATTAAAATCAAACTTACTCCCCAAGTTGCAAGCAAAGTTTCTAAGGGGCGACCATACAAATGTCGTAATATCAAACGCTCTAACACCACACCAACAAGCGCAGTAACAATAAATGCAAATGGCACAGCCACTAACAAATACCAAGCAAATTGGTTAGGAAAATAGTGTAAATATACATTTTGAATAATGTAAGTGGCATAAGCACCTATCATCATCATTTCCCCGTGCGCCATATTAATAACGCCCATCAAGCCATAAGTCACTGCCAAGCCCAGTGCAGCTAACAGCAAAATGCTACCTAGGCTAATACCGGTAAAAATCTGCCCAAATTTATCGTAAAAAGCCATTTTACTTTCAATTATCTTTAAAGCTTGTTCAATGGCGTCTTTAACCATTGCGTCGGTCTCTCCCCCCTCTTCTAATCGACTGGATAGGATTTGTTTGTTGTTGGGATTTGGCTTCTCGGAGAGTTCTTTCACCGCGGCTAAACGTACTAGCCTATCTGTGCTGGTCAACTCAATACTAGAGCGTACTTGCGCAAGAATATCTTTGATAGCCAGAACAGTTTCCACCAGTTCTTGTTGCCTTATTAGCGCAAGCCTCCCTTGGCTTGGGTCTGCGCCTAGCAAGACCTTTGCAGATTCCAACCTGATTTTTTCATCTTTTGAGAGTAAATTGAGTGCTGCAATCGTTGCCTCTATCTCACTGCGCATTTGGTTGTTGTTCACCACATCTTGGGCATCTTCAGGCAGATCTATTGGTTTGCCTGTAACAACATCGGTTACCGATGATTCGCCTACTTGATATATCACCTTATCTTTTATTTTAATACTATCGTCTAGTACGGCCTGTAAGAATGGGATTGCACTTACATCGGCATTTTTAGTAATCTTGTCTAAGGCAGCAATACGCGGCTCATTATCTTCACCTTCAATTAAAAGAAAACGTTGCTGCGTATCTAATGCAAAAGAATTGTTTGCATAAATGCATAGTTGTAAAAGCATGATAAGAAATACGCTTTTAACGTTACTTCCAAGTTGAGCTGAAATATTTGGCTGATTAATCATTACATTTTGCTTTATTTGAAATTCGAAAAGAACCGCTACGAATTTCTTCGTAGCGGTCTAAAACAATTTTAGGAGATTGTTTTACTGCTCAACAGACTAGATTGGATGATCTGGTTTTTTATCATTACCTTCAATGAACGGACTCCATGGTTGGGCTTTAATTGGACCAGGCGTTTTCCAAACAGTGCTAAATTGACCATCAGCTTTCACCTCACCAATAAATACTGGTTTATGTAAGTGATGATTTGTTGCGTCCATCTCAGCTACAAAACCACTTGGTGCTTTAAATTTTTGACCTGCCATCGCCGCGATAACTTTATCAGTATCGGTGCTCTTCGCTTTTTCAACCGCTTGTGCCCACATATGAATACCAATATATGTTGCTTCCATTGGGTCATTAGTTAAAGGTTTGTCGGCTGTAGGCAATTTTTTATCTTTTGCGTAAGCTGACCATTGTTTAATCCAAGCTGTATTGGTTGGATTTTTAATGCTCATAAAGTAGTTCCAAGCCGCTAAGTGGCCCACTAATGGTTTAGTATCCACACCACGCAACTCTTCTTCACCCACTGAGAACGCTACCACTGGCACGTCTTTAGCTTTTAAGCCAGCATTACCTAACTCTTTATAGAATGGTACGTTAGAGTCGCCGTTAATCGTTGAAACCACTGCTGTTTTCTTTCCTTCCGCAGCAAATTTCTTGATATTGGCTACAATTGTTTGGTAATCTGCATGACCGAACGGTGTGTACTCTTCCATAATATCCGCATCGGCAACGCCTTTAGATTTTAAGAAAGCACGTAAAATTTTGTTGGTTGTACGTGGGTAAACATAATCGGTACCAAGCAATACAAATCGTTTCGCTGAACCACCTTTTTTACTCATTAAGTACTCAACTGCTGGGATCGCTTGTTGGTTAGGTGCGGCACCTGTATAGAAGACATTTTTCTCAAGCTCTTCGCCCTCATACTGCACTGGATAGAAAAGTAATCCATTTAATTCCTTAACAACTGGCAACACTGATTTACGTGAAACTGATGTCCAGCAACCAAATGTCACAGCCACTTTATCTTGTGAAATCAATTGACGTTCTTTTGTCGCAAATAAAGGCCAATCAGAAGCTGGGTCAACCACCACTGGCTCTAATTGTTTACCTAACACACCACCTTTTTTGTTGATTTCATCAATTGTCATTAAGGCCATATCCTTTAATGCCGTTTCAGAAATTGCCATCGTGCCAGATAGTGAATGCAAAATACCTACC
>JBJXDT010000054.1:0-5368 GCA_046153505.1 Methylophilaceae bacterium | reverse complement strand
TTACCCTCTAGTCTATTTAAAGTCATAAGCGAAATTCAACAGAATTAACTTTTCGATTCAATAAAAAAATCGCTAATGAGATTATTAAAGCGTGTGGCATGTTCGATTTGCGTCCAATGTCCGCATTGCCCAAACACGTGAATTTGCGCTTTTTGAATCATACTAAAAAGTTCGTAGGAGCTTGCAAGAGGAATGACTTTATCTTCACGTCCATGCACTATCAGCGTGGTATGTGGCAGCGCTTTAATTGCGGCTGCATCACTGGCAAGGTCATTTACACCGTTTTGGCGCGGTGCAGGAAACATTTGTGCAAACGCTTCTTGAATGCCAGGCCGCACACTGGCCTCATAACGCATGCGTGCTAAATCATCGGTTACGCGGTTACGGTCGAAAGCAAATAAATCTAGTAGGCCGCGCATATTATCGATAGATGGCGTGTAACCCCAAACGCGGTCTAAGCCTTCGGTCAATGTAAATGGCAAGCCTGCGCTACCCATTAATACTAGTCGCCCAACGCGCTGCGGCGCGCGAATCGCCATTGCCAGCGCAAGACCTCCACCAAATGAGTTACCAACGACATGCGCTTTTTCTATGCCAAGCGCGTCCATAAAACCAAAAATATGGTTCACCCATGTTTCCATGTTGTATTTCACATCGGCTGGTCGTTCGGTGTAACCAAAACCTACAATATCAGGCGCGATCACGCGAAAATTCTCAGCAAGCGCTGGAATGGTTAATCGCCAATTTGCCCAGCCTGTAACGCCTGGCCCAGAGCCGTGGATGAGCAGCACTGGCTCGCCTTGTCCATGCTCGTGATAATTAGTTTGGATGCCGTTAGCAAGAATGCTCTTGCCGATTTCTGGATTATTTGTCATGGAAATTTTCTAAAATTTAATCGATTTAAATTTATCTGCCAAGATCTTTGACAGACTTACCTGCGATACCCCAATTAGTTTTGGGTACGTCAGAAATCATCACGCGCACAGTTTCTTGTGGCGCGCCAACCGCCTCACATAGCGCTTGCGTGACCTTTTCAATCACAGCGCGTTTTTGTTCTTCTGTGCGACCTTCTACCAGAAAAATTTGTGCAAATGGCATATTAATTTCCTTTACTGATTATTATACAAAACGCATACCGACTGAACCCATACCTTGCACACGCAAAGTAACAGAATCGCCTGCTTGCACGGCAACTGCTTCGGTAATGCCGCCTGAAAGAATAAGCGAGCCCGCTGGAATTTCTTCGCCGCGCGTAGCCAAGTGATTCGCTAGCATAGCTATCGCCAAAGCAGGATGGCCAAGCACGGCCGCACCAGCGCCAAATGACACAGGCTCGCCATTTTTTTCTAACACAATACCCACTGTGCGCAAGTCCACATCGGCCACTGGAATGGCCCGTCCGCCAACTACAAAGCGCGTTGCAGAAGTGTTATCCGCAATCACGCTTTTCAAATCAAACTTAAAATCACGATAGCGCGAATCAATCACTTCAATGCCTGGCATGACAAAATCGATGGCTGCCAACACTGTGCCAATATGGCAACCAGGCCCTTTTATGGCAGTCTTAGTAACGAAAGCGATTTCTGGCTCAACTTTTGGGTGAATGAGTTTTGAAATTTGGCATTCACCGCCTTCGGGCACGGCATAGTAATCTGCCATAAAGCCAAAAACAGGCGTATCTACACCCATTTGTTTCATTTTTGCGAATGAAGTTAAACCCGCTTTCAAGCCAACAATTTTGTGGCCACGCGCGATTTTGCGACGGCGAATTTCATCTTGAATCGCATAGGCATCGTCCCAATCCATGTCAGGGTAATCGTCAGTGATTTTGGTGGTATCGCGGGCTTCCAGCTCGCAATTTTCCAAGTGCTCTGCCAGTTTCGCGATGGTGGCTTTATCTAGATTCATACTAATAACCCGCGTTCTTTAGCCATCGTCATCGCAGCATCCTCAATCATATCTTCTTGACCCGCCACCATGCCGCGACGACCGAGTTCAACCAATATATCGCGCGCTGGCACCTTGTATTTAAGCGCTGCACGTTTAGCGAACAGCAGGAATGTGGAATAAACGCCCGCGTAGCCCAAAGTGAGCGCCTCTCTATCAATCCGTACCATGTGGTCCATCATCGGCAGCACAATATCTTCAGCGACATCCATGATTTTATATAAATCGACACCCGTCTCTATTCCCATGCGGTTGCACACGGCAACGAACACTTCCAACGGCGTGTTGCCGGCACCAGCACCCAAGCCATTGGTAGAGCCATCAATACGAATTGCGCCCGCTTCAATTGCCGCCAGCGAGTTGGCGACGCCCATCGCCATATTATGATGTCCATGAAAACCAATTTGCGTTTCTGGCCGCAGCACAGCACGTAAAGCGGCCACGCGATCAGTGACGCCATCCGGCAATAAATAGCCTGCTGAATCAGTGACATAGACGCACTCTGCGCCATAGCCTTCCATCAATTTAGCTTGTTCAGCCAATTTTTCTGGCGTGTTCATATGCGCCATCATCAAAAAGCCCACCGTGTCCAGCCCAAGCTTGCGCCCAACGGTAATGTGTTGCTCTGAGACATCGGCCTCGGTACTGTGTGTTGCTACGCGTACTGTGTGCAAGCCACAATCAAACGCGGCGCGCAGATGATCAACCGTGCCAATACCTGGCACTAACAAGGCAGAAACTTTGGTGCGTTTAAGATGTGGAATAACTGCATTCAAATACTCTATGTCCGTATGTAGCGGAAAACCATAATTGACCGATGCACCGCCTAAACCGTCGCCATGTGTAATTTCCAGCAATGGCATACCCGCATCGTCCAAACCTTTGGCCACAGCAAGCATTTGATCTATCGTAATTTGGTGACGCTTAGGATGCATGCCATCGCGCAGCGTATTGTCATGCAAAATTACTTTTTTACCTTGTAAATTCATTGCTTTCTCCTTTGCCTAAGCAGCAACTGGCTGAAGTGTGATTGTGCCGTTTAGCAGTTCTTCCGCAAACATTTCTGCGGTGCGTGCGGCAGCGGCCGTCATAATATCTAAGTTGCCCGCGTAAATTGGCAAGTAATCGCCTAGTCCTGTCACTTCCATAAAAACAGACACTCGATTACCATCAAACACTGGACCATTCACCAGTCTGTAGCCTGGCACATATTTTTGCACTTCGGTAATCATCTCTAAAATCGAAGCAGTAATGCGTTTTTGGTCTGGCTCAGTTTCCGTCAAGCAGTGCACAGTATCGCGCATCAGCAACGGCGGTTCAGCAGGATTAAGCACAATAATCGCCTTGCTTTGTTTTGCGCCGCCCACGACTCTAATTGCATTCGCCGTAGTGGTCGTAAACTCATCAATATTTTTACGTGTACCTGGGCCAGCTGATTTTGAAGCCGCAGTCGCAATGATTTCCGCATAAGCGACAGGTTGAATTTTAGATACCGCGGCCACAATGGGAATGGTCGCCTGACCACCGCAAGTCACCATATTGACGTTCATTTCGCGTTTACCCAAATGTTCTTTTAGATTGACTGGCGGCACGCAGAATGGGCCAATTGCGGCGGGCGTTAAATCAATCATCATCACCCCCAGCGCGTTTAATTTGCGTGAATTTTCTGCATGCACATAGGCGCTGGTCGCATCAAATGCAATCTGTACGCCATCGGCAAGTACGTGAGGCAATAAGCCATCAACACCATCGGAAGTGGTTTTAATGCCCATCTCGCGTGCACGCTTTAAGCCGTCAGAATTCGGATCAATGCCCACCATCCACACTGGTTCGAGGACTGGGCTACGCTGTAATTTAGCGAGCAAATCGGTGCCAATATTGCCTGGGCCGATTAACGCACATTTGATTTTTTTCATCTCAAATACTCCCGTAAAACTTTAATTTATGTAACTTTAATATTATCTAGTGAAACCTAACACTACAGCCGCCAAGCCCGCCTATGCTAACGCGGAAGTTATCGCCCGCTTTGGCTGGAAGCATTGCGGCAAGCGCGCCCGACAATATTACTTCACCCGCTTTTAATGGAATACCAAGCGCGCCCATAGTATTTGCCAGCCAAGTGATTGCATTGACGGGTGAGCCGAGCGCTGCTGCGCCAGCGCCAGTGGTTATAATTTCACCATTTTTCTCTAACACCATGCCACACAAGGCCAAATCTAGCTTACGCGGGTCAACCGCTTGGTCGCCAAGCACAAAAACACCACATGAGGCATTGTCGGCTACCGTATCTTGAATCTTAATTTTCCAATCGCGAATGCGTGAATCAACAATCTCAAAACACGGCATCACACATTCAGTCGCCGCCAGCACTTGTGCATTGGTGATGCCTGGGCCTAAAAGGTCTTTTTTTAGAACAAAAGCAATCTCACCTTCCGCCTTTGGCTGAATCAATGTGGCGATATCAATAGACTCGCCTTCGTTATAAAGCATGCCATCTAGCATGTAACCAAAATCTGGTTGATACACGCCTAGCATATTCATCACAGCCAGCGAGGTAACACCAATTTTTTTACCAATAATGCGCTCGCCAGCTTGTATGCGGCGCTCAATCATGCGTTGCTGAATGTTGTAGGCATTTTCAATCGTAATGTCGGCATGACGATTGGTCAGTGGTTCAATCATCGTCTGCGTGGTCAGCGCTTGATAAAGCTCATCGCCCAGTTCGGTAATTAATTTTTTATCCATGTTGTGTCTTCACTTAAAGTTTAATGCAAACATTTTTTAATTCAGTATAAAACTCAAGTGAATGCACCCCGCCTTCGCGGCCAATGCCCGACTGCTTAGCGCCGCCAAACGGTGTGCGTAAATCACGTAAGAACCAAGAATTCACCCACACAATGCCCGTTTCAATGGCATTTGCCATGCGGTGTCCGCGACTCAAATTGCTTGTCCAAATAGCAGAAGCCAGCCCATAAGGGTTATCGTTAGCGCGACGAATCACTTCTTCCTCAGAGTCAAACGGCGCAATGTGGCAACATGGGCCAAAAATCTCTTCGCGCAGCACGGTGGCTGTGTCTGGCAGGCCAGTCCATATCGTGGGTTGCACCCATGAACCACCCTCTAATGCTTGTGGCATTTCGGGTATGCCGCCGCCAGTCACAACTGTTGCACCTTCTTCTACGGCATTTTTATAATATGAAAGCACCTTGTTTCGATGCTCTTGCGAAATCAATGGCCCCATGCCGCTGGCAGGGTCACTTGGCAAACCAGGCTGCATTTTCTCTACACCCGCTTTTAGGCGTTGTACAAATTCTTCAAAAATCGGGCGTTCCACATATACGCGCTCTGTACCAAGACATACTTGTCCGCAGTTAGCAAAAGAAGACCGTAGCGTACCTTCAATCGCGGCATCCATATCGCA
>JBJXDT010000053.1:0-2618 GCA_046153505.1 Methylophilaceae bacterium | reverse complement strand
CATTTATTTGGCTGCTCAATGCAGTTGGCTATTTGGTATCTTACATCGCGATTAAACGTGGCTATTCTAAAGATGTGATTTCGTATCGTGGCGTCACCATTGCGCTTTTGGTGGGTATTGTTATTGGTTACGTGCTTGGGCATTTTTTAGGTTAGTACATTTTCCAATGTGTAGCTTGCATGCTCGTCTTGAGCAAGCGTGTCGGTTAGATAAGGCATTGTTTCTTCAAGAATTTTCGGCAAAGTCCATGGTGGATTAATGACTAACATACCACTGCCGAACATGCCAAAGCCTTCGTCACTTGGCGTTTGTACAGAAAGTGTCACGTTCAGCCAATCTTTGTTCAGCATTTTTAATTTCTCAACCATTGCTTTTGGTTCTGGACGCTGCAACAGTGGATACCAAACCATGTAAGTGCCAGTGGCGAAGCGGTTAAGGCTGTCTTTAACTGCGGTAACTACTTGTTGATAATCTTCTTTTAGCTCATAAGGCGGGTCAATTAGCACCACACCACGTTTAGTTAGTGGCGGTAGGCAACTTTTAAGACCGGCAAACCCATCTAGCATTTTTACGATGGTATGATGTCCTTGATTAGTGAATTTTTCACTAAGCGACTTGTAATCATTGGGGTGTAACTCAAAAAGGCGTAACTTGTCCCCATCGCGCAAAAAGTGTTTTGCAATGAAAGGTGAACCTGGATAAAGTTTTAGCGTATTACTTTCATTTAACTGCGTGATAATTTCGATATAGCTTGTAAGGTGTTCAGGTAAGTTTTTAGCAACATATAGCCTGGCAATACCATTTTCAAACTCGGCATTTTTTTGAGAAAATTTATTTTCTAATTGGTACAAACCCGCACCAGCATGAGAGTCAACCACCCAAAATGGTTTATCTTTTTGTGTAAAATAGCCCAGCACCTCAGCAAATATAAAGTGTTTTAGCACATCGGCGTGGTTGCCTGCGTGAAAGGCGTGGCGGTAACTAAGCATGTTAATAAGTGAAAGATTTGAAAGTAAGATAATACTATGCAAAACTAAAATTAATTTAGCGCGACGGAAATTGTGTGCGCCAACCGTTTAATAGAGGCAGTCATTTGAATTGCGAACAACTTTAGGAGCAAAAATGAATTTGAAATCGAGTTTGATAGCTTTACTGGCTATAAGCACACTTGGCGCAGGCGTTGCATATGCGGAGCATGATGGCGGCAGAGAGCACGGTGATATGTTTAAAGAAGCGGATACAAATAACGACGGCAAAGTAAGCCACGACGAATTTAAAGCGCAGCACGACAAACATATGGAAGAAATGTTTAAAAAACTAGATACCAATGGCGATGGATTTATTGATGAGGCTGAAAAAAAGGCAGGGCGTGACAATATGCGCGAAAAATTTAAAGAAATGCGCAAAAATCGCAAGGGTGGCGATGACGCACCACCGCAGTTGTAACTAAATTGCATTAAATTAAAGCACAGTTGCCAAAAGCGCTGTGCTTTTTTGTGCCTATGCGCTAGCATATCGGTCATGATTCAAACTAACACAGATAGCATTCCACACGCTCACAAAAATCATTTTTTTATTCCATTTTTACTCATTTTTGCATTTGCTGTTGTCGAAGTTATTGGCGGGTTTTGGACAGGTTCACTAGCGCTGCTTGGTGATGCAGGACATATGGTGTCGGATGTCGCTTCCCTTGGTTTGGCTTGGTTTGCGGCCAATCACAGCCAAAAAGCAAATGCGCGCAAACATGCTTCTGGCATGAGCCATATGGAGATTTTTGCTTCTATTTGCAATGCTATTTTGATGCTTGTAGTGGTGGCTTGGATTGTATATGAGGCAATTCAGCGCTTTAAAAATCCACCACATGTTGCTGGTGCAGAAGTTGTTGTGATAGCCTTTGTTGGCTTGATTGTGAATGTTGTTGTAGCAAAAATTATGCACCATGATGCGGATTCGCACAGCAAAGATAACTTAAATCATCGGGCTGCCTTTTTACATGTACTAGGCGATTTACTAGGTTCGGTGGCTGCTCTGGTGGCTGGCGCGGTAATTTATTTTACGGGTTATATGACCATCGACCCGATTTTATCAATTTTTATTTCGGGCTTAATTTTACTCGGCACATTGAGCTTAATTAAAGATATTTGGCATACTTTGCACCGCGGGGATGCGTCCCATCGCCATGAAGGACATCAGCACTAAACTCGCATTCTAATTGACGCAACAATCTGCAAAATAGTTTTTTGTCACGCCCACACTTCCCAACAGCTTTGTTTTGGTGGATAGTTAAGATTCTAATCAAATCTAGGAGAGTAAAATGCCATTTATTAATGTTAAGCTTGCTGGCTCAGTAACCAAAGAGCAAAAAGCACAAATCGCAAAAGAGATTACCGAAACCATGCAAAAGCATGCGCACAAACCGCCCAGCTATACTTACATTGTGTTTGAGGAGGTTGAGATGGAAGATTGGGCGATAGGCGGTAGTTTGTTGGGTTGACTAACGTCTAATGCTTTATTTAAATGCTCTGAGATCCTCATGGATATTGGCTCTCAGAGCATGTGTCTTAATAATTATTTATAAATCTTGCTCCCATGCATTGCCGTAAATTTTGCCATTGCGG
>JBJXDT010000052.1:0-6729 GCA_046153505.1 Methylophilaceae bacterium | reverse complement strand
CCTTGATGAATTCTAGATTTGAATGATGCACCATTGTGTATAACAAAGGTAGCACTAATATAGTAAGCAAAGTAGAAGACAACACGCCTCCAATAACAACAGTAGCTAATGGCCGTTGCACTTCTGCACCCACACCAGTAGCTATTGCCATAGGAATAAAACCAAATGAAGCTACCAAAGCTGTAATCAATATAGGACGCAATCTTGTCAGGGCACCTCGAAATACCGCCTCATTTAGCGCATAACCCTCTGAGCGCAGATTGTTAATGAAGGTAATCATCACTAAGCCGTTTAGCACGGCGACACCCGATAGTGCAATAAAACCTACGCCTGCAGAAATTGATAATGGAATACCAGCAATCCAAAGTGCAGTAACCCCGCCAGTTAAGGCAAACGGAATTCCACTAAAAACAATAAGGCCGTCTTTGAAGTTACCAAATACTGCATAAAGCAGCATAAGTACAATCACTAAAGCCAATGGAATCACTATTTTTAAGCGGTCTGAGGCAGATTGCAATTGCTTAAAAGTACCGCCCCATTCCAGCCAATTTCCAGCGGGTATTTTGACATCTTTTGCAATACTTGTCTTCGCCTCTGCAACAAATGAACCTATATCACGGTTACGCACATTGGCAGTAACGACCACATTACGTTTGCCATTGGCACGACTAAACTGGTTTGCACCTTGCAGAACTTCTAAGGTTGCAAGTTCGTTTAGTCGCATATAGGTAGCAGTTTCATTTACATTTAGCTTGATTGGCAAACGTTCTAAGATTGCCGTGTCCAATCGCTGTGATTCTTCTAAGCGCACAACAATATCAAAACGCCTATCACCATCATATACTGCACCTGCATGCATACCATTCATGGCAATACTTACAGCTGTTTGAATATCTTCCATATTGACACCTAAACGTGCAATTTTCTCTCGGTCAATATTCACAGTTAACACAGGTAAGCCTGCAGTTTGCTCTTTTTTTACGTCAGCACTTCCTGAAGTTTTTTCAAGTACCTCAGCAATTTTTGCAGCTGTATCAGCCATTACATCTAAATCATCGCCAAACACTTTGACAGCTACATCACTGCGCACCCCAGAGATGAGTTCATTAAAACGCATTTGTATTGGTTGGGTAAATTCATAATTATTACCTGGCACTTTTGATACTGCTGATTGTATTTGATCAATAAGTGCATTTTTACTCAAACTTGCATCTGGCCACTCAGCTCTTGGCTTTAAAATGATAAAAGTATCCGCCACACTTGGTGGCATAGGGTCAGTAGCGATTTCTGCAGTACCTAGTTTTGCATATACTCTATCAACTTGTGGGAACGCTTTAATAGTTTTTTCTAGCTCTTGCTGCATGCCGACCGCTTGGTTTAAGCTAGTACCTGGAATACGCAAAGCATGTAGTGCAATATCACCTTCGTCTAAACTAGGCACAAACTCACTGCCCATGCGTGTCAGCAACAAACTGCTTAACACTACAATGGTTGCAGCTAACATCAATACCACCGCTTTGTTGTTTAGTGTCCAATCTAGTATTGGTGCATATATTTTATTTACCCAATGCATGACTTTATTTTCTTTTTCTTCCACGCGACCAGTCACTAAAAGTGCAATTGCTGCAGGAATAAAAGTAACAGAAATAATCATCGCAGCGATTAATGCAATGACTACAGTAAATGCCATTGGGTAGAACATTTTGCCTTCTACCCCTGTAAGGGTAAAAATAGGCAAATAGACTGCCATAATAATCAGCTGACCATAAATGAGGGGTCGCCTTGCCTCACGGGCTGCATAAAAAACTTCTGCGAACCTCTCTTTTCTAGTTAAATTTCTACCCAATTCACTTTGTGTGTGAGCTAAGCGTCGCATCGCGTTTTCAACAATCACAACTGCGCCATCAATAATAATCCCAAAATCAAGAGCACCTAAACTCATTAGATTGGCGCTGATTTTATATGTCACCATGCCAGTAAATGTCATCAACATAGCTAACGGAATCACACACATGGTTATAAGTGCAGCGCGAATATTGCCCAAAAATATAAACAAAATTGCAATAACTAGAAGCGCGCCTTCAATCAGGTTCTTTTTAACAGTGTTAATAGCTTTATCAATCAAAATAGTACGGTCATAGACTGTATTAGCGACAATACCTGGTGGTAGTGTTTTATTCACTTCAGCTAATCTACTAGCAACCTCTTGAGAAACTTCACGACTATTTTCGCCAATCAACATAAATACCGTACCTAACACCACCTCTTCACTATTCATGGTAGCAGCACCTGTACGCAAATCACTGGCAATGGATACAGTTGCTACATCCTGAACTCTAATTGGTGTGCCATTACGAGTATCTAAAACTACGTTTGATAGCGCATTTAAAGCAATTGATTGATTTTTACTGTTGACTGTAATTTGTCCCGGTACGCGTATTAAATATTGCTCACCTAACTTTTCAATATAGCCTGCGCCTTGATTGTTAGTGTTTTTCTCTAAGGCATTCAAGATGTCACTCATCGTTAGCCCATAACTGACTAAAGCATCTAAATTGGGTGATACTTGAAATTGTTTACTATACCCTCCGACAGTATTTATTTCTGTCACCCCTGGAACATTGCGTAATTGTGGTTTAATAATCCAATCTTGCACTTCACGTAAATCCATTGCGGTATATGGGGTTCCATCTGGTTTTAATGCGCCTGGTTTGGCTGAAACTATCCACATAAAAATTTCACTTAAGCCTGTGGCGGTCGGTCCCATTTCGGATAGGATTCCAGCAGGCAGTTTTTCTTTTACTTTTGCAATACGTTCTGCAACGAGTTGCCGTGCAAAATAAATATCTGTGCCTTCTTTAAACACGACCGTGACTTGGGACAAGCCATAGCGCGAAATAGAACGTGTTTCTTCTAAATTTGGAAGACCTGCCATCGATGTTTCTATCGGGTAGGTAATTCGCTGTTCGGTTTCCAGAGGCGAATACCCAGGTGCAACTGAGTTAATCTGTACTTGCACATTGGTAATATCGGGTACTGCGTCAATAGGTAAGTGTTGATAACTAACAATTCCCAGTATTGCTACACCCAAGCTGATGAGCATTACCAACCACCGTTGATCAATTGCAAATGAAATCAGTTTTTCAAAAAAACCATTAGCTTCATTTGCTGTGTTTTTGATTTTAGTGGTCATGTGTGGCTCCCGCTTTGCCAAGCTCAGCTTTTACGACGAAACTATTCCCTGCAGCGTATTGTTCACCATTATTTAAGCCAGTTAATACTTCTACATATTTGTTGTCTCGGCGTCCAAGCTCTACTGGTCGCGCTTCAAAATATTCACCATATCGCCCAAAAACCACATCACCATAGTGCAAACTTTGTATGGCCTCAACAGATACAGCCAATGGCACATTCACTTCATTTGCCACCAAATCAATGTTGACTGGCAAACCAACTAACCAACTTCTTTTTGGATTTGGTAACACCACACGAGCAACCGCGGTGCGGCTTTGTGCATTGACCAGTGGTGCTATATAGGTGATTACACCTTTTTCAGTCTGTGCAAATGCTGTTGCGGCTACAGTGACTTGTTGACCTGTTTTAACAACTCCCAAATCTTTTGTTGGAACGCTAATTTCTGCCCATACTGTATTTAAATCTGCTATTTCAAATAAGATTTGTGACATATCGACTACTTGTCCAACTGATATTTGCTTACGCGTAACCACGCCTGATATAGGTGCTGTCAGTGTATAACGCGTACCGCTACCACTACTAATTCCCATACCTACCAATATTTGTCTTTGGCGGGACACTTCAATTTGAGCCAATTCCAATTCATTTTTAGCTGCTAAATAATCTTGATCAGCTGATATTTTTTCTCGCCATAAACTTTCTTCACGTGCAAATGTAGTTTTAGCTAAACTCAATCGTTGCTGTGCAGCGGCCAAATCACCACGATTTTCTGCTACGCCTGTACTTGAAAGCACCACTAATGTTTGACCCTTTTTGACCGTACTACCCACATTTGCCGCAACGCTTTCTACTATCCCACCCAAGCGCGGCAGCACTTTCACAGCTTTGTCTGCATTTAAAGTAATTTCGCCAATCAATTTTAAGTTAGTTTGAATATTAGCGGGGCCAGCCGTTAATACCTCTATGGCATTATGTTTAAGCTGCTCATTCGTAAGCGTCACTCTTGCCTCAACTTCGTCATAGCTAAACGTATGCGCTTTACCTTCATAACTTACATCAATTTTTACTTTGAAAGAGTGAGGTTCGACAACAGTAGTATTTGATGTTAAGTAATTATTTTCTGGTATGAGATTGAATAATTCCGTCTCACGGCCTAACCGTTTCAGAGTTAATTTAATTAAAGAATCTTTTGGTGCTAATAATTTGTTGTTTAAATATGTATAAAGTCTGAATTGTGGTGGCTGATTTTGCTCAAAGATCGTCACTTCTATAGCGTATTCACCGTCGGTAAATAACTTACCACCGTGCGGCCCTTTTACGCTTTCCTTAACCATGGCAGGATGATTATGGCCTTGTTCACTGAGCGTATCATTTGCTGTAGAAGAGGCCAAATGAT
Source organism: Methylophilaceae bacterium (assembly GCA_046153505.1). Lineage (GTDB taxonomy): Bacteria > Pseudomonadota > Gammaproteobacteria > Burkholderiales > Methylophilaceae > JBJXDT01. The sequence continues at coordinate 2,138 of JBJXDT010000052.1, read as the reverse complement.
CTTTTTCATGGTTATGTCCTGCCTCACCATGTGCAGGTCGCTTTTTCATAGTATCACCGACAGATGCATTTGCTTCTTCCGCATGCTCACCATGCCCATGTTCATCCATGGCAGGCTTTTCTGTTTTTAATATAAATCCTGCAGCTATAATTCCTAACAATATAATTGCAATAATTAACCACATTTGTTTATTAAGTTTCATGGTGTTTCCTTTAAGTTTGAACGACCCAATATTCTTTGAATATCTGCCTCAGCAATGTGAGCCATAGTTAAAGTTTGGATAAACTGCATTTTGGCTTGGAATAAAGTGCGTTGTGCATCAAGCACTTCTAAAAAACTAAACTTTCCATATTCGAATCCTTTGCGCGCAGCCTCATATGCACTTTGCGCGCCTTGCAAAATATCTTGTTTATACATATTGGACGCTTCTACTTGTAATTGTCTGCGACTGTAAGCGTCTTTTAATTCAGTTTGTAATTGATTTTCGAGAGCTGTCTTTTCATCTATGGATTGATATTCACGCGCTTTTGCACTTAGTAAGTTACCCTGATTTTTGTCAAAAACGGGGATTGGAATAGATAAACCAATCATCGCTTGGGTAATACCGCCGAGTTCTTCATTGCGCTGTACTCCTAAGCTAACGGTCACATCTGGTGTTTGTTTTGATAATTCAATATTACTTATGGCTTGCTTTTCCTGAATAGCCAAAGCTGCTTTTTTAAGGCGAGGTGAGTCTGCTAGTTGCGCCATTAATTCACTTTGCTTCGGTAACTCTTTCAGGTTTTCTAGTTCACCTACCACTACATAATCAGTCTGACCTTCACTTTTTGCCCACAAACTGGCTAAACGCTGTTTGGATATAGCTAGTTGTTGATTCGAGTTTGCAAGATCAATTTTTAAACTTGCTTCAGCAACTTTAGCTTTGGTTTCTTCTACTGGAGAAATCTTGCCTGCTAATACGCGCTTAGTGGTCGTATCCTTGGTAGTGGTAGCAATTTCTAGTAATTCTTGCGCCAGTTTCTGTGCTTGTTGAGCTGCTAGTACCTGATAAAAGGCTGCATAAGTCTTAGCGCTGATTTCAGCTTGCGCAATATGAATATCGACTTCTGCAATATCGAAAGCTGCGCCAGCGGCAACCATACGTTTGTCACGTTTGTCAGCAGTTTCTAACTGCTGACTGATGGCAATTGTAGTGACACGATTTTGACTACGTAAATCTTGTACTTGACCAGACAAGGTAGGATTTGGACGAGAAGCAGCCTGTAACTGTTGACCGCTTTCAATTTCCCGACCTCGCATCGCAACAGCAAGATCAGGGTTGGCTTGTAAAGTTAAGACTGTAGCTTCACTAAGGTCGACTGTTATAGTTTCAGCTCTTACAGCTAAATTTTGTAAGCCTAGAAATGTGAATAAGATCCACATAGCGTAAATGGGCTTGATCATAGGAACTCCTAATTAACTCAAGTTGGTTAAAAAAACCAAGTTTAAAAAACGACTAGATGAGAAAATTAACGAGGAGGTGCGCGCGTGGCAGGAAGTCTTTTTCTAAGACGTTGATAAGATAATAAACTTAATTGAGGATATACGACTAAAGTAGGTCGCAATAAAATGAAAAAGCATAGGCAAAGTACAAGCAACGGCAACAGATCAAACAACAAAGCAGAATCAATATCTTGTTTTATTGCAGATGATACTGTGACTATGTGTGCAGCATGTGGATAGTCAGTGATTTTATTTGAATGATTATCAAAATATTCTTCATGTTCTGCACCTACGTGAAAACCAGCTTCATGAGGTGAATGATTTGCATCTAGATGGGCATGGATAAATGGCTGTAATACTTGCAAAATTACAAAGAAAATTGCCAGTAACAAGGTAATCCATTTGGTTTTGTTCAACGCCATAAGACTAATTTACCAAACTTAACTTGATAATACAAATGCTTTCTAGTAATTTTTGTGAATAATGCTGGCGTTTTTAGCTTCAGACCATGTATATGCCAACTTCTGCTTTGGGGATGTTTCAGTCATACGTTTCTAGTCAGCGAACTTCCGCAATGGGTCGTTTTTTGCCATTCGACTTGCAAAATTGCTTGATCTAAAGCTGACTTTCAAAAAAGTAAAATCAAGATTGGTTTA
>JBJXDT010000051.1:0-24684 GCA_046153505.1 Methylophilaceae bacterium | reverse complement strand
GCAAGCTGTGTGGTGCTGGATTAATGATGTATTTAAGTTTGCTGAAAAATGTAATAAAAAAACTCACACCTTCTAGCAGAACGTTGGCGATAGCCCTGCCATACGGTTTTTTGCTGCTGTTTTTTATGTTGCCATTTGTTGCAGTGATGAAGATTAGTGTTGCTGATCAAGCAATACAAATTCCACCTTACACTGATTTAATTAGCAATGAAAACGGTCAGTGGAGGCTGCATATTAATTTTGAACATTACAAATCGGTATTGTTTGATAATTTGTATCTCAATGCTTATATTGATTCGATAATTGTCGCTTTTAATACCACCTTGATTTGTCTGTTAATTGGTTACCCTACAGCTTACTACATTGCTCGCTGCGAAAAGTGGCGTAATGTGTTGCTTATGGCTTTGATGTTGCCTTTTTGGACGTCTTATTTAATTCGTGTGTATGCATGGATTGGCATTTTAAAAGACAACGGCTTACTCAATAACTTTTTACTTGCAGTAAACGCTATTGAAGAACCACTTAGGCTATATCATAACAATTGGGGCATGTATATTGGCATGGTTTACTCCTATTTACCTTATTTGATTTTGCCGCTATATGCGCACATGGTAAAAATGGATTTAACATTGCTGGAGGCGGCGCACGACTTGGGAGCTAAACCCTGGAAGGCTTTTAGAGATATTACGTTGCCACTTTCAATGAAAGGCGTGATTGCAGGCAGCCTACTCGTGTTTATCCCTGCGGTTGGTGAATATGTCATTCCAGAGCTACTTGGTGGATCTGATTCCATCATGATTGGCCGCGTAATGTGGGATGACTTTTTTAACAATACTGATTGGCCAATAGCCTCTGCAACTGCGTGCATTATGGTGGTACTGTTATTAATACCAATCGCTTTGTTTCAACGCTTACAGGTAGAAGAGATGGATAAATCAAATGATTAAGCCAAATCGAATTTTTTCTCAAACTGTGTTGTGGCTTGCATTTTTATTCTTATATTTACCATTGTTGGTAGTAATTGTGTATTCGTTTAATGAATCTAAACTAGCCAATGTATGGTCTGGGTTTTCTTTCAAGTGGTATGGTGCATTGCTGAACGATGATGAGCTTGTAGATGCTGCCTGGTTTAGCTTTAAGATTGCTGTTGCAACAGCGTTTGCTGCCGTGATTATTGGTACTTGGTCGGCCATGATATTGGCGCGTTATGGGCGATTTTTTGGCTTCACACACTTTATGGCCATGTTGAATGCGCCCATTGTGTTGCCGGAAGTGATTTTGGGCATATCGCTATTATTATTGTTTGTGAATATGCAGCAGTTGCTTGGGTGGCCTGAGGATCGGGGATTTTTCACGATATGGATAGGACATACCATTAGCTGCATCGCCTATGTGGCAATTACAGTACAATCTAGGTTGTCCGAGATGGACAAATCGCTTATTGAGGCAGCACATGATTTAGGTGCGCCGCCCTTAAAAGCATTCTTTGATATAACCCTGCCGTTGATTTCGCAAGCATTAATTTCTGGTTGGCTGCTATCCTTTACCATTTCCATTGATAACGTTGTGCTCTCAGCTTTTCTTTCAGGACCAGGATCATCAACTTTGCCTTTAGTGGTTTTTTCGCGCACGCGCCTTGGCCTAAATCCTGAAATTAATGCACTAGGCACATTATTTATTTTTGCCGTAACTATCGGCATAATTATTAGCAGTGTAATGACACGCAAGCGTGAAAAACAGCACGCTAAAGAGATGCAACTAGCGCTAAATCCTCATTAGGCCTGATGCCCCAGATAGCGCCTATCCCAGCTACTCACATCATTCATAAAATGCGCAAGCTCGATTTCTTTTACATTTAGGAATGCGTCTATAAACATATCTCCAAATAGAGCACGGGCATGTTGGCTATTTTTAAGCTGCATTAAAGCACTTTCTAATCCATTAGCAATTTCGCGGGGAAATGCATAACCATCGGTGTCATTAACTGGCGAGCGAGGGGTGAGTTTGTCTTGCATGCCACGCAATCCAGACACAAGAGATACCGCCATCGCGAGATACGGGTTTGCATCACTGCCCGCAAAACGGTTTTCCACGCGACGCGCTGCTGGACTGGAATGTGGAACACGTAAACCAACAGTGCGGTTGTCGTACCCCCACTGCATGTTATAGGGCGCTTGAGTGCCTGCGACATAACGTCGCCAAGAGTTTACAAATGGCGCAATAAGCGGCATTAAATCGGCCAAATAGGTTTGTAAGCCTGCAATGTAGGCATAAAAAGCAGGCGTCGCTTCGCCATTTGCCTCACTGAAGATATTGTTGCCTTTCGCATCAACAATGCTTTGGTGAATATGCATTGAGCTACCATCAAAACCTTGCAAAGGTTTGGCCATAAATACGGCACTAAGCCCGTGTTTTGCAGCTATTTCTCGCATAGTGTGCTTAAACAGCACCACGTCATCCGCAAGTTTTAAGGCATCGCCATGTAATAAATTTAGCTCAAACTGGTTGGGTGCCATTTCGTGTAACCAAGTATCGGTGCGGATGCCAAGCGCATCGTAAGAGGCCTGCAATTCGTTCCAAAAAGGGGCCAATTCAGCGGTGGAATTTAAGCTATAAGCCATTTGGCGCTCTTGCTCAATACTGCTGCCGCGCATTGTGGGGTATGTGAAGGCATTGGCTTCGTTGCCGTCGCGTTTAAACAAGTAAAACTCAATTTCAGGCGCAACTACAGGTTTTAAGCCAAGCGCTTCATACTGCGCAAGCACTTTTTTGAGAACATTACGAGGCGCGTGTTCTGAAGGTGTGCCGTCAAAATTCATGCAATCATGTAGCACCCATGCACGGTCTTTTGCCCATGGCAGCTGTTTAATTGAGCTGTAATCAGGTTTTAAAATTGTATCGTTGTCTATAGCGCCAATCACGTGATCATCGCAATATTCGCCGTTAATAGTTTGCAAAATCACCGCACGCGCAATGCGTAACTCATTGCCATTGGCAAAGTCGTGCGCGCGCATCACTTTGCCGCGCAAAGTGGCATTGATGGTGGGGAATACACACTCCACTTCTTTGATTTGACGCGTTTTAATAAATGCAGCAGCCGATGTTAAATCCATTGGATTATCCTTGTGTCATCTTCCTGTTGGCATAATAAATTCTGCGCCACTACTCACTTTATTTGGCCAGCGTGCAGTTACCGTCTTAATTCTTGTATAAAAACGCACCCCTTCAGGACCATAAATCGCATGGTCACCAAAAATGGAGGATTTCCATCCACCAAAACTGTGGAACGCCATCGGTACAGGAATTGGTGCATTGATGCCCACCATACCGACTTCGATCTCGCTCACAAATGCCCTTGCTGCGGCACCGTCGCGAGTAAAGATGGCGGTGCCATTACCGAACTCATGCGCATTAATTAAGTCCACGGCTTCCTTGTAAGTTTTAACACGCACCACACACAACACTGGTCCAAAAATTTCCTCGCAATATATTTTCATGTCGGGTTTTACATGGTCAAACAAGGTACCGGCTAAAAAGAAGCCGTCACTTGGCGTATTTAATGCACGACCATCAACAGGAATTTTTGCACCTTGCTCAACGCCACTGTCAATGTAACCACGCACCTTATCGCGATGCTGTGCAGTAATTAGTGGACCCATTTCTGCCTTGGCGTTCATGCCGTCAGCAATCACAATGTTTTTTACTTTTGGCGTAAGTTTGGCTACTAACTCATCGGCCACTTTATCACCTACTACTACAGCCACGGAAATTGCCATGCAGCGCTCTCCTGCTGCACCATAGGCTGCACCCATTAGTGCATCTGCGGTCATATCTAAATCGGCATCTGGCATTACCAGCATATGGTTCTTTGCACCACCTAAAGCTTGCACGCGCTTAGCGTTGGCTGATGCTGTCGTATGGATATATTTAGCAATGGGGGTAGAGCCAACAAAACTGATGGCTTTTATATTTGGGTGTGCGAGCAAGGCGTTGACCGCCTCTTTATCCCCATGCACTACGTTAAAAACGCCATCGGGTAGGCCAGCTTCTTTTAACAGTTGTGCTAGGTAAATGGCAGTGCTTGGCACACGTTCAGAAGGTTTAAGCACAAAGGTATTGCCGCACACAATTGCTAAAGGAAACATCCACATCGGCACCATGGCAGGGAAGTTAAACGGTGTAATACCTACCACCACGCCGAGAGGCTGACGCATCGAGTAGCTGTCCACATCCGTGCCCACATTTTCGCTAAATTCGCCCTTTAAAAACTGCGGCGCACCGCAGGCAAACTCTACGTTTTCTAAACCACGTTGAAACTCCGCCGCCGCATCGCCCAACACTTTACCGTGCTCTTGCGAAATTAATTTTGCGATTTCATCGGCGTGGGCTTCAAGTAAACTTTTAAATTTAAACATAATACGGCTCCTGCGTAAGGGCGTTGTGGCAGCCCAAGCAGGGAATGCTTCAAATGCATTTGTCACAGCGTTGTTTACTTCTGCAGTACTTGCAAGCGGCACTTGGCTGGTGACTACGCCAGTCGCGGGGTTAAAAACATCCGCATAGCGACCGCTTGATGGAGTGATTGTTTGTCCATTAATCCAATGGGGGGTAATTTTGGTGCTCATTTTATTGCCTTTTTAGATAAACTTTTTTAATTTTGTGATTCCGTAAAACCTTCGCAAACAGAGGCTAATTTATTACCATCTGGATCGCGCACATATGCTGCATAAAAATCAGGTGCAACGTTTAATCGCAAACCTGGTGCACCTTCACAAGTGCCTCCGTTAGCGAGTGCGACAGCATAAAAACGATCCACTTCGTTCCAGCTGTTTACCTTAAACCCCACTAATGAGCCGTTGCCATGTGTTGCTGGATTTCCATTAAAAGGTTTACCGCATAGCCATAATAACTCTTCGAATAACCCTTCATGGTTTTCCTTTCCATAGCCCGCCCAATCTTCCCAGTCCGCTTCACCATTTGTGGCTCGACCTTTCAACTCAAAAATAGGTAACACAGCGTTGTAGAATTTCATCGCACGAATCATATTATTTGTACCAATTGTGATATATAAATGCATAATGAATTCCTTTCCTATATTTATTCTTTTACGGTGCGAATCGCAGTGCGAAGACCATCAATCATATTTTCTATCTCTTTAGGCGTGCTAATAAATGGCGGTGCAAGTGAAATAGTGTCTGCCGTTATGCGGAATAGATGTTGGTTTGCAAAGCCGTGCTCAAATACTTTAAATGCGCGTAAACCCGGCATGCTAAACGGTGCCAAATCAATTGCGGCGGCCAATCCAAAATTACGAATGTCAGTGACGCCATCTTCTCCTTTTAGGCTATGTACCGCATTTTCTAAAACTAGCGCCAACTCGGCAGAGCGTTTAAACAAACCTTCCTCTTGGTATATATCTAAGCAAGCCAAGCCAACCGCACAGGCCATGGGGTGACCAGTATAGGTGTATCCGTGGAACAGCTCTGCCATGTGTTCGGGCTGGTTAATACTCATAAAGGCTTCATAAATACTGCGTTTTGCTATGATGCCGCCTAGCGGAATAACGCCATTAGTAACGGCCTTGGCGAAGGTGATAATGTCAGGAGTGACGCCTAATTTTTGTGCGCCAAAATTCTCACCTAAGCGCCCAAAGCCTGTAATTACCTCATCAAAAATCAGCAAAATGCCGTGCTTAGTGCAGATTTCTCGCAATTTTTGTAAATAACCCACTGGCGGAACTATTACGCCTGTTGAACCTTGCATGGGTTCTACAATGACCGCCGCAATGGTGGATGCATCGTGTAGTGCAACCAAACGCTCTAAATTTTCTGCTAAGTGCGCACCCCAATTAGGTTGACCCTTGGAAAATCCCATTTGTGTTGTGTCCCAAGTATGTGGCAGATGGTCAATGCTGGGTAACATGGCGCTAGAAAATGCTTTGCGATTTGCCACCATGCCACCCACGGAAATCCCACCAAATCCCACGCCATGATAGCCACGCTCGCGACCAATAAAACGTGTGCGCTTACTATCGCCACGCGCGCCATGGTATGCCAACGCAACTTTTAATGCTGTATCAACTGCTTCTGAACCAGAGTTACAAAAAAACACACGGTCTAAGCCCTCAGGCGCCATCTTGGCAATGCACTCAGCAAGTTTAAAAGCATTGGGGCTGCCTACCTGAAAGCTGGGCGCAAAATCCAAAGTTTGCGCTTGTTTAGTAAATGCCTCTACAATTTTGGGATGGCTATGCCCAATAGGACTGCACCATAAGCCAGATAAACAATCAAACAATTGATTGCCAGATTCTGTGGTGTAATACGCACCTTTGGCCAACACCACCATTTTCGGGTGCTGTTTAAAGTATTTATTGGGCGTAAAAGGAAGCCAGTAATTTTCTAAATTGGTCATGTTCGGTCTATTTTAAAATGCAATTTTGCGCAGAGCCGCAACCTGTGTTTGCTAATAAAGGTGCCTGATAGAACGGTGCCTTTTGTGGCATGCCAGCTTGAATTTCTAGCAAAATAGATTCAATAATTTGCAAGCCTTCGTCCAAAAGTGCATCGCTAATTGTAAGTGGTACCATCACACGCAGGACGTTGCCATAAATGCCACAATTAAGGATTAATAAGCCACGTTTTGCGCATTCAGATTTAAGTGTGTTGGCAATATCTGCGGCAGGTTTATGCGGATCATTATCATGACAGAATTCCACACCTGTCATCGCACCCAAGCCACGCACTTCGGTAATGAAACTTACCTTCTCTTTCATGGCGTTAAATCGTCCGCGAAGTCTCTCGCCGATTTCCATAGACCGCGCAGGCAATTGCTCTTGCTCCATCACGTCCAATACTGCGTGGGCTGCTGCTATCGTGATGGGGTTGCCTGCATAGGTGCTACCCAAACCACCTGGTGCAGCAGCATCCATAACCTTTTCTTTGCCGATAATAGCCGCTAAGGTAAAGCCGCCACCAAGACCTTTAGCTAAGGTGATGATGTCGGCCTCGACAGGGGTGTGCGCATGTGCAAATAATTTACCACAGCGACCTATACCAGTTTGCACCTCATCCATCACTAGCAAAATTCCGTGTTCGTCACATATTTTGCGTAAACGGCACATAAAGCAACTGGATGCTGGAATATAGCCGCCTTCGCCTTGTACTGGCTCGATAAATATTGCTGCTACGCGAGTTGCTTCGATATCGTTTTTAAAGATGGACAGTAAACCATTAATCGCATCATCTTCACTTACGCCATGCAAAGCGTGAGGAAATGGGGCGTGATAAATCTCTGGCGGAAAGGGACCAAAACCTTTTTTGTAAGGGTCTACTTTACCTGTCATGGCTACTGAAAACATGCTACGTCCATGAAAGGCACCTGTAAACGCAATAATGCCAGAACGACCAGTTGCGGCACGTGCGACTTTGACAGCGTTTTCAACAGCTTCAGCACCTGTGTTCATAAAAAAAGTTTTTTTAGGCGTTGGGCCAGGTGCAAGCTTATTAAGACGTTCAGCCAAAGCGACATAATGTTCGTACGCTACTACTTGAAAACAGGTATGGCTAAAATGTTCAAGCTGTTCTTTAACGGCAGCGACCACTTTGGGATGACAATGGCCTGTATTAACCACGGCGATGCCCGCGCAAAAATCGATATAGCGCTTACCCTCGACATCCCAAATCTCACTGTTTAATGCGTGGTCAACAAAAATGGCATGAGCATTACCAATTCCACGCGGCACTGCAGCCGTGCGACGTGCCATTAAATCAGCATTACTTTTTGCTTTCATGTCCATACTATGCTCCTTTAAAGCGCGTTATGCTGGGCTAATTCCCATACATAAATATTTAACTTCTAGATAATCTTCAATCCCATATTTAGAGCCTTCACGCCCTAAGCCTGAGGACTTGATGCCACCAAAAGGCGACATTTCGTTAGAGATGGCGCCTGTATTAATACCCACCATGCCATATTCCAAGGCCTCAGCTACACGCCAAACGCGGCTGATATCTTTACTAAAGAAGTAAGCCGCTAATCCAAATTCGGTATCATTGGCCATTTTGATTGCTTGTGCTTCAGTATCAAATTTAAACAAGGGCGCCACTGGGCCAAAAATTTCCTCTTTGGCGACTAGCATGTCCTTGGTCACATTAGTAAGTACGGTTGGTGTAAAGAAGCTACCACCAAGCGCATGACGATTGCCGCCTAAGGCAACTGATGCTCCTTTGTTTTTTGCATCGCTAATTAACTCTTCTACTTTTGCAACTGCCTTTTCGTCAATCATTGGGCCTTGTGTGGTGCCTTCTTCCAAGCCATTCCCCACTTTTAGTTTTGCCACGGCTTCTGATAACTTGTTGGCAAAGGCATCATAAATTCCTGCTTGCACTAGCATGCGGTTTGCACATACGCAAGTTTGGCCAGCATTACGGAATTTAGAAAACATGGCACCAGCTACCGCTGCATCTAAATCTGCATCATCAAACACAATAAACGGCGCATTACCGCCTAATTCCATCGATGTTTTTTTCACAGTAGGCGCGCATTCTTGCAGTAATTGAATGCCAATCTCTGTTGAGCCTGTAAAGCTTAGTTTCCGCACCAACGGGTTGCTAGTCATTTCGCCGCCAATCTCTTTAGCGGACCCTGTTACGATGGATAGCACGCCTGCAGGGATACCTGCACGCGTGGCGAGCTCTACCAAAGCCAGCGCAGAATAGGGTGTTTGCGATGCAGGCTTAATCACCATGGTGCAACCTGCAGCCAAGGCGGCGCCAGCTTTGCGTGTAATCATGGCGGCGGGGAAGTTCCAAGGCGTAATCGCCACACAAACACCAATTGGCTCTTTCACTACCACAATGCGCGCATCACCGCGAGGAGCGGGAATCGTATCGCCATAGACGCGCTTACCTTCTTCAGAAAACCACTCTATAAAAGAAGCGGCATAGCCAATTTCGCCTTTCGCTTCGGCAAGCGGTTTGCCTTGCTCACTGGTCATGAGCAAGGCCAAATCCTCTTGGTTAGCAAGCATTAACTCATACCATTTACGCAATATTTTGGCGCGTTCACCAGCCGTTTTAGCGCGCCAAAGTGGTTGCGCCTTATTAGCCGCTTCAATCGCGCGACGTGTCTCAGCCATGCCCATTTTAGGCACTGTGCCAATCACCGCACCTGTCGCTGGGTTTGTCACATTAATCGTTGCAGCATTGTCTGCGTCATGCCAAGCACCATCAATAAAACATTGTTGGCGCAGCAGACTGGAATCATTTAGGGCGATAGTCATAATAATCTCTTAAATTAAATCAAGTAGTCGGTGGTAAAGCATGCCAGCTGCAGTAATTGGGCCGCGAAGCATTTTGCCGCCAGGGAAAGGCGTGTGCTGGATGCGCTGGAACATGGCTAAGTTTTTAGTGTCACCTAAAATTGCTTCGCTAATTACCTTAGCAGCAGCATTGGTGGCAACCACGCCAGAGCCAGAAAAACCCTGTGCATATAGCACCTGATCACTGCCAGCATAACCAAAATCAGGCATTCGGTTCATGGTGATATCAATCAAGCCGCTCCAACTGTACTCAATTTTAGTGTCTACTAATTGTGGAAATATCTTTAGCATTTTTTTGCGTACCGTGACAAAAAACTCATCCGGAATCTGCTTACTTAAATATTTGACGCCTGCGCCAAACACTAAGCGGTTATCTGCAGAAAGGCGGTAATAATCTAAAATAAAGCGCATATCGACGACGGCAGCGCGGCTAGGTAAAATTTCACCAGCCAGCGATTGGCTGAGTGATTCGGTTGCAATAACCCAAGAGCCGACAGGCAAGATACGTTTTGCGAGTTTTTGTGAAGAGTTGGTTTGAATGCTTTCCATATCCACGTTGCAAGCCAATACCAAATGTTTACATTTAATCTCGCCATTGGCTGTGCTCACATGCACGTTTCCTGCATCTAATGACCATGTGCTTGCGGGGCTTTTCTCAAATATCTCGCCGCCATTAGCTTTAAATGCCTGCGCTAATCCTAGCGCTAATTTTAGAGGGTGAACATGTCCACCATTTTTATCTAGCGCTGCACATAGATAGCGCTTTGTACCAATAAATTGAGGCATCTCATTCTGGCTAATCCAAGCGTTTTTGTAGCCATAATTTTTTTCAATATGCGCTTGCCAATCCCTGAGAGCCGAAGCGTGACGTGGTGTAATAGCAGCTTCTATATGCCCAGATTGGTAATCGCAATCAATGCTATATTTAGAAATGCGTTCTCTTAAATTGTCAGCAGCACCGTGTGAGATTTCCCAAACTTTTTTAGCGCTTTCCATATCTAGCTGCTTTTCGAAGTTGCTTTGACTTCCGCCAAACTCTGGTATGACATGACCGCCATTTCGGCCAGATGCACCATAACCAATATATTGCGCTTCGAGAATGATTACCTTTAAACCCTGCTCTTGCAGGTTCAGTGCAGTGTGCAGTCCTGTGTAGCCACCGCCGATAATACAAACGTCGCAATCCAAACTACCTATAAATGATGGATAGTTGGCGCGTGGCGCAATAAGTGAGGCTTCGTACAAGCTGCTAGGTAGTGTGTGGGCTAGTTTCATGGTTTTGCTACTTAAGTTTCTGTTAGAGTTTGATCCAGGTGGTTTTTAACTCTGTATATTTGTCGAAGGCGTGTAATGACTTATCGCGTCCATTGCCCGATTGCTTATAGCCTCCAAAAGGCACGGTGATATCGTCTTCGTCGTAACAATTCACATGAATCGTCCCTGCGCGCAATGCTTGTGCTGCAAGGTGCGCACGGCTTATGTCGCGTGACCAGACAGAAGCTGCCAAACCATAAGGTGTGTCGTTCGCCATGCGAATCGCGTCATCGGATTTGTCAAAAGTTAGCACAGAAAGCACCGGGCCAAAAATTTCTTCGCGGGCAATTTTCATCTCACTTTTCACCTGTGTGAAGATGGTGGGTGCGACGTAATAGCCACCCGTTTGTTCCATCACACGTTTACCACCAGTTAGACAGTTTGCACCTTCTTTTACGCCCGCGTCGATATAACGCATCACAGTGTTGAGTTGTGTTTCATCTACCAAAGCGCCCATTACCGTCTCGCTATTAAGCGGATCCGCAGGTTGGTAGTTGGGAATTAGACTCAAGGCTTTGTCTAGAAATTGTTTTTGAATCGATTTGTCGATAATCAAGCGCGAAGGCGCATTGCAGCTTTCGCCTTGATTGAAGAAAATAGAGCCAATGCATGATTCAGCCGCTGCATCTATGTCAGCATCGGCAAAAACTACAAACGGTGATTTTCCACCCAACTCAGTCCAAGCTCGCTTTAGGTTGGATTGTCCAGCATACTGCAAAATCATTTTGCCGATATTCGTAGAGCCAGTGAAACCAATTGCATCAACGTCCATATGTAATGCTAGCGCAGCGCCTGCATCAATGCCAAAACCTGGAACAACATTAAATACGCCTGCGGGGATGCCCGCTTCAATGGCCAGTTCTGCCAACATTAACGCGGTGAGCGCGGATTTCTCAGAAGGTTTTAATACCAAGGAGTTTCCGGCAGCAAGGGCAGGTGCGATTTTCCAGCTTGCCATCAGCATGGGGTAGTTCCAAGGCACGATTGCACCTACCACGCCAACTGGTTCACGGGTGATCAGCGCTAATGCGTTGTGTGGTGTTGGCGCAATTTCATCGTAGACCTTATCAATCGCCTCGCCAAACCAGCGAATGCAGTTGGCAGACGAATTAACATCCACGTTCAGGCTGTAATTAATGGGCTTGCCCATATCTAGCGTTTCCATCAGCGCGAGTAAATCTGCATTTTCTTTCAACAGTTCGCTAAAGCGCACCATAATCATTTTGCGCTCACGTGGTGTTTTTTTTGCCCAGCGACCATCTTCAAAAGCTGCCCGCGCAGCAGCTACAGCAAGGTTAATATCGTCTCCATCGCAACGCGCAATTTCGGCAATTTTATTTCCGTTGATAGGGGAAATGCAATCAAACAATGCGCCACTGGTAGCAGCTACTCGCTGCCCATTGATAAATGCGCGACCATCTAATTTAATTTTGTTACTTAGGGCTTTCCAATCAGGTATAGCTTTGTTCATTTTAATAGTCTCTTGTGCGCATCCAAACGCATTCAAATGGTCTATTTTACATAGGCATTATTGGTTCTTGTCACTGTAAGCAAGCGCTGTCTCACGTTTGCGTTTACGCTCTTGGGCAGAGGTGTAAAAGCTTGAGGCAATAACAGCAATGGTTACCACGGTAATGGTCACTGTTGCTACAGCGTTAATGGTGGGGTTTAAGCCTAATCTTGCACGCGAGAATATGACCATAGGCATGGTGGAGTAGCCTGGTCCAGACAAGAATGAAGAAAGTACAACATCATCAAACGAAAGTGTAAATGTCAACAAGAATGCGGAAACTAAAGCAGGTATAAGTAAAGGGAAAGTCACCAACGTGAACACTTGCAATGGCTTGCAGCCCAAGTCCATTGCTGCCTCATCTAGTCGGCCGTCCATCTCACGCAAACGTGAAGTGACGACAACTGTAGCATAAGCTGTACCCAATAACGCATGGCCAAGCAATATCGTAAATAATCCGCGCTCTGGAAAGCCAAGCCAATGTTGCACAGAAACCAGCATGAGTAAAAGTGATAAGCCAACAATCACATCGGGCATAACGAGTGGTGTGGTTGCCATGGAGTTAAGAAGCGTGCGGCCTTTAAAATTGCTATATCGGTGCAGTGCATATGCGGTAAAAGTGCCAAAAAAGACGGACATGAGTGCTGATAAAAACGCGATTTTTAGAGAAAGAAACACGGCAGAAATGAGGTCACTGTCTTTAACGAGTGCTTCATACCAACGAAAGCTAGCATGCGACCAAACTGTTACAAGTCTTGAATCATTGAATGAGAAAATAACCAGCGTGATAATTGGAAGATAGAGAAAAATGTAGACTGCAATCATCCAACTTCTGGCAAAGGTTTTATTACTGGCTTGGCTCATGCTTTACCCTCCATTTGCTCGGCTTGGGATTTATTAAATATCGCAATAGGCACTAAAATTAGCAGAATCATCACAACGGCAACTGCCGCCGCCATAGGCCAATCGTTATTACTGAAGAACTCATCCCAAAGCACACGGCCAATCATCAAAGTACTAGGTCCACCAAGTAACTCAGGAATCACAAACTCACCCACGGCAGGAATAAATACCAACATCGACCCAGCAATAATACCCGCCTTGGACAGAGGAACGGTAATGAGCCAAAATGCTTTAAACGGGCTTGCTCCTAGGTCTGAAGCGGCCTCCAAATAGCGCAAATCCATTTTGGAGAGGTTGGCGTACAATGGTAAAATCATGAAAGGTAAATAAGAATAGACCATGCCGATGAGTAGTGAAAATGAATTGTTCATCATTTGTAATGGCTCACTGATGATGTGTAAGCTCATTAGCACATTGTTAATCACACCATTACTCACAAGTAATGTTTTCCACGCATAAATACGTAATAAAAATGATGTCCAAAACGGCAACATAATCAGCATAAGCAACATCGGTTGCAAATGCTTAGGCGAGCGCGCCATAAAGTAGGCAAAAGGGTAGCCAATCATTAGACATAACGCTGTGGTAATGAGCGCGTATTTAATAGATGAAATATAAGTTTTGATGTAAAGCGCATCTTTGGCAATAAACTGATAGCTTGAAAAGTTAAGTTTTAGGGTGGGCCAGCCGTTGCTCCAATCAATCAAGCTTGAAACAGAAGTCATTTCCATTTCCGACAGGCTGATTTTAAGTACAATCAGAATGGGTATTGCAACTAAAAGCGTAAACCAGCCATACGGAATGCCGATGACTAATTTATCGCCACTGAATAGTTTTTGAAAAAATTGAATGAGTTTGTTCATGGCGATATCCTCAATGCGTTAAGATGACCATCGCTAAGTTATTCCAATGCAGATAAGCGTGGTCGCCCCAAGTAAGGCCACAGCTTAAATCGCGCGTGTTGTTGATTTCCTGCGCCTTGATAATGCGCCCGCTATCCAATTTGATGTGGTAGGTGGTGTGGTCGCCAAAATATACAATTTCAGTCACTACGCCTTCACACCAGTTGTAATCGCCTTTCGGCTTGGTTTTAGACAAGGAAATTTTTTCTGGGCGTAAAGCAACACCCACACTCATGCCTTTGTTGCCACTAAATCCATGGCCAACGTAATGAACACACTCTGGGCAGCGCACAATCACGTGGTCGGGCTCATCTACTTCTACAGTGCCTTCAAACATGTTCACATTACCAATAAAATCAGCCACTTGACGGCTGTTTGGAATTTCATAAACCGCATCAGGTTCGCCAATTTGTAAAAAGTAACCTTCTGCCATCACTGCAATGCGCGAGCACATCGTCATAGCTTCTTCTTGGTCGTGCGTCACCAAAACACAAGTTACGCCAACGTCTTCAATAATATTGACAAGTTCCAATTGCGTTGTTTCACGCAATTTTTTGTCTAGTGCCCCTAGCGGTTCATCAAGCAGTAATAGTTTGGGGCGCTTGGCTAAACTTCTTGCCAAAGCTACACGTTGCTGTTGCCCGCCAGAGAGTTGATGGGGCTTTCGCTGCGCAAATTTGGTGAGCTGCGCGAGTTTGAGCATGGCCTCTACCCTCGAGGCAATTTCGTCCTTAGGCATATGGTCACGCTTTAAACCAAATGCGACGTTTTCCCAAACTGTTAGATGTGGAAACAAGGCATAAGATTGAAACATCATGTTAATCGGGCGCTGGAAGGATGGAATGCCAGTAATGTCTAGGCCTTCAAGATAAATTTTGCCTTTGGTGGGCGTTTCAAACCCTGCCATCATCCGCAATAATGTTGATTTGCCGCAGCCAGATCCACCTAATAGACCAAATATTTCACCGCGCTTTACTTCGAGCGAAACATCATCAACGGCTTTTACATGGCCGTCATACACTTTTGTTACGCCCTCCACTCTAAGCAAAACTTCATTTGCAGCAGTTTTGTTTTCAGCTTGTTTTGGTGCTGTTGCCATGGCGGCCCCCGTAAGAATAGATTAAAGCAAAAATAAGCAGTTAATTACTTGTTAAGAAAGTCTGGAATCCGCACCATATGCGGTTTCCAGACTATATGCATAGTGCTATGTGCCTGTTTTAAACTGTGTGTACAAGCGCGTTACAATGCGTTTGGATTTGCTATCTTCAACGCTAGGAGGGACTAATTTAGCCACTTCTTCATCAGTCATATAGATGGCTGGATTGTTTTTGATTTCTGGGTCAACAAACTCAGTCGCTGCGCGATTACCATTTCGGTAAGTCGTGGTATTTGTACATGCAGCGATTACTTTTGGTTCCATGATGTAATTTAAGAACAAGTGCGCATTGTTAGGATGTTTTGCATCAGCAGGAATTGCCATGGTATCCATAAACATTAAGCCACCATTTTTGGGAACTAAGGCTTTAATGTTAAGTGCAGCTCCGTTTTCTTTAGAACGGTTACGTGCCAAGCTCATGTCGCCAGCCCATCCATAAGCCACACAAATATTGCCTGCCGCAATGTCATCAATTTGTCCACCAGAAGTGAATTTTTTAATGTCAGGACGTACTTTCATCAACATGTCATATGCTGCTTTATAATCATCTTCTGTTACACCTACTACTGGTTTGCCCAAGTAATGAAGCGCTGCTTGAAAAACGTCAGTTGGTGTGTCTAAGAATACGATGCCACATGATTTGAGCTTACTAGTATATTTAGGATCGAAGACTAAGTCCCAAGCATTGTCTGGCATTGGCATATCGCCTAAGGCAGCCTTTACTTTGTCTTCATTAATGCCAACCGTATTGAAACTCCACATCCAATCAACCAGATATTGGTTGCCTGGATCCACTTGCTCCATCAGTTTCAGAACGTTGGTATCTAAATTTTTCCAGTTAGGTAATTTGCTTCTATCAAGTTTTTGGAATAAGCCGCCATCAATTTGTAATTTGGCCCAGTTTGAGGAGGGAACCACAATATCGTAGCCTGTGCTTTTAGCCATGAGCTTGGCATGTAAAATTTCGTTACTATCAAAAATGTCGTAGCGTACTTTAATACCTGTTTCTTTTTCAAAATTAGCAATCGTATCTGGTGCAATATAATCAGACCAGTTATAAATGTTAAGTATCTTTTCTTCTTCGACTGCGGCAGCAGTTGCGGCTGGTTTTGCGGCTTCTGCAGCAGGTGTGCTGGCCTCTTTATTACCACATGCAACTATGCCTAAGCCTACAACGCCCAGCAAAAACCCAAGCAGAGCATTTTTAAAAGTATTATGCATTTCTTGTTACTCCTCAAAAGTTAAATAAAAATACAAAAAATATCGATTTGGCTCTGGTCGTGCTATTGACTTATCCCAGCGAAATAAGCACGTACAAGCTACTTCTTGCTGTAATCTTACATCATGTAAAACGCAATCGCTACAATAAAAATAATACCGTTTTACAAATTATTTTATTAATCCCATTTTTTTAACATCTGCATAAGTTTCGTCAAGCGATAAGCGAATTAATGCAATCATTTGGTCGATCTCAGATTTTGTAATTACCAGTGGTGGCGCAATAATCATGCGGTTGCCTACCGCGCGCATAATCACGCCATTGCTAAAGCAATGTCCGCGACAAATCATGCCCACGCCGTCGTCCGAATTAAACATGGTGTGGGTGGTCTTATCTTGCATGAGTACCAGTCCAGCCATTAAGCCGCAAGTTTCAGCCAAACCAACAAGCGGGTGTTGGGCAAGCTCTAAAAATCGTTTGTTCAAATAGGGTGCAGCCTCATTTTTGACATGCTCGACTATTTTTTCATTTTGAATAATGTGGATGTTTTCAATGGCGACCGCACAAGCGACTGGATGTCCAGAGTAGGTATAACCATGGTTAAAATCGCCTCCTTCTTCAATTAGCACCTTCGCCACGCGGTCCCCTACTGCCACACCTCCAAGTGGAATGTAGCCTGAAGTGACGCCTTTTGCGAAGGTCATTAAGTCTGGTTTGAAGCCAAAATATTCACAGCCAAACCATGTGCCCAAGCGACCAAAGCCTGTAATAACTTCATCCGATACAAGTAGTACATCATATTTTCTACAAATACGTTCAATTTCTTGCCAATAGCCTGGTGGTGGAATAATCACGCCGCCTGCACCTTGGACAGGCTCTCCAATAAACGCTGCAACTTTATCTGCACCAATTCCCAGAATTTTTTCTTCTAGCCATCCTGCCGCTTTCAAGGCGAATGCTTCTGGTGTTATGCCTTGGCCATGCTCTAAATAATAGGGCTGGTCAATATGCGCAATGCCAGGAATCGGCAAGTCACCTTGTTCGTGCATATAATCCATGCCGCCTAATGAGGCACCTGCAACTGTGCTGCCATGGTAGGCGTTCTTACGCGCAATGAATGTTTTTTTAAGCGGTTGTCCTTTGATATCCCAGTAACGGCGAACCATGCGCAATATCGTGTCATTGCCTTCAGAACCAGAGTTGCCTAAAAAGAAGTGGTTGAATTGCGGTGGAGTAATTTCTGTTAATAATTCTGCCAATTCGATGGCAGGAATCACTGAGGTGTTAAAGAAGCTATTGTAGTAGGGTAATTCAGTCATCTGCTTCGCGGCGGCTTCTACAATGGTTTGACGGCCATAGCCCACGTTTACGCACCACAAACCACTCATACCGTCTAAAATTTTGTTACCATCAGAATCCCAAATATAGATACCTTCAGCACGCGTGATAATACGAGCGCCATTTTCAGCGAGTTGTTTAGTGTCCGTAAACGGGTGCATATAATGCGCACTATCGCGGCGTTTTAAGTCGGGTGTGTTATAGGAGTTGCTTGTTTTTGGTTGCGCTAACATAATTTTTTCCTAAAGTGGGTTATACGTGGAGAAGTAAATGCCTGCGTTCCCACGGGCTAATCACTTTCATGAACTCTGCGTATTCCAGCTCTTTTACCGATAAATACAGCTTGATAAAATTCGGTCCTAAAATTTCATGTAAATCTGGCGTTTCTCGAAGCATGTCAATGGCTTCGTTTAAGCTACGAGGTAATTCGTATTCGTGTGAGTAGCCATTTCCTTTAAGTTCTGCACTTGGTTCTATTTTATTTTCCATGCCTAAGTAACAACATGCGAGCGAGGTGGCCAAGGCGATATAAGGATTCGCATCGACCCCTGCAACCCGATTCTCTAGGCGTCGTGAATTTCTTGGCGATTCTGGCACGCGAATGCCAACGGTGCGGTTGTCACGCCCCCATTGAACATTAATCGGTGCTGCAGTATCGCGCACCAAACGGCGATATGAGTTTACAAATGGCGCAAGAAGAGCCATCGATGCGGGCAAGTATTTTTGTAAACCTCCAATTGCATGCATAAAGATTTCACTATCAGAGCCATCATCATTGGCAAAAATATTTTTACCCGTTTTGGCATCGATCACGCTTTGATGAATGTGCATTGCGGAACCTGGTTGATCCGCCATCGGTTTTGCCATAAAAGTTGCATACATATCGTGTCTAAAAGCCGCTTCACGAACTGTGCGTTTAAACAAAAACACACTGTCAGCGAGTTCCAATGGATCGCCATGCAGGAAGTTAATTTCCATTTGACCGGTGCCAACTTCATGAATCAATGTGTCAATATCCAGTTTTTGCTTTTCACAATACTCGTAAATATCTTCAAACAGTGGGTCAAACTCGTTCACAGCATCAATACTGTAGGGCTGACGACCTGACTCAGGACGACCACTTCGGCCAATGGGCGGTTGTAGAGGCAGATCTGGGTCAGTGTTACGGGCAACGATGTAAAATTCCAACTCAGGCGCCACGACAGGCTTCCAACCGCGTTGTGCATATAAGTCAAGGACGTTTCTTAAAACGGATCTAGGCGCATGTTCAACTAATTGGTCATCAAAGGTAAAGCAGTCGTGAATGACTTGTGCTGTTGGGTCAATTGCCCATGGCACGAGACATACCGTATCAGGGTCAGGGCGAACGATCATGTCACGATCGCTCTCATGAATCACGCTATTATAGGCATCATCTTCTGGATATTCGCCTGTGACTGTCATACCAAGCACGCCTTCAGGCAATCGCATGCCGCGGTCTTCATGGAACTTGCCGCGCGGGAGAATTTTACCGCGGGGGATTCCTGTCATATCGGGGACTAAACATTCCACTTCCGTGACGCTGTTCTCGTTGAGCCAAGCGTCCATTTTATTAAACCCAGCATTTTCTCTTTCTGCGACTAGTTTGCCATTCATTTTTTCCCACCCATTTATTTATAATTTTAATTATCTAATTTTTTAGAATTTCAATTTTGAGTCTTTATAGTACTGCCCTAGCGGCATCGCCAAATGCCTCAAAAATTAATTTATATTGCGGATTGCTCAACACTTTCCACTCAGGGTGCCATTGCACCGCCAGAGCAAACGATTTAGCATCAACCACGCGAATTGCCTCAACCAATCCGTCTGGTGCTGTGGCTTCAGCAAATAAACCTTTGCCCAGTTTTTCTATACCTTGGCCGTGAATAGAATTTACAGTAATCACATTTTTACCAAGCAATTTGTGTAGATAACCATCGCTCGTCAGTTTCACCATATGCGCTGGCCCGTATTGCAACTCAAGGTCAGCATCTTCTTTAGCGCGATGATCAGTTAAGTGTGCTTCCTGGTGTACGTTTTGATATAAAGTGCCACCAAAAGCCACATTCATTTCTTGAAAGCCCCTGCAAATCCCCAAAATTGGTTTGCCTGCATTGACAATAGCCTCTATCAGCGGCAATGTCGTTGCATCACGCGCATGGTCTAAATCATCTGCCATTTCTAAGCGTGCCAACGTTTTGCCATATCGCTCTGGCGCAACGTTAGAAGGTGAGCCTGTCAGCAATACGCCATCAATCAATTCTAAAATGGCTACAACATCTTGTTTTTGGCCAAGTGCTGGTAATAAAATCGGTACACAACCAGCCGCATTCACAACCGCATCAATATACTTAGCACCAACCGAATGAAAAGGATGATCGCCTATTTGCTTGATGCAGGCGGGAATACCAATAATCGGTCGCTTGTGTTTTGCCATAAATGCTTACATTGTCGAGAGTGTGTAACCCAATTCTTTTGCCACTGCGGCATAAGTCACTTTGCCGCGATGGATATTTAAGCCATTGAGCAAGTGCGCATCATCTTCTAATGCTTTGCGATAACCTTTATTAGCCAATGCTATCACAAAAGGTAATGTAGCATTGGTTAGAGCTAGCGTGGAAGTACGGGCAACGCCACCTGGCATATTTGCTACGCAATAATGCACTACACCATTAACAACATAGGTTGGCTCATGATGCGTTGTTGCTTTGCTCGTTTCCAAGCAGCCACCTTGGTCAATGGCCACATCGACAATCACAGAGCCTGGACGCATCAAGTTAAGCATGTCCTTAGTAATTAATTTAGGCGCTGCAGCACCAGGAATAAGCACGCCACCAATGACTAAGTCCGTGGTTGGTAAGTGCTCACAAATATGTTCGTGAGTTGAATATTCTGTTGTCATCACATTACCAAAATCGTTATCGATTTGCGTTAAACGATTAAGTGATATATCCATGATAGTGACTTCTGCACCTAAACCAGCAGCCATACGTGCGGCATTAATCCCTACCACGCCACCACCAAGCACTAATACACGAGCAGGAGCAACACCGGGTACACCTGGCAACAGCATGCCAGAGCCGCCTTGTGCTTTTTCTAAGCTGTGTGCGCCAGCTTGAATCGACATACGACCAGCTACTTCAGACATCGGTTTAAGTAAAGGCAAGCCACCATAATTATCTGTCACGGTTTCATAAGCAATTGCCACGCAATCGGAATCAATTAACATTTTTGCTTGTTCAGGATCTGGCGCGAGATGAAGGTAGGTAAATAAAACTTGGCCAGAACGCAATTTCTTACATTCCACAGCTTGTGGTTCCTTCACTTTTACTATCATGTCTGCTTTAGCAAATACTTCATCTGCATTTTTGGCGATGGTTGCACCCGCTTTGGTATAGAGTGCATCATCAAAGCCAACGCCGGCGCCTGCATTGGTTTCCACCAACACTTGATGGCCGTTGCGCACTAACGCAGCTGCGCCATTTGGAGTTAAACCTACGCGATACTCATGATTTTTTATTTCTTTTGGCACGCCCACTAACATTTTTAATGCTCCTGATTTGGAAATTTTGATTTTGATCCTCAGGCACTATAGGCGTAATTTGGTACTGGTAAAAGAGCCACTTTTGCCATATGATTAGAACCACTTGACTATTTTTCGATGAAATTTTCATGAAAATTCCTTTGGCAGAGTTAGTACTTGCTTCGCTCGGTTCCAGCTTAAATGCTGACATGCCGACGCATCGGCGTATTTTCGAGCTCATTCGCCATGCCATTTTGAGTCATCAGCTTCAAGGTGGCAGTAAGTTACCTTCAAGTCGCAATCTCGCCAAGGAGATTGGTTGCTCACGCAACACCGTAATTGCTGCTTATGAGCAATTACTGGCTGAGGGATACGTAGAGGCACGCATAGGGAGTGGCACGGTGGTAGCAGACACACTTCCTAACTTTGCATTAGATAATATCGAGCAAGCAGATGATGTTGCCTTTAGTACTTTGCCACGCGCACTTTCGGTGCGTGGTGAAAGGCTCACGCATTCACCCTCTGATAAAAATTTTGAGATTCAGGAATTCATACAAGGTGCGAATGACTTTAGTGTTTTCCCTTACAAAGTTTGGCAAAAACTGCAAAATAAGGCTTGGCGTGAACCGCAAAGTGCGTTTATGGATTATGCGCGATTGGGCGGTTATGCCCCATTGCGTGAAGTGCTTGCAGAATATTTGCGCGTTACGCGTTCCGTACGTTTATCACCAGAACAAATTTTAATTACTGCTGGTACACAGCAATCGCTGGATTTATGTGCCAATTTGCTCGCAGATGCAAATGACATGGTATGGATGGAAAATCCTGGCTATTGGGGGGCGCGACGCGTATTTGAGTCAAACGATTTGGATTTAAGGCCTATCGATGTGGATAAAGATGGCATATCGCCAAGTCCTGCTGACCTGCAAACAACGCCACGTTTAATATACGTGACACCTTCTCATCAATACCCGTTAGACGTAGTAATGAGTTTAACTCGCCGTCGCCTGTTGTTAGAATACGCGGCCTCGGTGGGTGCATGGATACTCGAAGATGATTATGACAGTGAGTTTCGCTATAAAGGCCGCCCAATTGCATCTTTACAGGGTTTGGATCACCATAACCGCGTGATTTATTGTGGTACCTTTTCTAAAGTATTGTACCCAGGCATCAGAATTGGATATATGGTGGTACCACACGATTTAGTCGAGCCTTTTAGAACAGGGCTCTCTGATATTCATAGGCCTGGCCAAATGGCTGTGCAAGCAGCGCTCGCTGACTTTATTCAACAAGGACATTTCACCACCCATGTGCGCAACGTGCGTGCGCGCTATGGGCAAAGTCGCGCCTTATTGCAACATACCCTACAAAAACAATTGCTATCGACCGCACGACTATCAAATGCAGATGCAGGTTTGCATTTGGTGATACATTTGCCTGATTTTTGTGATGATGTAAAGCTGGCAGATGAAGCTAGATTACAACAAATAGATATTCGACCACTTTCTGCTTACTACGTCTCACCACCCGTCACGCGTGGCGTAGTTGTAGGTTATGGCTATATGCCACTTGAGCAGATTGTGCCTGCAGCAACACGACTAGCCGACTTAGTGAATCGGCATATGGTCATGAGTCATCAACCTGTACTTATTTAAAGCCCAGATTTAAAACTCGTATAAAGTCGTGTCATCATGCGGCGAATGTCGTTAGTTAATGTATCTGGTGCGACCATACGCTTTAAATCTGCATCACTTAAAAAGGCCGATTTATTCTCAATAATTTCTTTGGCAACAAACTTCTTGCTGGCTTTGTTGGCATTCGCATAAAACACTTTATTAGTGAGTCCTGCTTGTACTTCAGGGCGCATAATGTAATTCATGAAGAGTTGCGCATTATTGGGGTGGGGCGCATCTTTTGGTATCGCCATTGCATCAATGATGAGTGGGGCACCACCTTTTGGAATTAAAGCCTCAATATGAATCCCACTTTTTGCATCGATGGCACTTTGTCGTGCGATATTGATATCACCAGACCAGCCTAATGCAACGCAATAAGTGCCCCGGGACATTTCATCGATATAACTTATAGAGTTGAATTTTGCAATGTAGGGTCGGATTTTCTTAAGCATCGTTGCTGCCTCTTCGTAATCTGCCTTATTTTTGGAATATGCACTTTTACCCAAATAATGTATTGATACTGCAAAAATATCTGTAGGTGTATCTACAAATGAAATGCCACAGGATTTTAATTTGGAAGCGTATTTTGGGTTAAATACCAAATCAAAGGCATTGTCAGGCATAGGGGTTGTGCCAAGTGCTGCCTTTACCTTATCCACATTAATACCAACAGTGGTGTATCCCCATAACCAACTCACTAAATGGTCATTATTCGGATCGATCTTAGCAAGCTTGGCTTGCATGGTAGGGTCCATATTCTTAAGGTTTGGCAATTTGCTTTTGTCTAGTTTGAGCAGCAAGTCGCCTTGAATTTCAGTTCCAGCCCATTGCGCAGAGGTGATGACAACATCATAGTTGGAATGTCCTACCACCAACTTTGTGTGCATCGTCTCGGTATTATCAAAATAATCAGCATGCACTTTAATGCCGGTCTCTTTTTCAAAATTTTTGATTGTGTCCTCGCCGATATAATCTGCCCAGTTGTAAAAGTTAAGGACTTTTTCCTCATTCGCATTGGCAGAGATTGCGCTAGTCGTTAATAATAGGCTCGCAATCAGTAAATTGAATGGCAATAATTTGCTCGCTTTAAGAAATTTCATTTAATTCCCCTTGATTAAGATTTTGCTAATTTTTGGTTGCGCAACACACACAATAAGTCTGCTGCAATATGTGCGGCTGAAAGTGCTGTAATTTCACTTTGGTCGAAAGGCGGAGAAACTTCTACCACGTCCATACCAATTAAATTGACTGGTTCCATACCGCGAATAATATGTAGCGCTTGAGCTGAGCTTAAACCACCTGGAACAGGCGTTCCAGTTCCAGGCGCGAAAGCAGGGTCTAGGCAATCAATATCAAATGTTAAATACGTCGGTCTATTACCGACAATGGAAATAATTTTGTCTAAAGTAGCTTGTGGACCATTTGCGTGCACCCAAGATGCATCAATAATGTTGATCCCCATAAAGTCATCGTTCCAAGTTCTGATGCCAACTTGAACTGAGGTTGCTGGGTCAATGAGCCCATCTTTAACCGCTTTGTAGAACATGCTGCCATGGTTAAGTGAGTCTGGGCTGTCATCAGCCCATGTATCACAATGTGCATCGAAATGGATAATTGACATGGGTTTGCCATACTTCTCAGCATGTGCTTGAAGGAGTGGGTAGGTAATATAATGGTCACCACCAAAGGTCAGCATTTTTGCACCGCTACTGATAATCGTGCGTGCATGTGCCACAATGCTCTCTCTAATCGTCATCGGGTTATGCGCATCAAACCAGCAATCACCATAATCAATGACTGCAAGCG
>JBJXDT010000050.1:0-7583 GCA_046153505.1 Methylophilaceae bacterium | reverse complement strand
CTGCTACAAGTATTCGTGCCTTATCACAAATATGTACGTGTGCTGAAATGGCTAACACTCTCTTTGTTGGCCTACGTAGCGGTAGTCTTTATGGTGAACGTCTCGTGGACGCAAGTGGTGATAAATACGCTGTTGCCGCATATTACACTTTCTGAAGATTACATTACCTTATTAGTGGCGGTATTTGGTACCACCATTAGCCCCTATTTGTTTTTTTGGCAGGCCTCACAAGAAGTCGAAGATATGCGTGGCAGCAGAAATATTAAGCCGCTTTTACAGGCGCCTAAAAACGCGCATACCGAATTACGCCGCGTTAAATTTGATACCTACATAGGCATGGGTTTTTCTAATTTAGTCGCATTTTTTATTATTTTAAGTACGGCGGTCACGCTGCATACAGCTGGTATTACTCAGATTAATACTTCTGCGCAAGCGGCTGAAGCGCTTCGCCCAATTGCGGGCAATGTCACCTTCCTATTATTTAGTTTAGGCATTATTGGCACAGGCATGCTTGCGGTACCAGTTTTAGCAGGATCTGCTGCCTATGCGGTGGCTGAATGTTTTGATTGGCCTGAAGGCTTAGAGAAAAAAGCGGACGGTGCCAAAAAGTTTTACGCCATCATTGGCTTGGCAACTATTGGTGGCGTGCTATTGGATTTTACACCAATCGACCCTGTCAAAGGCTTGTTTTGGAGTGCGGTGATTAATGGCGTCATTGCCATTCCCATCATGGCAGTGATGATGTTGATGGCAGTGAAGCCAGAGGTGATGGGGCCTTTTGTGGTTAAGAAAAAGTTATACGCACTTGGTTGGGCTGCTACCGCGCTTATGTTTGTCACCGTAGTTACCATGTTTGTCTTTTGGTAACAAAATTAACCGAATAGAAAAAATTCATGCCTTACATCACCTTAGATAACGCCTCTCTTGCTTTTGGGCATCATGCTTTGTTAGATAAAGCCGCTTTTCAACTTGATGCGGGTGAGCGCGTGGGCCTGATTGGTCGCAATGGCGCTGGTAAATCAAGCTTACTCAAAGCCATTGCTGGCGCGATCAAATTAGATGATGGCAATGTTTGGCGTGCGCCTGCAACACGCATTGTTTATGTGCCGCAAGAGCCGGAGCTAGACAATATGCACACAGTGTATGAAGCGGTTGCAGAAGGTTTAGGAGGCGTGCAAAAGATTTTGGTGGCATACCACGAAGTCACACACAAAATGAGCGAGCCCGAAGCTGATTTTGATGCGCTGATGGCGGAAATGGAAACCTTACAGCACGAGCTAGATGCACAAAATGGATGGGCCATGCAAAGTAAAATCGAAACGGTATTAAGCCATTTGAGCTTGGATGCCGATGTGCTGGTAAGTACGCTCTCTGGAGGCTGGCGCAAACGCGTTGCCCTAGGACGTGCGCTGGTGGCCGAGCCTGAAGTGTTGCTGCTAGACGAACCAACTAACCATTTGGATTTAGAAGCGATTGAGTGGTTGGAAGATTTGCTGCTAACTTTTAATGGTGCGGTTTTGTTTATCACCCATGACAGACGCTTTTTAGACAAGCTTGCCACGCGCATCACTGAGTTAGACCGCGGTCATTTAACTGATTTTGTAGGCAATTTCTCACAATACCAAATTAAAAAAGAGGAGTTGCTAGCAGTTGAAGAAACGCATGCGGCTAAGTTTGACAAGGTGTTGGCGGCTGAAGAGGTCTGGATTCGCCAAGGCATTAAAGCACGTCGCACGCGCAACGAGGGTCGTGTACGCCAATTGGAAAAACTACGTCTTGAACGCGCAGCACGCCGTGAACGGCAAGGTAATGTGAAACTCAATTTAGACTCAGGTGAACGCAGTGGAAAACTTGTTGCCGAGTTAGAAAATGTGAGCAAAGCATATGGGGACAAAGTATTGATTAAAAATTTTAGCACACGCATTTTACGTGGCGACCACATTGGTTTGCTTGGCCCGAACGGTATCGGAAAAACCACTTTGTTGAAAATGATTTTAGGTAATTTAAAACCCGATAGCGGCACGATTACACACGGCACCAAGCAAAGTGTGGCGTATTTCGACCAAATGCGTGAGCAATTGAACGAGGAAGCCACACTGGCCGACACAATCAGCCCAGGTTCAGATTTTGTGGAAATTGGCAACGAGCGCAAACACGTGATTAGCTATTTAGAAGATTTTTTATTCCCGCCACAACGTTCGCGATCACCTGTGAAGTCGCTATCTGGCGGTGAACGTAATCGTCTACTTTTGGCACGGCTATTCGCCCGCCCAGCCAATATTCTGGTGCTTGATGAGCCCACCAATGACTTAGATATTGACACGCTAGAGCTACTGGAAAACTTACTGCAAGATTATCCGGGCACACTATTTTTGGTGAGCCATGACCGTGCTTTTTTAGAAAATACCGTTACGCAAGTCATTTCATTTGAAGGCAAGGGCATGTTGGATGAGTTTGGCGGCGGTTACGATGACTGGTCGCGTTATCACGCACAAAAGCTAGAGCATGCTAAAAATAGCATTGCCTTGAGTGCCACGCAGAATAAGGTACTTCAGCCTGCTGATACAAGCAAACAAAGCAGTAAAAAACTTAGTTTTAATGAACAAAAAGAGTTGGAAGCCATGCCAGAAGTGATTGCTGGATTGGAAAGCGAGCAAGCAGAAATAATCGCTATGCTCGCCGATGGTGAGATTTATCGTACAAACGCTGAGCAGGCAAAATTGCTACAACTGCGTTTGAACGCTATTGAAACCAAAATAGAGCAAGCGTTAGAAAAATGGAATGTGCTAGAAACCCGCGCCAAATAAAGATTGGCGCCCCCGACACGAATCGAACGTGTGACCCTCCCCTTAGGAGGGGGATGCTCTATCCACTGAGCTACGAGGGCTTTACGCACCGCGCCCATTATAAGGTTTTATCGCTTAATTAAGAACTAGATTAAGTGGTTATAGATGGTTAAGCAGACTGTTCAGCCTCTATTAAATTCCAAATAACATTATTGATGGTTTCTTCACTAAAGCGATGCGGTTCAAAAAGTTGATGCCCTTTGGCTGCAAGCATTTCACGCATTTCAGAACCAACACCAACAAATTTCATACTCCATTTTGCAAATGTGAGTTCGTTGATAGGCATAGTTGAAAGCAATTTAATGTCTGTATGACGTGAATCGCGAAGCAAATTCTCGTATAGTCTATCAAGTGTTATTTGTTCGCCTTGCAAACATTGAAGAAAATATCCATCACCAAAACATAAAACACCCACAAGTTTATGCAGTCTATTTTTTGAGCGTGCAACAGCAAGTATGGCTTGCACCTCAGGCTCCAAAATGTATTTGTTTGTTGATATCGGAAACTGCGCGCGACTTATATAAACAATTTGTTCTAAATTTTGCACAAATCCCTCCTAAAATTAGTGTGGGTTTGCCAACTCCATAGGTGGCAGAGCAAGTTTTAATTGCGCCAATGCAAGCCTTTCAAACTCTTCTGCGCTTATAGGGCGTGAAAACAAATAGCCTTGTCCATAGTCGCAACCTATTGCAGTGAGTAAATCGCGCTGTTCAATAGTTTCCACGCCTTCGGCTATTACCTTTAAGCCCAGCTTATGCGCCATCACAATAATCGCTTCGCACAACACCATGTCCTCGGAGTAAATTGAGAGGTTCTGCACAAAGGATTGGTCTATTTTCAGGTAATCGACATCGAATTTTTTTAGGTAAGAAAGTGCGGAATAGCCTGTGCCAAAATCATCCACCGCAATTTCTACACCCGCTTCGCGAAAAGCAATGAGCTTATCACTTACCATCGCATTCTTATCCAGCATCAAACCTTCTGTAATCTCTATTACCAAACTTTCACCAGGCAAATCTAAGCCATCTAAATAATCAAACCAAGCTAGATTAGCATCTGCAGAACTGTGAAATTGAACAGGCGACTTGTTGATGCTAATTTGAAAATTTTCATTTAAGAATTTACGCCAGCTTGCCACTTGGTTTGCCGCCTGATAAAACATCCAATCGCCGATTTCTACAATCATTCCAGTTTCTTCAGCCAAGGGAATAAACTCAGCTGGACTCACCAAGCCACGTGCGGGATGTTGCCAGCGAATAAGCGCTTCTGCCTTGTATATTTGTTGGGTAGTCAAATTAATAATCGGCTGATAAACCACTCTAAACTGCTCTTCATCAATCGCAATGCGTAAATCATTTATCATCACTCTGCGCTTTTGAACCTCAACTTGCATGGATCGTGTAAAGTAACTGTAATTGTTGCGGCCTTTGTTTTTCGCGTGATACATTGACTGGTCAGCATTTTTAATTAAAGTTTCTGCATCATCCGCATCTTCTGGAAAAACAGTGACTCCAATACTAGCAGAAACATAAGCAAGCTCGCCTTTCAACTGAAAAGGCTCTACTATTTTCTTTAAAATACGCGCCGCTACTAGCTCAACATTTGCTTTATCGCTTAACTCGGTAAGAATAATTGTAAATTCATCACCACCTAAGCGCGCCACATTGTTCATGTGCCCGACAGCATCGGTATTTCGCAGACAACTCATTAAGCGCTCCGCTGTTTCAACCAATAGCTGATCGCCCATGTCATGGCCATAACTGTCATTTACATCTTTAAAGTCATCAAGATCAAGAAACATGAGCGCAAATGGCTTGCCTGTGCGTTGCGACCGCTTAACCTCTTGCTGCAGCCGTTCGTTAAACATATGGCGGTTAGGCAAACCTGTCAGCGCATCGAAGTTAGCTTGCCGCCAAATAGCTTCCTCAACTCTTTTTTTCTCAGTGATATCAGTTGAGACTGTCACATAACTTGTTACATTGCCTTTTTCATCTTTTACCGGACTAACTTGCAGTTCTACAGATATCACCTGCCCGCTTTTGGTTTGTCTGCTGACCTCACCGCGATATCCACCATTCTCTAGTGCAATTGCATAAATTTCTTCATGTTTTAGTTCTGGTTCAGGTAAATTTTCAGGTTGTAAAGACAGATTTCTTCCTTCTAATTCATTAATATTGTAGCCAAACAGCCTTACAAAAGCGGGATTCACATAAACAAAAC
Source organism: Methylophilaceae bacterium (assembly GCA_046153505.1). Taxonomy (GTDB): domain Bacteria; phylum Pseudomonadota; class Gammaproteobacteria; order Burkholderiales; family Methylophilaceae; genus JBJXDT01. The sequence goes on along the minus strand of JBJXDT010000050.1, from coordinate 2,517 downwards.
TCAGGGAAAGGTCACGCAGGCAAATCGCATCTTGTGTCTGTGCTAGTGCCTCGCTATTCTGCTGCAGTTGGGCATCGCGCATTTCGATTTGCGCCAGCATTTGATTAAATTCGTCGGTCAGTTCACCCAACTCATCATCTGAGGTTTTTTCCACACGAAGTGAATATTTTTTATTTTGAACAATCTCACGCGCCGCTTCCGCTAATCGACTTACTGGCATTAACACTTTGTTCACTTGCCTGCGCAACAAAAATAGCCCCACAATTAGCGCGAACCCTAGAATCGCCAGATTCACTAGCCATCGATTTACCAATACATGAAATTGACCATCAAGCTCAGCATATATGCGCACCTTGCCGTCAGTTTGATTTTTTGGGTTGATGGGCTGCTCAACTACGAGCTCGTTAATTGCGGGGAGATAATCTAAGAATGATGGTTCATTTTTCTTAGAGTTGGTATATGAAGCGAATACAAAACCATCTTTATTGATAATTTCTACACGATTGATAATGTCGTTTTTATCTATCGCAGAGAGTGTTTCTTTGGCAGCTTTGGCATCGTTAAACAAAATTGCAGATGCGCTATTACGCGCCAATACATTGGCGAGCATACTAACTTGTGTCTCTGATGCTTGCCGAGTGCTAATTAGGTCGTTGACAGTCGTGACGAACAAACCAAGCACAATGGCTGCCCAAGCAGTAAGTGACACAAGCAGTATCAGCTTCTTGCTTATGGATTCACTAGCATCAAATTTAAACATCAAAGCTACCCCGTGACCGCCTGATTTCGTCTGCCAACTCCTATAGAAACACAGGTTAGCACGAGCATTCGGTTTCGTCGAGGCAGATTTAGCAAAATTACGTTTATGTCTCCCCTTACGGTCAATTCTGTTGACGTTAGCGCAGCCAGCAAAGCATTATCTTCACTGCTTTGATCGTCAAAATAGACCTTCATTACCATCAAATCACTTAATGGTTTGGCGATTATCGCCGCCAAATTAGCAGAAGATAGTTGTACCTCTGACAATAAAACGCGAGTTTCTTTTTTAAACACCTTTTGATGGTTACTTTTATAGGTCATGACACCCAAAATTGCAAACAAAGCAAGTGGTGTAAGCAATGCAATAAGCCATACTTGCCCAACAAAAAACTGCTTTAGCCTGATAATAACTTTATTCATTTTAGTCCCTTCACCACTTTTGCCAACTTCAGTAACTGGGCACTAAAATGTAAATCTTTAACGTTTACTGGCGCAAGATTCACTTCGAATCCAACGCGGCCGCCATCACGAATAATACCTATCATACCGCCCTTTAAAACAAACTTAGGGCTGTCGCTCACCGTGACTATTGGCGCATTGCCAATATCATGGAGTAATTTATAAGTTACTTGATCATCGTCTTCAGCAATAAAAAGGATTTGGCAGCTATAAAAATCTTCGGGTTTTACATTCTGCTTTACACTAATATGCTTACCCCCTATCAACTTGCCCTGCAGCGCCTGCAGACTGTCTTCAAGCCGATTATCACCATTATGACAAATATTAAATGTCGCATACAGATCGATACTTTCAGGCCATTCGATATATTTAGCAAAGTTATATATCACACCTGCTTTTACAGCACTTTCCATCGTTGCAGCGTGAGAAAATTTAGTCGTACCAATAAGCATAGCCATTATAGTTAAACTTGTGACACAACTTATTCTGATTTTACTAAACACGATAATTTAACCTTGGACTTGCAACTTGATTTTTAAATTGCGTTGTCCTCTGTTTACGGCTTTAAAGACCATTTCTTTAACAAAAAAAAGTTCACTATGCAATTGAATACCTTACTGCCACTGCCCTCATAAACCAACTAAAAAATCAGAAAATAATTAGCAAATAAGGCCTATTTGGAGGAGGATGTGTCGTGGCATAATTGTTTTGTAGAATTATGCAAAAATTTTATTTTGGGATGGGCTATGAAATTAGTTTTATTAATTGTGTTGATTGTAATTGCTACAGTTGCTTACTTTGGGCTACAGAAGCCAAACGTGAAGCTGTCTAGCAATGACAAAGCTCCAGACTTTAAACTGCCCGATGCGAATGGCCACTTGCATCAACTCGCCGAATATTCTGGGCAATGGTTGGTACTATATTTTTATCCAAAGGACGATACACCTGGTTGCACAAAAGAGGCTTGTTATTTTAGGGATGATCTTGCAAAGCTTGAAGCGCTTGGGGCGAAAGTGGTGGGCGTAAGTGTGGATGACGGGAAAAGCCATATTGCTTTTGCAAAAAAATACAACCTGCCGTTTCCTTTGCTTTCCGACAAAGATGGCCTGGTAGCCAATCAATACGGGGCACTCACAAATTTTGGCTTAATTAAAATTGCAAAGCGCTATACGTTTTTGATTGATCCTGAGGGGCGATTAGCAAAGACCTATTTCAGCGTAGATACCTCACGCCACTCACAAGAGATTATTGATGATTTAACGCGCTTAAAGTCTAAATAGAATTGTTGCAGAGCCTTTG
>JBJXDT010000049.1:0-16079 GCA_046153505.1 Methylophilaceae bacterium | reverse complement strand
CAGTTAATAGAGGTACGATGCCAATTAGCATTAATGGAACTAATGCGATTATGCCTAGAATCATTGTCGTCTTTGCTGATCGTAAAATACCGCCATGCTGAACTGCGAAAACAGACAATAAAAGGGCGGCCCCCAACACAAAGGTGGCATTTATTCGCAAGACCAGACCGTCTTTTATGCTACTGAGATCCATTAACGTTATTTGCCAAGTATTAATTGCTGCATCTGGCGCAAATAATGCGCTAAGTAAGTAGCCAGCAGCTAAGCCCGACCCAATGGCCAGTACGGGTGACCAAGCAAACCAGTTACACCATACTGAAACGGGAGCTACAAACTTACTATACTTTACCCATGCTACAGCACCGTATATTGATGCGCCACCAGACTTATGTGGAAATAAACCCGCAATTTCAGCATAAGTAAATGCTTGTATAAAACCAAACGCAATTGAAATTGCCCAAACGATCCAAGCAGGTTTGCCAACAGTGGCCGCAATGGCGCCAATTGAAAATAAAACAAGCGCAGGTACTCCACTTGCCACCCAAAATGCCCCTTGCCAACCAATCTTTCTATGCAGCGTTTCAGTTGCAACCCCAGCCTGATCGGCTGTAATAGTATTTGAGCTCAATTTAAGTCCCCTTTTTAAAATTTCTAACCTTAATATTTAAATATCTTTAACTGCAGATAACTTTAATATTAGAAGTAATACAATTTAACGTAGTTTCAAACGATTCTCATTGAAAGACAACCACTAATTAAACACAATTCTCACAATAGATTACTACTTAGGTGGTAGTTAACGCTATGAATTTGATAGAAAAAATTTTGATGTCGCCAGTAGACTAGATACTACTTTTTAATTACGTCTTCAAGATAGTTTTTAATCTGCAAAGTATCAATTAGGGTAGTGTTTATTTAACCTAACCAAGGGGGAAATTTTCAATATACCGTCGAAATTTAGATTATGACTATTATGAATTAGAAAGAGTTTAATTGCAGAAATTGAAAGGGATTTGATTAGAGAAATCTAATCAACTCCCCCTTTATAATTGCTACAAGTGATACAGGGAGAGGTTCAAAGTTTAATGTTTATTTAACCCTAATTTCCATATATGATTAATTGGCGAATAAGAGTTCATATTGCTTAAAGTGGCACACGTTGTCCGCAGAAAAAACCAACAGCAAAGTCTGGCGTTTCAAATGTAATGCGACTGCCTGAAGGAAAGTAAAAAACGTCTCCTGCGGTTGCTGTTACCTTTTGGCCAGTTTCATCAGAAATAATAAACGTTCCGTCTACAATACATTTCATCTCTTCATAATCATAGTCATACACTAGCTTATTGCCTTTTTCTAATCTAAAAAAGCCAGCACAGATTCTCTTATCTTCATCCGCTGAAATGAATGTATCACCAAGCCACGCTGCAACGCCTGGCACATTCATAGATGGCTGTTGATCTTTAATAGCTTGTTTTTTATATTTAAACGCTTTGTCTGTCATTCTATTTCCCCATCATGTAAATTCTTAGAAAACCCATTTAACCGCTAAGCCCTAATTTTCACAATTACACCTAAGAGGTACTCTTAAAGAAGGATAAATTTTGCAAGCCATTAATAAGGATAAACGATGAGTAGAATGATTAATTCGCCACAATAATGATTCAGTCTAAACCGAATAATTGTATCTCAGACAAGCGGCTATTTTTTCCTATGTGCCCATACCGCTGCTTCTAGTCGGCTGGTTAGTTTCAATTTGCTTAACAGGTGTTTAATATGCACTTTAACGGTCGTATCACTAATACCTAAAGTTCTTGCAATAGTCTTATTGTTTAAGCCATTAGCTAAACATTCTAGTATCTCTCTTTCTCTATCTGTAAGAGATACTTCTTCTTCACTTCTGATCAGTGTTGGATGTGTAAGCGCATTTTTGAGAATTTCAGTAAGACTTTCGTGCAAAACTGTCACGCCAGACATGGCTTTTTTAAGACTTGAGCATAAGTTTTCTGGTTCCATATCTTTAAGAAGGTACCCATCTGCTCCAGCACGTAACGCTTCTAACAAATCGTCTTCAGCATCAGAGACGGTTAATACAATACAGCGTGAATCTAGTTTTTTTTCTTTAATATGCATGAGCACTTGCATGCCACTCATACCTTTCATGTTGAGATCAATTAATGCTAAATCTGGCTTTAGCTGCTCTACTAATAACAAACCTTCCTCACCTGAAGCTGCCTCGCCAATGACCATAAACTCGGAATTAGTTGATATCATTTGGCTTACGCCTTTACGAAATAGTGCATGATCATCAATAATGATTATCGTTGTCGGTTTTTCCATCATCCCCGCCTTATTGGTAAATTGTTTTACTTCAACTATGAATAGTGTCGCTATTATTTAGGACGAAACAGTAATCTGACACGTGTACCACCTTTTCGCCTAGGTAGTATGTCGATCTTACCACCCAAACAGTATGCACGCTCCGTCATGATAGCCAGGCCATAATGATGGGGTTTATTTTCATCAAACGTACAGCCTATACCATCGTCATCAATAGTCACAATTACATCTCCTGTAGCTTGGTAAATGAGTGCAATATTAACTTTTTTAGCCCCTGAGTGCCGTACAATATTTGATAATGCCTCACGAACGACGTGCAAAAGATGAAACTCTTCATTCACGCTTAACTTACATTCTTGAAGTCGGTTATCAAGCGTAATAGTCAAACTAGAGCGCTGAGAAAACTCTTCAATTGCCTCCTCAAGCACATAATCCAGACCCCGTACATCCATCCGCACTCTAAATGTTGTCAATAACTCACGCAGTTCGCGATAAGCGTTATCTAAGCCTTCTCGCAAATCGTTAACAATATCATCCGCACCTAACTCAAGTAAATGGTGTCCAAAACCTGATTGTAATATAGCCAGTTGAAATTTCATGTAAGAGAGTGATTGTGCTAGTGAATCATGAAGTTCTCTTGCTATAACTGCTCTTTCTTCAAGAAGTGCAACTCGTCTACTTTCTTGCTCTTTAGCTTGAAAACCCATGGAAACAGCCATCATCTGTGCGGTTGCATCAAAGAGTTTTAATTCAAATTCATCAAAATAACGATTCGCCTCAGCTTCTATTATTAAAATTCCCAGCCAGCCGTTAGGGCTTAATAATGGTAGCGTGACACATTGAACACACTCAGCCTTAATAAGCTTGGTTGAGTGGCTTATCGAAGTAGCCGCTTTTGCTTCATCAAGCATACTTTCGTCGAAAGAAAGTGGCCAAGCGCTTGAAAATAATGCACGCTGAGTAGTAATACTAGAGCCACTTTCGCTAAAAACTAATGCGACATTACTTACATTTAACACTTGTTCAAGCGTTGCCAGTGTTTTCTTAATCGCAAGCTCGTTTAACTCAGGACTACCAATTAATTTAGACAACTTAAACAAAAAATCTTGCGAAAGAATCATTTTTCTTACTTGTTCTGTACTATTTTTATTGGCCCATTTAGTTTCAACTTGGACACCGTCGTATCTTGCGGACATTTCCGCCGCCATTTTTTCTAGTTCTTCTAGCTCATCTTTGTGTAAATTTTCTGCCGACCTCATAGTCATTTCCTTTGGGAAATAAGCTATCATTTTCCCAAGCCGTTTAATTAAAATATCCCACGAAATAAACATTACGCTTGCGGCGATAAAAAATATAAGAAACAAGCTGATTAATTGCAGTAAAGAAACCAACGATTGCTTTATATACACATCTTTTTCCGCTGCAGATAAAAAATTATCAAATGCAAATATGACCGAATGGCATCTTTCAATCTCTATATCTTTAGATGATTTTAAGGTAATTGCATTATTGAATTCCTCCTGAGCCTTTAGCAGTTGCAAGTAGGCTTTCGCTAGTCCAGTATCTTTTTGACTTTTAACCCAAATGTAAATTGAATCATCACTTAATTTTTGATGTTTAAAAACTTCACTTTTATAATTTAAACTATTTTCTAGTCGAAATTGAAGCAGCTTCCAATTCGTTCGCTCTTGATATGCATGATGAATAGTGGAAAGATGATTGGGAATGTAATTAAGTAGAAAAAGTGAGCCCGCCTGCATCAATATCACAGACAACACCATAGAAACAATCAAGGCATTAATGTTGGTATATAGCTTATGCTTAAGCACAAACTCACGTATCTGCTTGGGAAAATTAAAAAGTTTCTGCATTTGCCGTTAGTTCTTTTATACTCTATTTGTTGTCATCAGTAAGGTCTAAATTAATGGGTATATTCATTTTCTCGACGTTAATCATTAGCATTATTTTTTTATTTATACTTGGCTCATGGTACAACATTCAAGGGCCACTTTTACTACAAATTGTGATGCTTATTTCTATAGCTGTGGCTATATTTTCAGCTGCTATATTGATAGCTTTACAGCCGCTATTTGCCACAAAATCTTCGCGCACTCGTCAAGATGACACTTCTTGGGGTAATGAATTTTCAGAAGCCTTATCTTCGCCTGCCGTTATTCTTGATGGATTTATAGTTAAGTTTGTCAATACACCTTTCTTACAAATGCTTGGCATGGCAGGCATGTCAGATCAAGTGATAGATATGCCATTAACCAATCTTATACACCCTGCAGATCATCAAAACTTTGCTAAATTATCAGCAGAAACCTCACTCGATAAATCTAAAAACAATCCAACAACTATGCGTTTAATCTGCGCTGATGGTACTACGCTACCATCTAACACTAGCCTTTCTAAATTACGCAAAGGTAACCAAGACAATGCTATGTTATTCCAATTCACACCTTTGTCCGCAATTAACCCGTTAAGTGATGATTTTGAGTCGCAGTTTAATTACCACTCTATCGTTGACAGGCTAGAAGAAATAGTTTTTCAACTTAACGCCAAAGGAGAAATCATTTTTATAAACCCTTCATGGGAAATTTTACTTGAATACAAAGTTAAAAATTGTATTGGCAAGTTACTAATAGATTTTTCCCATCCAGAAGATAAGCCAACTCTTAAGGCAACTATAGACTCACTCACGCAAGGTAAAAGAACACACTGTACATTAGAAACTAGACTTCTCTCAGTACGGGGACATCCTAACTGGGTCTCGCTAAGAGCAAAAACCACGTCCACCTCACCAGGCGAAAGAACTAGTGTGATTGGCACAATGACAGATATTCAGCGTAATAAAGAAGCTGAGGCTAGTAAACTTGCCAACAAACGCGCTTTAAATTCTTTTTTAAACAATATTCCAGGTATGGTGTTTCGTTGTAAAAATGACCGCTCTTGGACGTTTGAATTCGTCAGTGAAGGTTGTATTGATGTCACAGGTTATGATAAAAATGAACTAATGACCAACCTCAAGTTGAGCTACAATTTAATCATTCATCCAGAAGACAGAGCTGCCGTATGGGATTCTGTAAGCCAACAAATTACCTTAGACGACGAATTTAAGTTAATTTATAGAATCATTACTCGTAAGGGTGAAACCAAGCTAGTACAAGAACACGGCAGAGCAATTTTTTCCAGCACTCGAGAGCTACTTGCGTTAGAGTGTTTTGTTACTGAAATCCTTGACCAACAATATAACGTAAATAACTTTAAATTAATTTCTCACTAAATACCCGTTGCATTCATTAACAGGCTATTCAGGCTGTGTTCCCATCTCTATAGCGGCGCCATCGTCAAACTTTGAAAGCCACTTAACTGCCAAAGGATGAAATTTAGTAAGTCCTTTGTACTCAATTAAATCAGGATGCAAACCTTTAAGCACACGATGCAAACGTTTAGCCCATCGTGGATAGGTTACGATTTCATTTAAACTAATCAGATAGCAGCGTATTACAAATACAATAGCATTGCTGCGAGGCAGCCGAAATAAGGCTTGCAGCTCTACACGCAGATGAACCAAGTCACCTACATTGTCTTTATTCACTTTATTTCTGTCGCCACCCCAAAATGGATAATTTTCGGGCGAAGTATCTAAACGAGGGTTGATGGTCATTGTCCAGTTCAACCTTCTTACTGGACTACCAAGTTGTAGATTCATTAGGTACTTTAATGCTCGATCCATAACACCCAACTCCGTCACGCGTGGCACTGGGCCATGCCATTCTTTCCATGACATGCCAATGTTAAATGCTAGAGACCAATCAGCTTGGCTTGTAATAAACCCAGCGTCAGCATACAAAGTATCATCTCGCTGATCGAGCAACACAAAATCTCCCTGTACTTGGCGTCCCATATACTCAAAAGGATCCATCGGCAAGGTAGAGCAATCGCCAAACACAAAAGCATCTTTAATACCTAGCGGTTTGTTTTCCCAAACCCAATTTGAACCATCTTTAGTTAAAGTAAAATATTCAGGATAATCTCGTGCATGCGATTCCATAGTAAGTTCTAAAAAATCCCATTGTGCATCCATCATATGCGGCAAAGATGCATACCTACCGGGATCTTGCTTCAATGTAATACCTTTATCAGCACATTCAGCCACATAATGCTCATCTACATCAAATGCATATTCATATACAGAGCCTTGCTTGCCCTTGCCATGCGGTTCAATATTAACTGAGTACATATACTGATCTTCGCCAAAAGGGAACGGGAATCGTTTTATACCGAGCGGTGAGTTGCTATATTGATAGTCATCTCGGAAAGTTTCTTGCTTAAACACTAATGTCATATATTTACCTTGCCTTATAAATCCAGCAACAAACGTTCACACTTTGCGCGCGAAACGCAAGGCATAATCTTTTTACTTGATGCCTTTTCTGCATCGGTTAGAAAATGGTCATGGTGTACTAAAACGCCATCTGTTTCTAGCACTTGTAGCTCGCAGCGACCACAAGCGCCGCCGCGACAAAGAAAGTCTGCTTCTACTCCAGCGGCTTCTATCGCCTCTAGCATGCTCATTTCACCCGGTACTTGAATCTCTTTATTTGAGCGGGCTAGTTGTATTTTGAAAGGCTCACCAATAGGGGGCGCTAAAAACTGCTCGCTGTGTATATGGTTTTCTGGCCAGCCAAAGTTTCTAGCTACTTCCAACACTGAAACCACCATTGCGTTTGGTCCACATACGTAGAGATGTGTTCCCAAAGGTTGATTACCCAACAGCGCTTGCAAGTCTAGTCGCTCAGCAAGAGAGTCAATATAACAATGCAACCTATCACCACAAGTTTTTTTGAGCTGCTCAGCAAAAGCGCCATGTTCTGGGGCGCGAAATGCATAATGCAATTCATAATTAGCATCTAGTCTTTCAAGATCGGCTATTTGTGACATGAAAGGAGTAATCCCTATGCCGCCAGCTAAAAGAATGTGCTTGCGTGCTTTTTTTGCGAGTGAAAATAAGTTAACTGGATAAGTAATCTTTAACGGCATGCCAACCGTCACGTTTTCATGCAAATAAACAGAGCCGCCTCTTGACTTCTCTTGTCTTCGCACTGAAATATGATAAGCACCATTTTCCTCAGGTGAACCCATCAAAGAGTATGGATTGCGATGCACTCTACCGCCTATATTCAATGAGATAACAATATGACTGCCTCCTGAGAATGCGGGGAAAACAGTTCCATCTTGCTTTACTAAAGTGAAGTGTTTCACTAAGGGCGTCACCTGTTCTATAGCTGCTACTTTTACATCAATCATACTCATGGATATATTTCCTCAATTTCAGGTAACACTCCAGGTGATTCAGCATCTACCATCAGCCCCATGTAAGCGCCTAGCCGTCTTGAAAAGTGATCTCTTACAAATAACATACGCTCACAGCCCATACATTTTCCAACGTTATTTTTTATGTCATGCGTAATGGCCTTGCAATGCACACAATAAACCGATCTGGCAAGTGTACCTGTTAACTCTTTCATAATATCTGCATCTTCAATACCAAACTTTTTTGCGCTCTCCGAAGCAGACCAAATAAAACCTTCTGTTCCAGCTACATAAAAACGAAGCCCCATACGCATGGTTGGTAATAAATGATTTAAAGCATCTAAAGCCTCTTGTTCAGTATTGAGTATTCGCAAACCTTCAGGTACAACTTTGTTTAATGTTTTAGCATAATCTATCTTTGAATTAAGATTGTTGGCATATAGCACGCTAATAGATTGCTTAGGATGTTTTAGCTGAAACAGCTTTAACAAAGCCATGCCTCCGTCGCCTTGCGCAATTACGAGATGAGACGTTGCTTTATCTTGCCACACCAACGAAGTGTAAACAGGTTTACTTCTTATCCAATATCCACGTTCCATAGTGATGTCGTTTGGCTTTCTAGATCAAGTTTTAAAACGGAATTTTTCAGTAAAAATAGGCAGTTCGTAAAACAGTACAACTACAGTATAGAAATAGAAAAAATCTAAAATTACCATGAAGTTGTACTACAAAAGTAGTAGCTAAAAATATTTTATGCAACCTCGATATAAATTATAAAAAATCTGATTAAATGATAATCTTACTTGGGTTCACCGTTTATGAAACTAGTTTTTCGCGCTTAGGGTCGTAAAACGGCAATTTTACGACTTCACCCGCCATGCGTTTCTTTTGCCCATCTAGTTTGCCTACTTCAAGACGCATACCGATTGCGGAAAAATCAGGTGCGACCCGAATCATTGCAATCTGTTTTCCCATTAATGGTGAATAGGTAGCGCTGGTGACGATGCCAACTGGAAAACGCCCATGATAAACCTGATCGCCATGACTCGCGGGATCGCCACCATGCAGAATCACCCCAACTAACTTGTGACGACTCTCTGGTGATTGACGGGACAATGCGTCTCGACCAATAAAGTTTTCCTGTTTGGAGTTTAATGGTACGCTAAAGCCAGTGCCGGCTTCAAATGGATTGATAGTGTGGTCAAACTCGTGCTCGGCCATACTCAAACCAGCTTCGATACGTAATATGTCGAGTGCATTAAAACCCATAGGCGCAATCTCATAGGGCTGGCCAGCCTCCCAAACCTTATCCCATAATGTTTCGCTATCGTCTGGATGACACCATACTTCATATCCCAATTCGCCCGTGTAACCTGTTCTTGAAATCATCACGGGCATCCCTGTTGGCCCACCTAGTCTGCCAATAGTAAAGTGAAACCATTTGAGCTTTTCAACCGTTGGCTGACTATCAGAGGTCCAAATGATTTTACTTAACAATGCGCGGCTTTTAGGGCCTTGAACTGCCAGATTGTCAAATTGTGCACTGGAATTTCGAATGCCTACTTTAAAGCCTTTTTCTTGTGCTTTTTCTCTCATCCATATACCAGTGTATTCTGCACCACAAAACCAGCGGAAGGCCTGTTCGCCCATGCGAAAAATGGTTCCATCATCCACCATGCCGCCAGTTTCAAGGCAAATCGCCGAGTGCGCAATTTCACCTATCGCCATGCGGCTGACATTCTGTGTTAATACATATTGCAAAAAGGCCACGGCATCAGGTCCGACGACTTCAAATTTGCGTATCGCTGACAAGTCCAGTATCGCCACGCGCTCACGGCAGGCGAGATATTCGGCATTGGTTCCCCAGCCAGCATATTCAGTGGCTACCCAATAGCCAGCGTATTCGATAAATTTTTTGGTTAATCCAGAAGTTCGTGAATGAAAACCAGAGGTTATGGTCATGCGAGGTAACTCCTCAGAAGTGTTGCGATAGGCAATAGCGCGAGGGAAATCTTGTTCAGCGTCGTAAATGCGCACATGAATATCTGTGGGATGCCAGCCATTGGCTGGATCAATATCATCTGGGCAGGCAGAAGAGGCGCAGACAAGGTCTCGATCAGCACGCAGTAAAATATAATCTCCCGCCTGTGACCAAGGTTCATCCATCAACACAGCTCCCGAGGCATCAATAAACGTGTTGAAAAATAAATTAATGGCAGGCCATCCAGCCCGAGGTGCAATGCCATAAGCCGCTAACACCTGGTTAAAATTATCAGTGCAGCTGATATGTCCAAAATAGCCACTGTCTTCATAGTATTTGGGTGTACAGGCCAGCAGAAAGCTATCATGTCGGCCGACCGTATCCTGAACTACCTCTATCATCGATAGCAGGTCTGAACCGAGATAGCGAGAATGCAAGCCGGGTATAGGATTACTCAAACCCATCACCGTTCGGGTAGCGGTGGCATCCAGACCAAGCACTATTCCTTCTGCCAAGGCCTGTTTATCAAACGCAATGAAGTCAGAGCATTGCTTGCCTGACACATCAATAATCTGAATCCATTCACCCTTTTTGACTTCATATGTCCGTGCCGTGGCGCGAGCAATACGCAACTCCTGCTTTATTGCCGCTAATGGTGGCGGTAAGGGTGGTTCTGACAGGCTGGTGTAGGTAACGGTGAGATTCACTTCTGTTACTGGTGTGTTTTCCTCAACCGTCATTTTTGGGCCGGCAGCTACGATCACGACGGTCAAATCATTTGCTACGATGAATTGAGCGTTTTCTTCACCAGGCACCCTTATCACCTGTTGCAGGTAGGAGGCATCTAGCTGCCAGTTTTCAAATTGGCTGCGCAGTCTTTGCGCGGCAGAACTGTTCTGTTGAAGCTGCTGTTGAATAGCTACCGCAACCATAGGCGGACGCTCATCTAGTAAGGCTGGCGCCAATTTTCCATGTGTATCCAATACGATCAGTTCAGTGCTTTGGGCTTTATCCTCGCTGACGATTTCCAGCGTGTCCCCTGTGCTTAGGGATAATTTAATCGCATCTTGCCCAGCCAGACGATACTTGGTGATGGGCTTGGTTAGGGAAGACTCGAAATAATAGTCCACTCCCCATTGTCGCTGTTTCAATTCTTGCATCTGTTTACCATATTTGTGGAAGTTTCTAGGTTAAAAGCGTGTAGGCCTTTTGCAAATTGACCAATTAGAATTCTACATAGCCCAGTAATATCGACCTTGAGTGAATTTGATTCAATTCTCCTGATGGCGTACTTCATTGGTATTAGCTCTATTGTAAATCACATCAAATGGCATAAAAGTTGCCGTTCCCTAAGATGAAACCTATAGAAATATTGATTTTTTCTGTCATTTTTTCAAGTTGCATGATAATCCGCCAGTCATCTGCATAGCGCTGTACAAGTATCAAAAGTATGCGATTGTATTCTGAATTTAATGAATAAGTATAAGCTACGTGATGGCTCGACTACCATTTACCCAGTTTGGAGTACTTCTTAAAGAGCATATTTAAACTTGGCGTTGCAGGTTATGTTATGCATTTTGCTGGTTTGTTACCCAGCGTATGATGAAAAATAAAATTGATGGAGAAACACATGTCAACGCGAATAGCAATACTCGGTGCTGGCCCAAGCGGTCTCGCACAACTTAGAGCCTTTCAATCAGCCCAGGTAAAAGGGGCTAAAATTCCAGAGATTGTCTGCTTTGAAAAACAAAGCGACTGGGGTGGTCAATGGAATTATACTTGGCGTACAGGTATGGATGAAAATGGAGAACCAGTACACAGCAGTATGTATCGGTATCTTTGGTCAAATGGTCCTAAAGAATGCCTAGAATTTGCGGATTACACCTTTGAAGAACATTTTGGCAAACCGATTGCCTCTTATCCACCCCGTGAAGTTTTATTTGATTACATCAAAGGTCGCGTAGAGAAAGCGGGAGTGCGAGACTATATTCGCTTTAACACTGCTGTGCGAAATGTGTCTTACAATGACGCGACACAAAAATTTACCGTTACAGCGCAAGATCACACGACCGATAAAGTTTACGACGAAGAATTTGATTATGTGGTCTGTGCATCTGGGCACTTTTCTACACCGAAAGTACCGTCTTTTGAAGGCTTTGATAAATTTGGCGGACGCATCTTACATGCTCATGATTTCCGCGACGCGCTGGAATTCAAAGGCAAGGACATTCTTCTAGTGGGCAGCAGTTATTCAGCCGAAGATATTGGCTCACAATGTTACAAATACGGTGCACGCAGCTTGATAAGCTGTTATCGCACAGCACCTATGGGTTACAAATGGCCAGAAAATTGGGAAGAAAAGCCAAATCTAGTCAGAGTCGATACAGATACCGCCTATTTTCTCGATGGCAGTTCTCGAAGGGTTGATGCGATTATTCTGTGTACTGGCTATTTGCATTATTTTCCGTTCCTGGCGGATGATTTACGATTAAAAACCAACAATCGACTGTGGCCGCTCAATCTTTATAAAGGCGTAGTATGGGAAGATAATCCGAAATTTTTTTACCTTGGCATGCAAGATCAGTGGTATTCATTCAATATGTTTGATGCACAGGCTTGGTATGTGCGTGACATCATTTTGGGACGTATTCCATTACCCGCAAAAGCAGATATGAAGGCGCACAGCATGCAATGGCGGGAAAAAGAGTTAACGCTGAAAACGGCTGAAGAAATGTACACCTATCAGGGGGACTATATTCAGGAGCTAATTGATGAGACGGATTACCCGTCATTTGATATTCCTGCGGTTAATAAGACCTTCCTCGATTGGAAGAATCGTAAAAAGGAAAATCTCATGACTTTCCGTGATTACTCTTATCGCTCTTTGATGACAGGAACAATGTCACCAACCTATCACTCATCTTGGTTAGAAGTCTTGGATGACTCTTTGGAAGCCTATCTTTCGGATAAAGGTGATGTTTCTGTTACTAAAGAGGCTTAATGATGCAAAGTGATGCAACCTTTTAAGACAATTGATGTTTGCGTATATAGATAAACTTAAGCAATATACTTTAATGATTGGTTATGTAATTTTGAACTTCATACCCTTTTCAATAATGCCTGATGACAAAACGTTAGCTCTTAAACCACCTTTATTCACGAACCATTTCACTATCTCTTTTGGAGTAGAGTTAGTGTTTGATAGGGTTTTCCCCAATTTTTGACATGGCTCACAAAGCTCAATTCCTAGAAATTTAACTGAACCGATTTGAAAGGTTTTACCAACAAAGTCGTTGAGACGAACTCCTCGCGTGATAATATTCCTTCGCGTAATGGAAAGATCGTAAGGAAGTGAGAAGTTTTTAATAAAATTTTCCAAAATTTCTGCTTCTATGAATGTGATATTTTGACCTGCATAAGTCGATAAACCGAAATTACGGTCACTCACAATTCCTTCGCCTTCAACTACTTCAATGCTGGAAATCTCGCTTTGGGGTCCGCTAATTTTGGAGGATATGAAAATTCTTTCAATTCTCATGTTGATTTGCCTAACTATTAATTAGCGGATGAATGTATCCATATAATAATAAATAGCAAGAACGGAAGCAACGTCTTAATAAATCAAACATAGAAATAAACTTATAAATGACTGCTAAGGCTGAGAGAAGCCGAATTCTTTGTACGTATTTTTATACTTCGGTATGAAATTGATATTAGAACTTCGATATTGTTTACATTCATGAACCGCAACATGAACCACAGAATATTTTATGAGAACAAAAAACGACTTAAGATTTTTTCCTTAAGTCGTTGATTATTATTGATTTTTTTGGTGGCCGGGGGCAGAATCGAACTGCCGACACGCGGATTTTCAATCCGCTGCTCTACCGACTGAGCTACCCGGCCAGTGTTGCAAAAACACGCTAGTTGTTTGCAAGTCGCGCATTATAGCAAAGTTTGCTGAACTAAGCATAGTGAAAGCAATTAATCTTTAAGTCATGTAGTAAAAGTTAGTAAATTGCACTAATATGGCTGTGGTCTCGAAGCTATACAGGGCATGCTAAACGAAGCCATAAATAATTAAAATTTATTCTATAGGAGAAGCATATGGGTTTGTTTTCATTTATAAAAGAGGCAGGCGAAAAATTATTTGGGATAGGTGAGGCTAAAGCAACGCAAGAAGTGGCAAAACAGAATCCTACCCCTGTGAACGTAGATGCGGCAAATGCTGCGGCGGCAAAAGCCATTGCAGATTATGTAGCTAAAATGAATTTGACGGCGGATGGGCTGACGATAGGATTTGATGGTGCCTCTGGTACGGTGATAGTGCAGGGTATGGCAGACACGCAAGAAACCAAGGAGAAAATTTTATTATGTTGCGGTAACGTGGCAGGTGTGGAGCATGTGCAAGACCAGCTTGGCGTAATACAGGCAGAAGCCGAGCCAGTGTTTTATACCGTGGTGCGCGGTGATACACTATCGAAAATTGCTAAAGAGCAATATGGCAATGCTAATGCTTATATGAAGATTTTTGAGGCAAATAAGCCTATGCTGACACACCCAGATAAAATTTATCCTGGTCAAATGTTACGTATACCACCTCAGTAATTAAGTTAATTTTTGGAGAAAACAATGAATAATATTTTACGTGGTTTATTAATCACTTTATTTGCAGCGACGGTTGTAGTTGGCTGTGGTAAAAAAGCGGAAGAAGCTGCAGCTGATGCAACAAATAGCATGCACGAGGCAGTGGATTCTGCAAAAGACGCAGCTAAATCTACAGAAGATGCAGCTAAAGCAACTGTAGACGCGGCTAAAGATGCAACGAAAGAAACAGCAGCAGAAACGGAAGCCGCGGCAGCAGAGGCCAAAGATAAAGCGGTAGATGCAATACAAGCGGCAAAAGATGCCGCAAAAGCAGCTGCAGAGAAAGCTGCCGCTCCTGCAACGCCAAAACCTTAATTAATAGTTATGATTTTTAAACCCGCTGGCATATTGCTTTGCGGGTTTTTTATTTTCAATCTCAGGTAAAATGCAGCATGCCTACTACCCTCATCGCTTCACTTAATCAACAAATAGCTGCGGATTTACAAAATAAAATTACTCAAAAGACCAAGCCTTTAGGCGCTTTGGGTGCACTAGAGCCGCTTGCTTTGCAAATTGGTTTAATTCAAAACACACTCAACCCAAGTTTAAGCAGGCCAACAATGCTTGTCTTTGCAGGTGATCACGGCATTGTTAATGAAGGGGTTAGTTCATTCCCTCAAGCAGTGACGGCACAAATGGTGCTAAATTTTTTGGGGGGCGGCGCAGCGATTAATGTATTTGCACGACAAAATGGCTTTGATTTGCGCGTTGTGGATAGCGGTGTAAACTACGATTTTGAAGACGTTCCTTATTTAATTCATGCAAAAATTGGCATGGGCACACGAAATTTTTTACATGAAGCTGCCATGACAGAAATCCAATGTGAGCAAGCACTCACAGTCGGCCAAACACTTGCACATCAAGCAATAACAGAGGGAAGTAACGTTCTCGGTTTTGGAGAAATGGGTATTGGTAATACGTCTTCTGCCAGTTGTCTAATGAGCATTTTATGTGGATTACCATTAAGCGAGTGCGTAGGTCGTGGAACTGGCTTAGATGACATAGGGTTAAACAGAAAAATCGAGATTTTGCAGTGTGCAATCACAAATCATCATTTAGATGGCAAAGACACAATGCAAGTTTTAGCCACTTTTGGTGGTTTTGAAATAGCCATGATGACAGGTGCAATGCTTAGCGCAGCGCAGGGCGGTGCTTTGTTGTTAATTGATGGCTTTATAGCCACTTCGGCTTTGTTGGTGGCAGCTCAGTTGCAACCGAATATTTTGCAATATTGCGTTTTTTCGCATTGCTCAGATGAATCAGGCCACAGGCTGATGTTAGAACACCTAAATGCAAAGCCATTGCTTAACTTAGGGTTGCGCTTAGGCGAGGGCACTGGCGCGGCGCTAGCCTATCCAATTGTTCAGGCGGCTGTAGCCTTTTTGAACGAAATGGCGAGCTTTGAAAGCGCAGGGGTTTCTGAGAAAAATTGAATATGCGAAATGAGTGGCGATATTTTTTGTTGGCAATAGGGTTTTTTACGCGTATTCCCGTACCTAGTTTCGCAGATTTTCATGAGGCAGAACTCAATCATTCTGGCAAATATTTCACGCTAGTTGGCATTATTGTTGGCCTAGTTGGCGCCATTGCCTATTACATATTCAGCATGGTATTTCCAACGAGCATCGCTTTGCTTATTAGCATGGCTTCTACCATTTATCTCACAGGCGCGTTCCACGAAGATGGCTTGGCAGATAGCGCAGACGGCTTGGGTGGAGGCTGGCAGAGAGAGCAAATACTCACTATTATGCAAGATTCTCGCATAGGCACATATGGCGCAGTTGCTTTGTGCTTGATG
>JBJXDT010000048.1:0-5309 GCA_046153505.1 Methylophilaceae bacterium | reverse complement strand
CGCGAATAAAATCAGCATCGTAGAACATCGCTTCTGCATCGCCAGCTTCTTTTGCTTTCATTTGAGCGTGAAAGCGCGCCGCTTGGTCTTCTGCGTCGTTTAACTCGCTGAATCCATTGGCGATTTCGCGGCCTGTCACAAACAATTCAAAACGTTCGGTGATTTCTGGGTTTTTGTCACTCGCCCGTGCAAGCGGAGAAACTTCTACAGGATAATCAATGATATAGGTCGGATTCCACAATTGCGCTTCGGCTGTCACTTCAAACAAGCTCAGTTGCAAGGCACCAAGACCCGCGTGGTCAAATGGCTTCTCACCATATTTCAAAATTTCTTTGCGTAAGAAATCCGCATCATTTAATTGCTCAAGCGTATATTGCGGCGCATATTTTTGAATCGCCCCCACAATCGTCAAACGTTCAAAGGGTTTGCTAAAATCTACCTCTTTACCATCATATTGCACCACTGCTGTACCACATGCAGCCAGCGCCGCAGCACGAATACAGCGCTCGGTATAATCCATGAGCCAGAGATAATCGGTATAAGCTGCATAGAACTCCATCATTGTGAATTCTGGATTATGGCGGACACTTAAACCTTCGTTACGGAAATTACGATTCACCTCAAACACACGCTCAAAACCACCCACTACAAGGCGTTTTAAATAAAGCTCAGGCGCAATACGCATAAACATTTGCATATCTAGTGCATTATGATGTGTGATAAATGGCTTGGCTGAAGCACCACCAGGAATGGGGTGCAGCATCGGCGTTTCCACTTCTAAAAATTCGTTTTCAATCATAAAGTTGCGAATGGCAGAAACTACTTTGCTACGTGCCACAAATGTTGCACGCGTTTCTTCGCTTACAATCAAATCCACGTACCGTTGGCGGTATTTTGTTTCTTGATCAGCTAAACCATGAAATTTTTCGGGCAACGGTCGCAAAGATTTTGTTAGTAAGCGCAACTCAGAAACTTTTACAGAGAGCTCACCAGTTTTGGTTTTAAACAAGATACCGCGTGCTGCAATAATATCGCCCAAATCCCAATGTTTAAAAGCTTCATAGGTCGCTTCGTCCAAATTTGAGCTGCCAATAAAAAGCTGAATGCGGCCGCTGGCGTCTTGAACGGTAGCAAAACTCGCCTTACCCATCACACGCTTTAGCATCATGCGCCCAGCAACGCTCACATGTACCGCCTTGGGGTCGAGCACTTCATTTTCGAACCCTGCAAACTCCGCATGGAGTTTGGCTGCCAGAGCATCTGGTTTAAAGTCGTTTGGAAACGCCGCGCCGCTATTCGCTTTCGCCTGCGCACGAATTGCTTTGAGCTTTTCACGGCGCTCTTGCATGACATGATTCTCATCAATACGGATTTCATCAACTATTGGCTGGTTTTCTTGTGTGTGCTCAGTCATGCTTTGCTCAATCTAAAGAATTATTAGGCTAAAAGGCTATTTTAACACTTTCCACTCGTTTTTAATTAGGGGTATTTTTGCCTTCTTTTCTTAATTTTAAAAAGCTCAATTTCGCCTTAATATAAGGCTATTCGTGGAGAATTATAGATGGCTGAAACTTTTTACGACATTCCGAAGTGGATTGATTTTTTTACACACCACCCAATTCCCGTGCTGAAACATACCGCACGCGAGCTTGAGCGTCTGCAAGAAGACGAAAGCAGGCTTAGTGCGCGTGAAATAACATCAATTGTGCTTAACGACCCATTTATGGTGTTTCGCGTGATTAGCTTTGCTAAACAGCATCAAGGCAGACATCAGTTACAAGACTTGATTCAAGTAGAACAAGCCATATTAATGATGGGCACAGATGCGTTTTATCGCAACTTGCCCGCAAGCCCGTTGGTTGAAGACCAATTGCAACATGAAATCACTGCGCTGACTCACTTACTAAGGTCAATCAAACGTGCTCATCGTGCTGCTTATTTTGCCTCAAATTGGGCAGCAATGCACAAAGATTTACACTCAGAAGAAGTGCGCATTGCCGCTCTGCTGCACGACTTGGCCGAAATGCTCATGTGGTGTTTTGCGCCAGACAAGATGAATGCTATTTTTGATAAGCAGCATGCAGATAGAACGCTTCGTAGCAAGGTCATCCAAGAAGAAGTTTTAGGCTTTAAACTGGTAGATTTGCAAAAAGAATTAGTAGAAATATTTCAGCTGCCACCGCTACTTTCTAAGCTGATGGAAGATCAAGATGCCAGTGACCACCGCGCTATTAATGTATCTTTAGCAGTGAATCTTGCAAGGCATTCTGCAAACGGCTGGGACGACGCTGCGCTGCCTGATGATTATCAAGGCATTGCCGATTTCCTTCATGTCGATGTAGATAGAGTGAAGTTTTTAATTGGCGTACCAGTTAAATAGAATTCCGATTGACTCATAAGCAGATCTTTACTCCTAGCAATTAATCAGGCCATGGCGCACTGTAGCTGTGCAAGCCATACATTATCGGTGCATTAAATTTAAAATTAACGCACCTAGAGTCGCTCAACCTCAATAAATAGAAGTCTTTCAAGTGGTTTTATTGATTGGTGCGCTTGTTGCTTACACAATCAGTATCGATAGCAAAACACCACTAATATGACTGACACTCAAAGCAAGCAAGCGAAAGAAATGAAGGAAAACATTCGTTATTTAGGGCGCGTATTGGGTGAAACCATCTTAAAAAAGGAAGGTAAAGTCACCCTAGACTTAATTGAAAACATTCGCAAATCAGCAGTTAAATTTCATAAGGAAAATGATCAGCAAGCATCACTCACCTTAGAAAAGTTACTTAAAAACTTAACTCCAGAACAAACCATCTCAGTGGTACGCGCATTTAGCTACTTTAAGCACTTAGTGAATATTGCCGAGGATTTATATACGCACCAACAAACGCGCCTAAACGAAGATAGCGCACAACCGAGCATGCTGGCTTACTCTCTAGAGGAAATGACGCGCAATAATATTAGCTTTAAAACACTCGATGCTTTTTTTAAAGATACACTTATTTCTCCAGTTTTAACTGCGCACCCCACTGAGGTGCAACGCAAAAGTATTTTAGAAATTGAGCGTACGTTGGCCTTCTTGCTGGCAGAGCGTGCCACATTACTTTCCAAAAGGGAGTTGGAACGCAATCACTTGCTAATTGAGGGCGCTATTTGCTCGCTGTGGCAAACCAGAATATTGCGCTTTTCAAAACTCACCGTTTTTAATGAGATTGAAAACGCGCTGAGTTATTACGAAACCACTTTCTTAGAGGTGATTCCAGAAATTCTGCAAGATTTAGAGCGGCAAATTAATAGCCAATTTGCAGATGAGCTAGAAACCCCATATGCCCTTCCCAACTTATTACATATGGGCAGTTGGATTGGTGGCGACCGCGATGGCAACCCGTTTGTGAATGGCACTACCTTAGACCAAGCCATTCAATATCAAGCGGCAACAGCTTTTAAATATTACACCAAAGAACTAGAAGCCTTAAGGCGCGAGCTTGCGGTCTCATCGCGCCTTATTGGTGTGAATGATGAAGTGCAAGCTCTGGCAAGCCGATCTACAGATCAGTCACCTCATCGACTAGATGAACCTTACCGCCTTGCGCTTAATGGCATCTACGATAGATTAATGAAAACAATTAAACAGTTGCTGCCAGATAGTGAGCTCAAGCAAAACGTGGATGCCCTCGCATATACTGATGCTAGTGAACTGCTAGCAGAATTAAAGGTGTTGACCAACTCTTTGCGCGAAAATAAAGGCGAAACCTTAATTTATCCGCGCTTAGGCAAGTTGATAAAAGCCATTGAAACGTTTGGCTTTCATCTTTCCACTATTGACATTCGCCAATCGTCCGATGTGCATGAGGCTTTGATTAAAGAGCTTTTCCATAAAGCGGGCTATGATTTTGACTACGACGCGCTGACCGAAGAAGAAAAAATCAAAACCATTTTAGATGAGCTTAAACAGCCTCGCCTGTTATTCTCGCCATTTCAACAATACTCTGAGTTGGTACATAAAGAAATTGGCGTGCTTAACCAAGCGAGGGAAACCCGCGCCAGCTTTGGTGAGCAAGCCGTGCGACAATATATTATCTCGCATACCGAAACACTCTCCGACCTGCTAGAAGTTGCGCTGCTACAAAAAGAAACGGGCATGCTTAAAGGCATTTGGGGCTCACAAAAGATTCAACTCGACTTAAATATCGTTCCATTATTTGAAACAATCGCCGATTTACGCCATGCGCCCATGATTATGGGGCAATGGCTTAGTTTATTGGGCATACGCCACGTGTTGCGTAACCAAGGCAACGAGCAAGAAATCATGCTTGGCTACTCGGATAGCAATAAAGATGGCGGCTTTTTAACTTCAAATTGGGAGCTTTATAAAGCAGAAGTTTCACTTGTGGAACTGTTCAAGCAAGCCAACATTAAACTTCGCCTATTTCATGGTCGTGGTGGTACGGTGGGCAGAGGTGGCGGCCCAACTTATCAGGCTATTATGGCGCAACCGCAAGGCACGGTGGATGGACAAATTAGGCTGACTGAACAAGGGGAAATAATCGCCAATAAATACGCCGACCCCAAAGTGGGCAGGCAACATTTAGAAACGCTTATCGCCGCAACAATTGATGCCAGCTTGTTTCCACAAGATGCATTAGAACCGACAAAACGACGCGCCTTTGAGATTGTGATGGAAGATTTATCTACCACTGCCATGACAAGCTACCGAAGCTTGGTGTACGAAACCCCAGGCTTTGCGGATTATTTTTTTGGCGCTACGCCAATTTCGGAAATTGCTGAACTGAATATTGGAAGTCGCCCCGCTGCACGTAAATCCACTCGCAGAATTGAAGATTTGCGCGCGATTCCGTGGGGATTCTCTTGGGGGCAATGCCGTCTATTGCTGCCGGGCTGGTTTGGCTTAGGAAGCGCAATTCATCAATATATTTACACAAGCCCACATTTGAGCGAATCGCGAATTGCCACGCTAAAAGAGATGCTGGATTACTGGCCTTTGTTTAAAACGCTGATTGCGAATGTGGATATGGTGCTCGCAAAGACCGATCTGGTTGTGGCAAGACATTATGCACACCTTGTGGAAGACAAGGCATTGCGTGAATCTATTTTTAGTCGCATTGAGCTAGAATACCGCTTAACCACCGATGCGCTTAACTTGTTGCAAGGAAGTACAGAGCGGCTAAGTGCGAACCCGACGCTAGCCAATTCCATCCGTAACCGCTTACCTTATTTAGACCCACTAAATCACTTACAAGTAGAAATGATTCAACGCTTTAGAAATGGGGAAACCGATGAAAAAC
>JBJXDT010000047.1:0-11409 GCA_046153505.1 Methylophilaceae bacterium | reverse complement strand
GGTTTTAGTACACAAGTATTGCCTGCGGCTAGGGCAGGGCCTAGCTTCCATGCTGCCATCATTAGCGGGTAATTCCAAGGCGCAATGGAAGCAATCACACCCACTGGGTCGCGGCGGATCATGCTGGTGTGGCCAGCAAGGTATTCCCCTGCCGCACTACCGTGCAAATTGCGTGCGGCGCCCGCAAAATAGCGGAATACATCGGCTACGGCAGGTAGTTCATCTCCCAAAGCGGCGGCATAAGGCTTGCCACAGTTAAGGGATTCTAATTCTGCCAGCGTTTCAGCGTTGTCATCAATACTGTCTGCCAGTGCAAGTAACATGGTTGCGCGGTCTTTTGGCTGCGTCTTACCCCATGTCTGAAAGGCAATAGCGGCGGCCTTCGTAGCGGCTTCAACTTGAGCAAGAGACGCTTCATTAATATTGGCAATTACTTCACCTGTAGATGGGTTGAAAATTGCTTCAGCAACTCCTTCGCCCGCGACAAACTGTCCGTCAATTAAACATTTATGTAAAGTAATGTCCGCCATTTTGGTCTCCTCAAAAACTATTTTAATAAAACAAATACTAACGATTGGGTGCAGTTAGTTCAATACTCATAAAGGGTTAGCTTACTTATCAGTTGTAAAAAAAGACGCCGAAGCGTCCTTTTTTAAAACTAACTAACAATAGTTAATATATTACCAGCTACGTTTAATAAATAATGTCCACTTACTGCCATTTATCTTCACACCATTGTCATCCGTGTAGTAAGCAGTATCTTTTGAACATTGTTCTTCACCAAAGGTTCCAGTGTAGTTAAGGCCTACACTAAAGCCGTCAAGCGGTTTTCCACCAGTTGGCATTGAAAAGCCTTTGCTCAAACCAATCAAGTAGTCTTTTTGATTCAAACAAATTTCGTCAGAACGTTGATAACCCACTTTAGCAGCCAAGTTTAAACCTGCAAAGGGTAAAGCACCGCCGTATTTAAATTCATGGTATTCAACACCAGAAGTGTCTGCAGCACCCTCTGCTGGGGTTGGGAATCGAAAAGGAGATGATTTCCCACCAATTTTAGTGTTACCAATACCATACCAGTCTGTAAATGCATGGTAAAACGTATAAGTGAAGCCATAAGCAGAAGCGTTTATGTTGCCTTCAAAAGTGTCTTGATTTCTATTATGGTAAGATTTCTCACCTTCTGGATACCATACATAGTTACCACCAATACCCAGTGTCACTGGGCCAAATGTGTGGGCGTAACCACCGTACCAATCAGTTTCATAATGGTTACCACTACCCAAAGGGTTTCCACTAGGATCTGTGTTAGTTACCGTTCCTGCAGCACCAAGAGTTTGTGGGTTAGTCGTTGAAAACCAAGCGCCTAAAAAGAAGCCACTGTTGTGTGCCCAATCAACCCCGCCTTGTAACGCAGGTCCATTGCCCCAGTCATTACCACGACCAATGTATTGAGAAAATAAACCAAGATTGTATGTAATCGAATAAGGTGCTGCTGGTTCAGCAGGTGCAGCTTCTGCCGCAGGTGCAGCTTCAGCCATTGGCGCTGCAGCGTCATCAGCTTGAGCTAAACTTGCACCTAATAATAAAGGCGTAATGCAAAGTGCTGCCAATAAATGTTTGTTTAAAACTTTATTCATATCGTTTCCCTTTTCCGTTAATGATTTGCTATTTGTAATACTAAAATCTTATAAGCATGCAATAAGTGAACTTAAATCATTCCAACTTATTGCACCAAAATGTAGCAGTTTGCCCTTAAGTGGTGCGTCCTACTTTTATGTAACTTATTGTTTAGACAGGTCTATTCTAACCTTACAAAACTATAGACGTCTAGTTACAAATGTTAAATAACGACTGTTTATATAGAAATAACGACTTTCATCCAAAATTTAGTTATTTCCGTATCATTTTTACAACAAAGCTGACTATAGTCTCGTTTAACAGCAAATAAAAGAACCACTTTTACGCATGCTATAGAACCACTAGCAATAAGCTTGCCATATAGAATGAGTTTATTTTAGTGCAATCACTTCTTCACTCGACACTGCGCTAATATCACTTTGATCTTTAAGTTCAACTCCCGTGCGTTTAATACGAAGGGCTTCTTTTGCTAACCATAGGGCTTTATTGGCGGCTGCTTTATACTGCAAACCCTCTGGACGTATATTAGAAATGCAGTTGCGCTCAGAATCAGGACAGCCTACTTTAGGTGCATAGGTGAGGTACATACCTAGGCTATCAGGTGAACTCAGGCCTGGGCGCTCACCTACAAGCATTAGAACGAGTTTGGCTTGCAGCAAATTACCCACTTCGTCGCTTAGTGCAACACGTGCTTGGCTCGCAAGTATTATGGGGGCAACTTTCCAGTCTTTTGGAATAAATTCAAAAAGCGCTTGTATCATTGGCAAGGCATGGTTTTTAACTGCCATTGAAGATAGCCCGTCACCAATCAAAATCAATAATTCGAATCCCTTTTGTGGGTTTGCACTCAGCATGGCGGCGCTTTGCTCGCTTAAACGTCGTCCCAGGTCAGGTCGTAACAAATAGGTTTGCCTGTTATTGGTTGCGGATTCCACTGTAATTGTTTTAAAGCCCATTTGATTGATTTCTGCAGAAAGCGCGCTTACATCGAGCGGCAAATGCACTGCATCACGCGCCATCGCATGCGCAAGCCCAAAATCCAAAATCTCCTGTGTTGGCAGACTAACGCCAGTGCGCCCTAAAGCGATACGTGCAGCAGTGTGTGGCTTTAAATGTAGCCAAGGATCAGTTTCGACGTGCAATGCGATTTTCTTCTCACTCATGCTAGTTCCAGCACTTTTGGCATATTGGCAAGTAAAGCATGATGCGATTTAATGCCTTTTATATGACCATCTGCATTCATTGTGCCCATGTGTTTTAGCCATGTCTCGAATTCTGGCGCAGGTTTCAGTCCAAGTATGCTACGCAAATACAAGGCATCATGGAACGAGGTGGTTTGATAATTAAGCATAATGTCATCAGCACCCGGTATACCCATCATAAAGGTAAGTCCAGCAGTGGCGAGTAGAGTCATTAAATTATCCATGTCGTCTTGGTCGGCTTCGGCATGGTTGGTATAGCAAATATCGCAACCCATGGGTACGCCTAACAACTTGCCGCAAAAGTGGTCTTCCAATCCTGCACGGGTAATTTGTTTTCCGTCGTATAAATATTCCGGGCCTATAAAGCCGACCACAGTATTGGTAAGCAAAGGAGAGAACGCCCTTGCCACCGCATAGGCACGCGCTTCACAGGTTTGCTGGTCAATACCAAAGTTGGCGTTGGCAGAAAGGGCTGAACCTTGGCCAGTTTCAAAATACATCACATTATTGCCTACAGAACCACGATTAAGAGCTTGCGCTGCCTGTTGGGCTTCTTTCAATATGCCCAAATTTACGCCAAATCCTGTATTGGCCTTTTCGGTGCCAGCAATGGATTGAAACACCAAATCGACAGGCGCACCTTTTTCCATGACCTGAATTTGGTTTGTGACGTGCGTGAGAATACAAGACTGTGTAGGAATCTCATAGCGGGTGATCACTTCGTCCACCAAATGATATAAATCCATAAGTGCAGGAATGCTATCTGTTGCAGGGTTGATGCCAATGACTGCGTCGCCTGCGCCATAGAGCAGACCATCAAGCATGCTCGCGGCAATACCGCGAGGGTCATCCGTGGGGTGATTAGGCTGCAAGCGAACAGATAAGCGGTTCTCAAGGCCAATCGTGTTTCTAAATTGAGTTACCACGCGACATTTTCGTGCAACCACTATTAAATCTTGATTGCGCATAATTTTAGAAACAGCTGCAGCCATTTCTGGTGTAACACCTTTGGAAATGCGCGTTAATACTGCGCTTGAAGCATGGTCCGATAACAGCCAATTTCTAAAGTCACCCACAGTTAGATGGCTAATTTCGCTAAATGCCGACGCGTCATGCGTATCGATAATGAGGCGTGTGACTTCATCTTCCTCATACGGAATTAGGTGTTCTTCTAGAAATGTTTTAAGAGGCACTTCTGCTAAACACATACGTGCAGCCATGCGCTCGGCATAAGTTTCAGCAGCTACGCCCGCTAAATAGTCACCAGAGCGGGCAGGGGTGGCCTTTGCCATCAAAGCCTTTAAATCTAAGAATTGGTAGGTTTGTGTGCCTACGGTGTGTGCATAAGTCATAAATAACCCATCATTTTTAAGTCATCGATTCCAAACGATTGCCTGCTGCTTTATGTTGCAGAATGTTGAAAGCTTTTTCGGCAATCACGCTACCTGCCTCAATGGGCAGTAATCCACCCGAATAGATGTTTGATATTACGCTGTATTCGTAGCGAATATCGCTATTCCCACTAAATTCTGCGGCATTCTTTTGTGAGCTTTCATCGAGCATATAGGCAAAATATGCCGATAAGCTGCGTGACGCCAATGCATCACCGCCAGGACGTTCACCTATGAGCAATATCGTAAGTTTATTTTGCAGGGCTTCGTTGATTGATTCCGCCAATTTAACGCGTCCAAGCGGCGCCAATATTGGCTGTCCAACTTTTAAAGCTCTGCTATTCAAGCCATCAAGGAGGACTGGTAGCAAGTCTGGAATGTTGTGATGCACGGCCTCTGCGCTTAATCCATCGGAAACCACAATTTGCACATCATTGTTTTCTATCTCCAATTTTTGCAGCCCAGATAGCTTTGCGCCTAATTCGGGATTATTTAAATGTGCGTGCTTATCCGTAGCGGCAGTTTGCAAGGTTCTAAATTGAATATCACCAATTTCTTTAAGATGCAAATCAGCATAAATTGCTTCGCGGCCTATCGCTTGGTTAGCTTTAAGTTTGCGCGCAACATCATTTGCAGGACGTGGGCCAGCATTTTTGCCGCCGTAGTAAGCGGGTACTGATTCTTTCAGGCGCTGAAAGCTGGCCTCGCTTTCGCAGAAAATTTGAGGATTACCCCAATTAGGTCCACGTAAAACGCTGCCATCTTCATCTTCGGCAAAGATGCCACGTTGAATTGCCCAAGCTAAATATTCAGGCGCTGGCTTTAAATTTTGTGTCTCACGCAGCGTTTGGTCGTCATTACCACTCGTATCGAAATATGCCAACATGCGGTCTGTACCCAAATATACATCCATAAAAAAGTTTGCACCTGCAGCGGTAAGCAATTGGGTGGCCATCTGTTGGCCTTCTATGGTTACTTGAGAATGTAGCGTATAGCATGGCGCCATGCCCATCGGTAAGCCCATCAACTTGCCCATAAAGTGATCTTGTAAGTTAGAAAAAATCATTTCGTGGTTGTCATAATGTGTTTCAGGTCCAATAAAACCCGTGACATTATTCACCATCAAGGGCGAGTAGCGACGTGCCAAGCCATAACATAGGGCTTCAGTGGTGGTCATGTCCATGCCTTCGTGCTTGTTGTATGTATATTCACTACCTTGGCCTGTTTCAAAGTACATAAAATTTTCTGCGATTTCATGGATTGCACCACGTTCTTGCATGATGTGATATGCGTTATCTAATAATTCCACAGTCACATCAAACTCATCGGTTAGTGTTGATTCTGTGCCAGCCAGACTTTGAAAGATAACCTCCACGGGCGCGCCATCATCCAAACAAGCTAACTGCGTTTTAATATGCGATAAAACGCAAATTTGGGTAGGAGCGCCAGTTTCGCGCCGCAGTTTATCTAGGTGTCGTAAGCATGCGCTAATATTTGCTACTGTATCAATGGCTGGGTTTAGCCCAATAATTGCGTCACCAGAACCCATGCTTAAGCCTGTATAAACTAGAAAGCTCATTCCGTTTAAATCATCCGTTGGGTGGTTTGGCTGTAAGCGAGATGACAAAGTGCCCTGCAAGCCAATGGCGGTGCGAGCTTTGGTGATTTTAATGCCCTTGAGCTTCTTAGCGAGGAATATTAACTCATGTGTGTCGAGTAACTTAGTGAGTGCCGCCACCATTATGCCTGTGAGCCCGGTTCCTATTTCCGCTATACGCATGCCAGAGCAGCCCAGTAAATAGTCCTTTAGTTCGCCTAGCGTGAACTGGGCTATCTCGTTATAAATCTTATGGTCTATGTCGTAATTCACGTGCATCACACTATCGATTTCATTCTTGCTATTAGTGAGCGGGTGATCAAAAATATGTTGAAGCGTTAATGACGATAAAATTTTGCGTGCAGCCTCTCTCATCACTTCGTCTGTGGCTGCTAACATTGCATTGCGGTCGCCTGCTTTACTAATATCGGCAGCGCCCATTAATTGTTTTAAATTATGGAATGTGAAATTTCGGCCATGAAGGTTCGTTTCATAAGCCTCATCGGGCATTATTCTCGGCAGACGAATTTGATTTAAGCTAGATAATTTTTTCATCATTTATGCTTTAGTACATGCCATAAAACGAAACTGGTATAACGCCTTGCTGCATTTTTCCAAGGTTAACAAAATGTGCGTCACGCGTATTAAGCTCGTCAATTACTACTAATTGTATGCTCATTTTTCCCCAATTTGTAATGTAGTTACCAAGCGTTTTGCCTATATTTCCTTTGATTAACAAAACCAGTGGATTTTTGAGGCTACTAGCCAAAATTAACTTAGCAAGCATTTGTGCAAAATCACGAATTTGCTGCAGTTGAGTAGCGACATGCATGATCTGAAAACACACTCCACCCCTGTGTGCACTTGCAAGCGCCAGAGCATCCTGCCAATCTTTTGCGGGCGAAGAAAATGCCAATTTAGCCAAAATAGGAATGTCGTTTAATGGCAGTATTTCAGGGTGCGGCAAATAAATACTACTCCCTGAAATTTCTGTGCTGTTTAGCGTTAAGCCAAAGACGGTAGCGCGGCCATGGTTTTCAGGTTTATGTGTTTTTAAGTCTGCAGATAATAGAGGAGAGCCTAAGATGGCCTTAGCTAAATCAATACCAAAGTCACCGTAAAGTGTGGTGTTTGGTGACTTACCACTTTTAGCAATCTCGTACACAAGTTCTCCCACACCACCCGAAAACGTGATTTTAGATGCTCTGTGTGATATGTCCGATGCGGCCTGCACATGCTTTTTAGCTAATGGGGTATCAAAGAATTCTCTATTGTTAAGCGCGATAGCCTCTAAGGCGTGAACGTAAAATTTGATGATTCGCTCGCATTCGTAATCGTTAAGTGTGTCGCCAATAGTTTTGTTTATTGCAAAATCTTTTAAAAGTATCAATCCGTATGGAGATAATGTGATTAGCTGATAACTACCAGGCTTAAACTGAAAGTGGCGCGCGCCGATATAGTGAGAGCTAGTTGCAAGCACGTTGCCATTCACACCAATCGCTCCATTGGTCGTCCCTCCGCCAATGTCTAAGTTAAGAATTGCCGTTTCTGCATGATAACGGCTAAGCGCGGCGCTACTGCCCATAAATGCGAGCCATGATTCCAAATGTGGATCTTCTGCAGCGACAATGGCTGCTTTTGGAATTTGCTTTGAGATTAAGTGCCGTATTGATGCCACGTTAACTTGCTGGGCGGCTAATCCAGTGATAATTGCACTTGCGGAAAATAAGTCTGTGACTGTGATGCCGCTCTCATTTAACCATTGCTTAATTAACGCTAGGACACGCTCTTCATCAATTTTATTGCCTAAAAAGGGCGTAAATACTGGGGTTGCACGGTAGAGAATTTGTGGCGCTGTCAATTTTGTCGCGCCAGCTTTGCCATCAGAAGCCATTGCTACGCCCATGATCAACGCACTACAAGTAGTAGAGCCAAAATCTAGCCCTAGTAACAGGGTGCGATTTTGGCTCATGATTTAGCTAACTTAAGTTAAATCAATTACTTCATAGAGTCCGCCATTTTTGGAGGGCCTTTGAAGCGTTTGCTCTCACCAAATACAAACCAGAATAATGCCATCACCACTAACATCACAATGGTTAAATAAAGCACTTTTTGGTTTGGTGGTTGTACACCCACATAAGCTAATACGGAGCCGCCCAATACTGCTAAAGTAGCGATTGGTTTTGACAAGCCTTTTAAGTCAAATGGGCCTTTGTGTTTCCATGTTTTACCTTCTGCAAAAATACCTGCTGCAATTGGCATCACATAAGAAATATACAAGAACACAGCACAACCAGTAGCAAGCACAATAAATGCATCACCGTACAAGCAAGCTGAAACAGCTAAAATAGTTGAAACCCATGTTGCATGAATAGGTGTTTTAGATTTGTTGTTAATTTTGCGAAGATATTTAGAGCCTGGTAAGCCACCATCACGTGAGAATGCAAACATCATGCGCGAGCAAGAAGTTAGGCAAGCAAGACCGCAAAGATAGTTTACTGTAAAGATACCTAGTGATAAAACAATACGTAATGGATCTGGTAATTGATGTAAAAGGGCATCAAAGAACGTATAGCCATCTTTAACGCCTTTAGCTAAATCTGGCATCACCAAAATGAAAGTTGCCACCATGATAAATCCGAAAATCACTGAGTAAAGCACCGCATTGATAATGCCGCGAGGCACTGTGTTAGCTGCATCGCGTGTTTCTTCAGAAGTATGAGCAGAAGCATCAAAACCAGTAATGGTGTAGCAAACAAGCAACAAGCCGCTTAAGAAAGGAAGTAAAAAACCTTCTTGTTTTGGCCAAACGCTACCTTCAGTACCAGTGAAGTTGGTAAAGGTAAATAATTTAGAAAAATCAATCGGTGTTGTAGTAAACGCAAGCAACGAAATAACAAGAGAGACTGCAATGATAAA
The DNA here is from genome assembly GCA_046153505.1 of Methylophilaceae bacterium. GTDB lineage: Bacteria > Pseudomonadota > Gammaproteobacteria > Burkholderiales > Methylophilaceae > JBJXDT01. The sequence goes on along the minus strand of JBJXDT010000047.1, from coordinate 2,662 downwards.
AATTAGATAACCAGACATATCCGTAATCTTGGTAGTGAATTTTGGATAATAGGCATTCAGTATTGCTTGAGAAATTGTGATTAGAGCAATAAATCCAGTTTGAAAAGCATACCCCATTGTTTCTGGTGCAATCCCTAGCATTGGTGCGATTAGGGTTTTGAAGAATGGATCATAAACACCAAAATTAACGGAAGCAACCACAAAAATTAGCCCTAGCAGATTAAACCAAGCAGTTACCCAACCATAGCCTTTACCGCCTAAAGTAGAGCCCCAGTGATATAGGCCGCCAGCAGTAGGGTAGCTTGATGCAATTTGCGCCATCGCCATTGCTACGATTAAGGCAAACATGCCACCTACAGGCCAGCCAATACCAAGTGCAAAACCACCTCCTGCGCCTAAACCCTGATTAAATGCGCTGATACCACCTGCTAAAATACAAATAATAGAAAAAGAAATGGCAAAATTAGAAAAGCTACCCATATGACGGTGTAGTTCCTGCTCATAGCCCATGCTTTTTAGGTTCGCGGCATCTGCTTCAGCCGCACTATTGTGCTGGTCACTCATTTTATTACCCCTTTATTAACGAAATGAAAACGCTGGATTAACAATACTTTCTAATAAAAACACTAACCAATAATCCCCAATGCATAATGAACCTAGTGTAAATATAAATCAAGTATCCGTTTTTTTATTATTTATACAGTATTAATTTTATGGCGCTATCCTTAAACCTTATTTTGAATTCCACTTCGCATTTTGCTTAAAAGCGTCGTAATCCAGCTAAATTACGACAAGCTTAGTTCTGATAAACATACATTAAACACATCTAAAAGTTTTTTGATATCTTGTTCAGTTGTTTGTGGGCATATCAATAACATATTGTGGAAGGGCGTGATTAGTACGCCGCGGTTCAATAAATATAAATGAATCACTTGCTCAAGCTCACTATCGAGTATTAATGAAGCTTCCGAGCCATTTTTAGGTGGTGTTTGCGTGAATTGAAACTCTACTCTTGCGCCCACTTGTGTGACGCACCAAGGTAGCATGTGTTGCGAAATAATGGTGCGTAAGCCTTCCGCCATTTGGGTGGCTAAACTAAACATATGCGCGTAGGCAGCATCGGTCATTACATATTGCAATGTGGCACGCATGGCTTTTATGGCAAGCATGTTCGCCGTGAGCGTAGTGCCAATGCCAGAATGCCCAGCAGGCGCGCCCTGCTTGGCTTGCACGGCAGCGTTTGCAACATTAGCGCTCATGCCGTATACCGCACAAGGTACGCCGCCAGCCATCGGCTTGCCAACAACTAGGCAATCTGGTTGCAAATTGTGCGCTTGTGTATAACCGCCCGGCCCTGTGCTAATGGTGTGTGTTTCATCCAACACCAATAACGTGGCCGTCTTACGGATAATTGCTTGCGCTTTTTCCCAATAGCCAGCCTCTGGCAATACCATGCCGATGTTTGTCATCACGGGCTCTGCAAGTACACACGCCACATCGCCATCCTTTAGCGCGTTTTCTAATGCGGGCAAATCGTTAAATTCTACTACTTTGGTAAATTGCGTTAAATCGTACACTTGCCCCAATAGGCTATCGCGCTGTGTAGGTATGCCATTGATTAAATCCACAAACACATCATCTACAGTGCCGTGGTAGCAACCATTAAAAATTATAATTTTGTTTCTGCCAGTTGCCGCGCGCGCCCATCTAATAATAAATCTGTTTGCATCGGAAGCGGTCATCGCAAATTGCCAGTAAGGTAGGCCAAAACGACGACTTAGTTCTTGCGCGACCCAAACGGCATCCTCGGTTGGTAACATGGTGGTATAACCATTGTCGGCTTGGGCTTTAATGGCCTCTGCCACTGCTTTTGGCGCATGCCCAAACATGGCGCCAGTATCGCCTAAGCAAAAATCGACATACTCGTGATCATCAACATCGGTAAAATGTGCGCCTTGCGCATTTTTAACATACAAACTAAATGGGGTAGACCAATCGGTCATCCAATGCAGTGGCACGCCAAACAAAAGATGTTGATGTGCTTGTTTAGCAAGTTTTTGTGCACGCGGCATGTTAGCAACAAAGCTGGCTTGCTCACGCGTAAATATTGTTTTAGCGTTTTGCATATTAATGCCGTGGCGACATGGATTTTGCGGTTTCATTTTCTGTTTATTACTAACTGTAATAGGGTTTCGGCGGTTTGCAAATAATTGTTGAGGTCGTAGCTTAAAGGATCAATATGGCATTCTAGCCAAACGCCATAAATAAAAGCATCTAACATCATAGCTCTGCGTTTAGCTTCTTCTTTATCATTTAACAGTAGTGATAATTGCGCTGCAATTTCATCTCGGTATTTATGATCAATTGGTAGCAAGCTAAGACGATACTTCTTAGTAACACGTACTTCGCCCCATGCCGCAAACCAAAGTGAAAGAAGCTCTTGATGCGTGTCGGCAAAATGTATGTCATGAATTATTCCCGCTTGAAGTTTTGCTAAGGGCTCGTTATTTACAACTGCCAGCACCTTTTTAAGGCTTTTATCATAGGTTTCAAGTGCATTTTCGAGGGCTTCGTCAAGTAGTTGTTCTTTCGACGAAAAATGAAAGCCTACCAATGCGCGTGATACACCAGCAATTGCTGCAACGACATTTAAAGTTGTACC
>JBJXDT010000046.1:0-2672 GCA_046153505.1 Methylophilaceae bacterium | reverse complement strand
AACAATGTGCTGTATACCGTTAAAAAAGGCGATAACGTGACCCCGCAATGGCGTTTAGATGCTGAGAATGGTGGCATATTGCGATTTACCTATATCCCGCTCAACCTGCCGCAAACATTGCTTAAGTCCACCGTACAAACTTCTTCAGTAGCAACTGCTGAAGAGGTTCCAGCACAGAATAACTAAATGATTGGGAAATGCATGACCTTGTTTTGGAATATAAAATTGAATAGAAATGCTCTAAAAGCATTCGTACTAATGCTGTTATTACAACTGACTGCTTGCGCAACAGCGCCATGGGATACGCCAAAGTTTGCTGGAAAGCCTGTGGAAACTCAAGTAGCCATGGCTAAAAAAGAGGCTGAGAAACCAACTGAAAGTATTTTGCCACGGAAAAGTTTATTGGTCACACAAGAATTAGCGGTCACTAAACTCATGGCAGACGCAGATAAAGCTAAGGAATCTGGTAGTTACCAAGAAGCTGATACTCTATACGACCGCATTCTAGAGATGTTGCCAGAAGAGGAGCGTGCAATTAACGGGAAAGCGCTGGTTGCGCGAGAGCTAGCAAATAACAAACGGATAGATGAAGCAAAGGTCATGTTAGAAAAAAATAATGTTGATGCTGCAAAATCGATGGTGCATGAAGTGCTTTTACAGAGTCCTAAAAATACCGCAGCGCTTGAATTCCAGCAAGAAATGCTTGGAAAAATTGAGCCAATAAGTTCAGAGCCGCCGCGATTAAAACCGCCATTTGATAAACCCGTAACGCTTGAATTGCGTGATGCCAATATTAAAGTCGCATTTGAGGCGCTCTCTCGCGCTACAGGCATCAACTTTATTCTGGATAAAGACATTAAGCCTGATACCAAAGCGACTATTTTTGTGAAAAAAGCAAGTATTGAAGATGCAATAGACATGGTGCTTTCATCTAACGGATTGCAAAAAAAAGCGCTTTCAGAGACTAGCGCATTGGTTTTTCCTAGCACACCACAAAAACTCAAAGACTATCAAGATTTAGTTATCCGCAGTTTTTATCTGAGCAATACTTCTGCAAAACAAGTTTCCGCATTGCTAAAAACAATGCTCAAAACTAAAGATATTTTTGTAGATGACAGACTTAATATGGTGGTGATAAGAGACACACCCGAAGCAGTTCGTATTGCTGAGAAGTTGGTAACAGCAAATGATTTAGAAGACCCTGAAGTCATGCTGGAAGTCGAAATATTGGAAGTTAGCCGCTCACGTTTGCAACAGTTGGGGATTGAGTATCCGAATAAACTGGAAGTTTCTGCTGGCCTAGCCGCTTCGACTGGATTAACGGTAACTACGCCCTCCGCCCTGACGCTAAAAACGCTTAAAAATATTAATTCTAGTTTAATTGGCGTTTCACCAAATCCAGCAGTTAATTTTAAAAAGACGGTGGATGACGTGAATTTACTTTCCAACCCACGTATACGTGTTCGCAATAACGAAAAGGCGAAAATTCTGGTAGGGGATAAAGTGCCTATTGTAACAAGCACAGCGGTGGCTAATGCAGGTGTTAGCGAAAGCGTACAGTACATTGATGTTGGCTTAAAACTAGAAGTGGAGCCACGCATTACGATGGATGATCATGTCAATATCAAAGTGGCTTTAGAAGTAAGTTCACTTGGTGCTGCCACTAAAACTGCGGGAGGCACAATTGCTTACACCATTGGCACTCGCAACGCCAGCACGCTGTTGCGTCTAAAAAATAATGAAACGCAAATTTTGGCAGGCTTAATTTCGGATGACGAACGAAAAAACGCAAGTCGCGTTCCGGGTATAGGCGATATTCCTTTATTGGGACGCTTGTTTGCGAATCAACAAGACAATAAAAGCAAGACAGAAATCGTGCTGGCCATCACACCACGAATTTTAGGTAATATTGTTAGGCCACAAGCTGAAATATCAGAATATTGGTCTGGCACGGATAGTGTAATAACCGATAGACCGCAACGTGCCAACATCTTACCAAATTCCATAGCTGCAGATTCGCCTGAGGCAATACGGCAACGTTTTCGAGATAGACGGAATCAAGAGCAAGGCATTACGCCTGTTGCAGAACCTGTTCCAGAACCTGTCGTGGCACCGGATGCAGTGCCCGCCCCAACACCTGAACCTGTACCGCCTGCCGTTCAAACGCCACAAGCGACGCCTCCAGTGAGTGGTATAGATTTATCACGTTAACCAAGAATGTTTTGCTTACAAGAGAATTGTGTGAAGGGTTTTACTTTAATCGAGTTAATGATTACTTTGGTGATTGTTGCCATTCTTGGTTCCGCAGCGTATCCCATGATTAAATTAAATGTACAACGTGCAAAAGAAAACGAATTACGTGCTGATTTGCGGCAGATTCGTGAAGCCATAGATGCTTACAAAAAGGCGTCAGATGAAGGGCGCATTAAAAAAAACATTGACGAAACTGGCTACCCACCAAATCTTGAAGTATTGGTAATAGGCGTGCCAGACGAGAAAGATGTCAACAAACATAAAATTAAGTTTTTACGCAATATTCCGGCCGATCCCATGCAGTCAAGAGTCAATACAGGCCTCAATGATGGGGAGCCTTCTTGGGGCTTACGTAGCTATATAAGTGATGCGGAAAATCCAAGCCCAGGTGAAGATGTCTACGATGTGCATTCACTAAG
>JBJXDT010000045.1:0-6724 GCA_046153505.1 Methylophilaceae bacterium | reverse complement strand
TTCGATCCTAGAGGTGTCGATTTCTTCCCACTGACCTGCTTTGATGGCGCGATTGGTGATAAATATACTGTAAATGGTAAGATTCAACCATACATGCCTGTTAAACGTCGTAAATACCGTTTCCGTTTCTTAGCCATGGGACCTTCACGCACTTATAACTGGTTCTTAAGCAACGGCGCACCATTTGTTGTGATTGCGAATGATGGTAACTTGTTTCCAGCACCAATCCCTGTTAAAAATTTCCAACAAACGACGGCAGAACGTTTTGATGTGATTATGGATTTCTCCAAGTATGCTGCGGGTACAGAAATTATCCTGATTAACCGTGCAGAACAAACAAATGGTCGTGGCCCAACAAATAATCTGCTAACGCCTGGATTCCAAGTATTGAAGTTTATTGTGACATCTGACGCCGTTGTAGATAACAGTCGCATCCCAGTAACAATGCGTCCATTGCCAGATATGGATCAAAAAGCTACTAACTTACGTACATGGAAATTTGAGCGTGGCGGTGGTGAGTGGTTAGTGAATGGACAGCCGTTTAACCGCGATGTGGTGAGTGCAGAGATACCTGAAGGCAGTGCAGAACAATGGCAAATTATCAACGGCGGCGGTTCATGGTTGCACCCAGTGCATATTCACTATGAAGAGCATCGTTACCTTAAATACAATGGTACAACGCCTGAACCACTCGCACGTGGTCGTAAAGATGTGATTCGTCTTGACCCAAATGCGAAGGTAGATATTTACATGCGCTTCCGTGATTACAAAGGCCTTTACCCTATGCATTGCCATAACGTGGTGCACGAAGACCACGCTATGATGGTGATGTGGAAGATTGCTTAACCCAAATACAGGCACTGACCTTGTCAGTGCCTGTTTTGTAACTAAGTGATTTTTTAAAAGTTTTGGAGAGCAAACATGGATAGAAGAAGTTTTTTAGGATTAGGTGCAGGTCTTGGGTTGAGTCTAGGGGCTAGTATTTTAGCACCAACACGTGCTTTAGCAGCGCAAGCGCCTAGCGAGCCAAATTCACGCGCAGCACAATCAGGCTTTTTTCCGAATGTACCCTTAGTGGATCAAAATGGTAAAAGCGTTTTGTTCTATGACGATATGGTTAAAAACAAAACCGTTTTGCTTAATTTCTTTTTGATAGGCTGCCAAGATGGCCGTTGTCCGATTGCTACCGCAAACCTTAGAAAAGTTCAGGATTTGCTAGGCGATAGAATGGGTAAAGATGTATTTTTTATCTCAGTGTCATTGCAACCAGAGTTAGATTCACCAAAAATATTGAAGGCCTATGCCGATAACTTTGAAGTGAAACCAGGCTGGAGTTTCCTCACGGGAAAACCTAAAGATATTGAAACACTACGTAAAAGCTTAGGTTATTTTGACCCTGATCCAGAGCGTGATCGTGACTTGAATAATCATATCGGTATGGCGCGTTATGGCAACGATAAATTTAACCGTTGGGGTGCAATTTCACTACGTAGTTCTGCGGCTAACATTGCGAGTACCTTCCAATGGCTTGGGGCATAAATCCGGCCATTCGTTGCTTGGTATTTCTAACTGCAGCAGTCGGCGTTAACACATACGCTATTGCTGATACAGATTATCAAAACGATTCCTCAGAAACGCAAGTTGTTTCAACTAACAATTTTGAAGATGTCAGCAAAGAACTTACCGAAGTAAATCCTACAAGAATCGTAGATTCTAAAGTGAATGCGTTTTTTGAAAATGGCCGTAATGATTATTTGAACAAAAATTACGCATCTGCATTACAGTGGTTTCAAAAAGCAGCCGATAATGGTTATGCGCCCGCATTGACCATGATGGGAAATATGTATGCGAACGGTTTTGGAGTGGATGCGAGTGATGCGGTTGCGCTAACTTGGTTTAGTAAGGCGGCCGCGCAAGGTGACGCTGATGCACAAGCGAGCTTAGGGGTTTATTATACCGAGGGTCGAGTTGTTGAGCGCGACTATAAGGTGGCTGCTGATTGGTTTCGTCGAGCTGCTGAGCAAGGCAATGCTTTTGCAGAAAGTAATTTAGGCGAAATTTATAAAACTGGCAGGGGCGTAGATGCTGCACCAGAAGCGGCTTTAGAGTGGTTTCGTAGTGCCGCATTAAAGAACGAACCACAAGCACAATCCAGTTTAGGTGAAATGTTTCGTGATGGCGAAGGCGTAGAGCGCGATGAAATAGAAGGTGCTTGGTGGATACGTAAATCGGCAGAGCAAGGGAATGCAGAAGCACAAGCTAATCTAGGTGTAATGTATCTTGAAGGACTTGGTGTTCATCAGGATGACACAGAGGCATTGCAATGGTTTAAGCAAGCAGCTAAATTAGGTAGCCCAGTTGGTGAGTATTATCTAGGCGTGAGTTACGCAGAGGGCAAGGGCGTTGCAAAAAACAAACAAGAAGCATCTAAATGGCTAGCAAGTGCCGCTCAACAAGGGTATATTCCTGCACAAGAGTATCTGCAACAAGTAAAAGCACACTAGCATTACTTTAGCTGCAAATTTCCACAAGGATTTTAATGAAACAATTCTGGACTACATTTTTTCTTGCTATATTGATTTCTTTTAAGGTGCAAGCTGCAGAGGATGACCCTGTTAAGCTGAGTCCTGGCAATGTACTTTTTGAAGGTGTGCAAGAGCACTGTGTAGAAGTCGGTGAAATTACTTTCGGCCTTGGAAAGCAATGGAGTAATTGCCATATACTGCGTGCTAGATGGCTAGTAACCATTGATTTAATTGATATGTATCAGACGCAATATTGCCTAGGCCATGATGAGCAGTCTTGTGATCAACATGCATGGGTGGTCTTTGCTAATCGTGCTTACACTAAAGAGGCGAAGCCACTTGTGGTGCGTATGGATCCATCGACAACTGTTTACAAAGATCCTCTTGTTATTGTTACTGGTGAGGATCGGCTTATGAGTATGACCTCGACCAATGCTGATGGTGTTGAGTCAACAAATTATTACTTGTGGCATACAGACCATTGGATGCCAATAGACGCAAAAAGTTGGCTACCAAAATTATCGAAACAACTCCCAAAAGGCACTTCGATTAGGCAGCCAGTTTGGCCAGATTTAGAGTCTATGAGCACTGAAGTAAATTTATTTAAATCTGGCGATAAAGATTGTTGCCCGACGGGTGGAAAAGCAAAAGTTGAACTTGGATTTGAAAGTGAAAATTTCTTAGTTAAAAAAGTAAATATTAGCACGGAAACTCAGTGAAATTTTTTAATTAAACTAAGGTAGAATTTTCCCCAAACATTAGCCCGAACGGGCTAATGTCATTTTAAGGTAAGATGTCTTATAAGCCAACAATAGCAAGGGTTTTAGGCAGTTTTATCGATACTGATTTTCCCCAAAAATGGGGGCTATATAGTCCCCAAAATGTAGGGTTTTACCCCATAGTAGTTACCCGCCAATACCCCTATAGTACACCCATGGATACGAGGCTTTAATAGTAAAAAGAAAGTCTAGTTTTACTTAAAGTCTGAGCGGATTGTGGCGTTACTATGCTAGGTAAGTCAAATCTAAAGTAAGTGTATTTAGTGGGTGTTTTGCAAATTTATTTCGGGGGAAATATGTATTCTAAACCAAGCATTAGTTTTTTTGATTTGGCAAGTAGAGCCGTCAGATTGCAGCTGCCAAAAATGGCTAAGCCTGGCGCATTGTTACGTTTGGAATATGTACCTTGGTTTTCAATCATTGGTGTCGTGACAGTTGTTACTTTCTGTGGCATTTTTGGTTCAGTTCTTTCACATTATCTTACCCGCGAAATCATGGATTACGACGTTGTTTTGACCACTCAGTTTGTCGAGAGTGTTAATAACGTAGAGGCGGATGCATTTCGTCTAGGTTCGCAAGCGAATCTAGGACAAGTTCTTGACCAGCGTACTGATCTTTCAAAAATAGGCATGAATGCTAAGCAAGCTGCTGATGTGCGCAATCAGTTTTTTGACCATATTAGAGCATTACCTGACTTGCTGATGGCCAATGTATATACGCGTGACAGAGTGGTTGTTTGGTCGACGAATCCTTCGCTTATTGGAAAAATTGGCGGCGATGCCAAAGATATGGATACTGTTTTAGCACGTCGCGCTGCCTTGGCAAATGATTATTTCGGCGGTAATTCACATAAATCTGAACAACATTTTGTCGCAGCATCGGGCACCCCTTACTTTGAGAGCTATATTCCGTTGACGGATGCTTCTGGTGATGTTGTTGCAGTAGTGCAAATTTATAAACAACCACAAAGTTTGTTACAAGCCATTCACCATGGTAAACAGCTCATTTGGACAAGTATAACTTTGGCAGCTTTATTTCTCTACATTGCCCCATTCTGGATATTCCGTCGCGCAGATGTCGCAATTAAAGAACAGCAAGAACGTTTGGGAGAAGCGCAAACATTGTGTGTTATTGGTGAGATGTCTGCCTCTGTCGCCCATAGTATTCGTAACCCACTTGCAGCAATTCGTTCTAGTGCAGAGCTGGCACTAGATGCAGACCCACAAGATGCTCGCAAGAGTGCGCAGGATATTATCGGCCAAGTGGATCGCTTAGGTAAGTGGATACGTGAACTGCTGGTGTTTTCTCGCCCAGTTTCTGGTGAGCGTCAAGAAATTAGCTTAGTACCTATGATAGAAGAATTTTTACCAAATTTTGAAATGCAATTAAAGCAAAACAGGATTGAAACAGAGTTAGTACTGCCAGTAGCTGAGTTGCCGTTAGTTGCGGGCAATCGTGCTTTGGTAAATCAAGCTTTGGCGAGTGTAATTGGTAATGCGATTGAAGCAATGCCAAATGGCGGCAAGCTACGTGTTGAGTTGCAGCCTTCACTTAAGAGTAATTATATTGATTTGCTTGTGAGCGATACTGGTGCTGGTATGACGCCAATGCAGATAGAGCTTGCATATAAACCATTCTATACAACAAAACATAATGGCGTAGGCTTGGGCATTGCCCTTGTGAAACGCATCATGGAGCGCTTTGGAGGTAATATCATTTTACATAGTAAGCCAGGACTGGGCACACAAGCCTGCTTGCGCTTCAGTATGAATTAAGGGAAAAAATGAGCAATAACTCCATTTTAATTATTGATGACGATACGCTATTAGCCGATAACATTAGACTTTATCTTGAGCGCTATCAGTGGGAAACACATGTTGCATATTCTGCAGAGGATGGCTTAAAGCGGCTTGAAGAGTTGCGCCCTGATGTGTTGCTTACAGATTATATGCTACCTGGAAAAAATGGTATTGATGTAATTAATGCAGCTAAACAGATTGATCCTGAACTTAAGATTGTCATGATGACAGGCGAGGGTAACATTGATATTGCAGTCGATGCGATGAAGGCAGGAGCTAACGATTACGTTGGTAAGCCAGTATCGCTCGCTGAGCTTAAAGTGGTACTAGATAATCTACTTGGCCAAGCGCAAGTCGAAAAAACTATGTCTGTAATGAATCGTCGCCAAGCACGTGGGGCTTCGTTAGATGCGATTATTGGTGATTCTACGCCAATGCAAGCGATGAAATCTAAAATCAGGCAAGTGCTAGATGTAGAGAAACAAATTAAAGATAGTAGCTTGCCTGCTATTTTGATTAATGGCGAGACTGGTACAGGCAAGGAATTGCTTGCTCGCGCGTTGCATTTTGATGGTATGCGTAGCAACCAGCCTTTCATTGAAATTAATTGCGCTTCATTACCTGCTAACTTGCTTGAGTCGGAGTTATTTGGGCATGAAAAAGGCGCATTTACGGATGCTAAAGAGCGTCGGATTGGTTTGGTAGAGGCTGCAGAAGGCGGCACTTTATTCTTGGATGAAATTGGCGAAGTGGATTTGAGTATTCAAGCTAAGTTATTGAAATTGCTAGAAGAAAAATCAGTACGTCGTATTGGTAGCGTGCGCGAGCGCAAGGTGAATATTCGTATTATTAGTGCAACAAATCAAGATTTAGAAAAAATGGTCAAAGAAGGTCGTTTCCGCAGTGATTTATTTTTCCGTCTGAGAGTAATTACGATATCGCCGCCTCCATTGCGCTCATTGGGTAACGATATTTTGCAACTTGCTGAGCATTTCCTGCAAACCCATGGCAAACATTATGGCAAAAAAGGCCTAAAATTCACACCAAAGGCGCAAGAGTTATTATTAAGTTATGGTTGGCCAGGTAACGTTAGAGAAATGCGCAATATGTTAGAGCAGTGCGTGTTACTTGCGCAAGAAAATGAGATTGACGCTGATCAACTGACGATATGCCCAAGTTTGCAGATTGAAAACTGGAATGGTGCTGTATTGGATCGCAGGGTACCTAATATGGCAAAACCAGTTTCAAAGGTGACAGAAGATGAGCAAGAGTTATTAAAAAGAACACTTGAAAAAACTGATTGGAATGTCTCTAAGACAGCAAAGATTTTAGGTCTTTCACGAGATATGCTGCGTTACCGCATTGAAAAATTCAGGTTAACGATGCCTCAACAGGCCTACTAATGAAATAGAATACTTAATAAAAAAGCACCCTACGGGTGCTTTTTTATTAAGTTAATTTTTTGGCGGTGGAACGAGTCTGCTGCTAACCCTTCTCCATATTAAATTCCCATTAACAGGGAAATCTACAGGGAATTTCAAAGAATTATTAGTGGATTGCATCATATCTTACCTCTTCAGCCCAGCCTGTAAGCCCTATTCAGGCAATACTGTATAAATTA
>JBJXDT010000044.1:0-58637 GCA_046153505.1 Methylophilaceae bacterium | reverse complement strand
GAGCGGCTAAGTGCGAACCCGACGCTAGCCAATTCCATCCGTAACCGCTTACCTTATTTAGACCCACTAAATCACTTACAAGTAGAAATGATTCAACGCTTTAGAAATGGGGAAACCGATGAAAAACTCAAACTTGCGATACAACTTACCATTAATGGTATTGCCGCGGGACTAAGAAACACAGGCTAACTAAATACCTTGCTTCAAGCTCACTTGGATAAAGGGGTCTAAATCACCATCAAGAACGCCTTGCGTATTACCAATTTCCACATTGGTACGTAAGTCTTTAATACGTCCTTGATCAAGCACATAACTGCGGATTTGGTGTCCCCAACCAATATCAGTCTTAGCATCCTCTAAAGCTTGTTTTTCCTCGTTACGTTTGCTGAGTTCTAGGTTGTAAAGTGCGCCTTTTAGCATATTCATCGCTTCATCTTTGTTGCGATGTTGCGAACGGTCATTTTGGCATTGCACTACCACCCCAGTCGGAATGTGCGTAATACGTACGGCGGAATCTGTTTTATTGATATGCTGACCACCTGCCCCACTCGCGCGATAGGTATCAATGCGCAAATCGGCTGGGTTAATCTCAATCTCAATCGAATCGTCAACTTCAGGGAATACTTGCACGCTGGCAAAACTGGTATGGCGCTTGGCGTTGCTATCAAAGGGAGATTTTCGCACCAAGCGGTGTACGCCATTTTCGGTTCTTAGGGTACCAAATGCGTAGTCACCTGTGACTTTGATAGAAGCACCTTTGATTCCTGCCACATCGCCATCAGACTCTTCTAGCACTTCAACCTTAAAGCCTTTGCGCTCACAATAACGTAAATACATTCGCAAGAGCATAGCCGCCCAATCTTGCGCCTCGGTGCCACCAGAGCCAGATTGAAACTCGATAAAGCAGTTATTGGTATCCATCGGTCCAGAGAACATGCGCCTGAATTCCATTTCCTCAATACGCTTTTCAAGTGCTTTAGAATCGGCATCCACACTGATTAAGGTATCTTCGTCATTCTCTTCCCGCGCCATTTCGAACAGCTCTTGGCCATCGCTAATGCCAGTTTCAAGTGTTTTTAGGGAGTTAACTACCTGTTCCAACTCGCGCTTTTCCTTGCCTAATTTTTGCGCTTTTTCTGCGTTATCCCATATCTTGGGGTCCTCTAGCAGACCATTGACTTCTTCCAAACGTTGCGCCTTATTTTCAAAGTCAAAGATACCCCCGAAGGGACAATTGGCGTTCGTTTAAATCATTTAAACGATTGGCGATAATATTGAGTTGTTCGGCTTCCATAATGGCTTAAGCTTTAAAAACCATCATTATACCTGAAAGGGAATGTTGAATTTAGATAGTACCTATCTCATCCAAGGCAACTTTTAAACGCGCTTTATCCATTAATAACACATCTAAAGGTAACGCTAAAAAAGCCTCTATACGCTTACGCAAAATTTTGTAAGCGTGCTCAAAGCTAGCGTCAATTTCTTCATCGGTGCCAGTGGCTTTGGCCGGGTCCTCAACCCCCCAATGTGCACGCACCACATTGCCAATATAAGCGGGGCATGTTTCACCCGCTGCATTGCCACACACGGTAATCACAATATCGGGAACGATAGGCAAATTATCCCAAGATTTGCTGTTATACCCTTCCGTTGCAATGCCTTTGCTTTTGAGGAGCGCAATTGAGCGTGGGTGCACCTCGCCAGTAGGTTTGCTGCCTGCGCTCATAGCACGCATGCCCTTTGGTGCAAGTGCATTAAATGTGGCCTCTGCCAAAATGGAACGGCAGGAATTGCCAGTGCATAAAAATAGAATGTTCATTTTTTTATTCCCATAGAAATAAAAAAAACTGCCGCAATTTGCGCCAGTACAAAGCCAGCAACATCTATCGGTGCAATACCTACAAAAGTATTCGTCAAGCTACGCGCAATTGTCACCGCAGGATTGGCAAAAAAAGTAGAGGATGTAAACCAGTAGCCCGCCGTCACGGTCATGGCGACTAACAACGCAATTTTTTCACCTGCATATTTAAGTCCCAAGCGAATGACTGCCAACAATATTAATGTAGATATAAACTCACTTAACCATACGCCACTGCCTGTTCTGGACTTAACAGAGGTTTGCAAAATTTGTAAGCCAAAAATAAAATGAGTTAACCAAACGCCAGCGATTGCACCGCTAAATTGTGCAGCCAAATATGCAAATAGTGTTTGTGTTTGAAGTGTGCCAGAACGCCAAAACATTAGGCTCACTGCAGGATTAAAATGCGCTCCTGAAATTGGGCCAAGCAAGGTAATGAGTACAAACAAGCCACAACCCGTGGCGATGCTATTACCAAGCAAAGCCACCGCCGCATTGCCTGCGCCCAATGCCTCTCCCATAATGCCTGAGCCAGTGACAATGGCTAGCAATAAGGCTGTGCCCAAAAATTCAGTCGCAATTTTATTTTTCACTATCGTACCCATTACATACCTTTTAAAAAATATCCACTGTCATTTCAACAAAGTTTAGTTACAAAATTGTGAATATTCATAATCCAAGGCTAAACAGATCAAGAAAACGCCAAGTTTAGAGTTTAAGGTAGGTATTGTAATGCGTTTTATATGCATCAGTTTTGAAAAGAAAATTAAATGTCATTTGTTGGTTGTCACATTAATGTCATAAATCTTTTATAAAATCTTCATTGAAATGCGTAGTCTAGATTAACAATATAACGTTAATGTGCTTGCTGCATAAGCAGTAATTTATTAATTTTGGAGATTTCAATGCAAACTAAGTTTGTAAAATCATTAAGCGTAGCTTCTATATTTGCTGTTGGGCTAACTATTGCAACATCGTCATTCGCTGTCGATATTACTGGTGCTGGAGCTACATTCCCATACCCGATTTACGCTAAATGGGCTGAGTCATACAACGTTAAAACTGGCGTTAAATTAAATTACCAATCTATCGGTTCTGGTGGTGGCATCAAACAAATCACCAACAAAACAGTTGATTTCGGCGCATCTGACAAACCATTAAAACCAGAAGAGTTGGAAAAAGCAGGTCTTACACAGTTCCCAGCGATTGTTGGTGGTGTTGTTCCTGTAGTTAACGTACCTGGCGTTACTGATGGCGAAATGCGCCTCAGTGGTGAAGTGCTCGCCAATATTTATTTGAAAAAAATCACTAAATGGAACGACCCAGCAATTAAAGCACTTAACCCGAACTTAGCTTTACCAGACTCAGCCATTACCGTAGTGCATCGTTCTGACGGTTCAGGCACATCATTTGTATTTACCAACTACTTAGGCAAAGTAAGCAAAGAGTGGGCTGATAAAGTAGGCGCTGATACTTCAGTTGCTTGGCCAACAGGCTTAGGTGGTAAGGGTAATGAGGGTGTCGCTTCATACGCACAACGCATTAAAGGCGCTATTGGTTATGTAGAATATGCATTTGCTAAACAAAACAATTTACCTACCGTAAGCTTGCAAAACCGTGATGGTGAGTTTGTTAAACCAAGCATCGAAAGCTTTCAATCGGCTGCGCAATATGCAGAATGGGATAAAGCACCTGGCTTTTATGAAATTTTGACTAATGAGCCTGGCAAAGCGTCTTGGCCAATTACTGGTGCAAGCTTTATCTTGATGCACAAATCACAAGACAAGCCAGAAAACGCTAAAGAAGTATTAAAATTCTTTGATTACGCTTACAAGAGTGGCGCACTTTCTGCAAAAGCTCTTGATTACGTGCCAATGCCAGCCTCAGTAGTCACATTAATTCAGACAAGCTGGAAAAACAACATCAAGAGCAAAGATGGAGCCGCAATCTGGACGCAATAATTAACATTTGACATTGCAAATGTCATCTTAGTTGACTTGCAAATGACATCTTATAATGATGAAATAGTCACGGTAGGAAATACTGAGAGAGGAAAACCTCTCTCAGCCTTACTAGACGCAGATAAAGCAACAACTCAGGGAACTCGCAAATTGTCAAACACGCTAAAACCAAAAGATATGGGCGCTGTACTGGATAGCCTATTTCATCACACAACAAAGTTCTTTGCATTTCTGGTTTTTATTTTGTTACTTGGGATTATTGTTACCTTGTTCATTGGTAGCTGGCCCGCGCTCAAACACTTTGGTCCAGGGTTTTTTATCCACGATGCTTGGGATCCTGTTCAAGTCAATTTTGGTGGCTTGGTGCCTATATATGGCACACTTGTAACGGCATTAATTGCCATGTTAATTGGTGTTCCAGTCAGTTTCGGTATTGCAATTTTTATTACTGAACTTTCTCCCGTGTGGCTAAAGCGCCCTATTGGCGTGGCTATTGAGCTGCTTGCAGGCATTCCAAGTATCATCTATGGCATGTGGGGCTTGTTTGTTTTTGCGCCTATTTATGCCGATCATCTGCAACCTTGGATTAATGACAATTTAGGCGCTTTGCCCTTAATAGGACAACTATTTCAAGGCCCTCCGATGGGGATTGGCATGTTTACTGCCGCCTTTATCTTATCTATTATGGTGATACCGTTTACTACTTCAGTTATGCGCGATGTTTTCGAAATTGTCCCACCAATGCTTAAAGAATCAGCCTACAGCCTTGGCGCCACAACTTGGGAAGTCATCTGGAATGTCGTTTTACCTTATACAAAAACTGGTGTTATAGGTGGCGTGATGCTTGGACTTGGTCGCGCATTAGGAGAAACAATGGCAGTCACATTTGTGATTGGTAATGCACATGAGCTTTCTGCTTCGCTGATGATGCCAGGAAACACCATCTCATCTGCTTTAGCAAACGAGTTTACTGAAGCGGTAGGCGATATTTATACCTCATCGCTTATTACCTTAGGCTTAACATTGTTCTTCATTACATTTTTGGTGCTCGCCATGGCTAAGTTGCTTTTAATGAAGCTGTCAATGCGCGAAGGGAAACAGTCATGAAGCAATTTGATAACAGTCTCTACAAAAAGCGTAAACTTGCGAATGCCATCACACTTGTTTTGTCTTCGTTAACGCTGGTATTTGCGCTAAGTTTTTTAGTATGGATATTATGGACTTTGTTTAGCAATGGCTTTCAATATTTGAGCGTCGATGTTTTTACAAAAATGACGCCCCCGCCAGGAAGTGCAGGTGGCCTTCTAAACGCCATTATGGGTAGTTTATATATGGTGCTAGTAGCAACGCTGATCGGCACGCCAATAGGCATTCTTGCAGGCACTTATCTGGCAGAATATGGCAGAACTGGCTGGTTAGCCCCTGCAACGCGATTCATTAACGATATTTTGCTATCCGCACCTTCTATTGTGATTGGTCTTTTTGTCTACGAAATTGCGGTTCATAGAGTTGGTCACTTTTCTGGCTGGGCTGGCGCGATTGCACTATCGCTTATTGTCATTCCAGTCGTTGTTAGAACAACTGAAAATATGATGTTGCTAGTGCCAAACGCGCTACGCGAGGCGGCGGCTGCATTGGGTGCGCCATACTGGAAAGTTGTAGTCACTATTATTTACCGTTCTGCCAAAGCAGGTATTTTAACGGGCCTGCTTCTCGCAGTTGCGCGCATCAGTGGCGAAACAGCGCCATTATTATTTACTGCTTTGAACAATCAGTTCTGGAGCACCGATATGGGCAAACCCATTGCCAGCTTGGCTGTCGTGATATTCCAGTTTGCCATGAGCCCTTATGAAGACTGGCAACATCTTGCTTGGGCAGGCGCTTTGCTTATTACCCTATTTGTACTAGGTCTCAACATTTTAGCCCGTACGGTTTTCCGTCCGGAGCAATCACAAAGTTAATATTAGGATTGTTTATGTCTACTGAAGTTATTCAGCCCAAAATCAAAACAGAAAACCTTAATTTTTTCTATGGTAAATTTCATGCGCTTAAAGATGTTAATCTCAACATCCCAGCAAGCAAAGTGACGGCCTTCATCGGACCCTCCGGTTGCGGAAAGTCAACGCTATTGCGCACTTTCAATCGCATGTATGAGCTTTACCCAAAACTAAGAGTTGAGGGAAAAATTCTACTTGATGGTGAAGATATTCACTCAAAAGAGCAAGATTTAAACTTGTTGCGTGCCAGAGTGGGTATGGTTTTCCAAAAACCGACACCTTTTCCAATGTCGATTTACGATAATATTGCCTTTGGGGTAAAGTTATATGAAAATCTATCTAAACGCGAAATGGATGACCGCGTAGAATGGTCGTTGCAGAAGGCGGCACTATGGGGTGAGGTGAAAGACAAGCTGCACCAAAGCGGCTCAAGTTTGTCTGGTGGTCAACAGCAACGTTTATGCATCGCACGCTGCGTAGCTGTCAAACCTGATGTGCTATTACTCGACGAACCCTGCTCCGCACTTGACCCAATATCGACCATGCGCGTTGAAGAGTTGATACACGAATTGAAAAATGAGTATACGATTGTCATCGTTACGCATAATATGCAACAAGCGGCGCGCGTATCCGATTTCACCGCTTATATGTATTTGGGCGATCTCATTGAATTTAACAATACT
This sequence comes from Methylophilaceae bacterium, assembly GCA_046153505.1. Taxonomy (GTDB): domain Bacteria; phylum Pseudomonadota; class Gammaproteobacteria; order Burkholderiales; family Methylophilaceae; genus JBJXDT01. Next base: position 52,138 of record JBJXDT010000044.1, on the reverse strand, counting down.
GGTGACATTTTTGTTAAACCAAATGACAAGCGTACAGAAGATTACATTACTGGCAGAATTAGCTAAAGCTTGGAGAAAAAATGAACGAAGCCCACCTTTCCAGTAAATTTGATGAAGACCTAGAACGCTTGCGCAGTAGCGTGTTGCAAATGGGTGGTCTTGTTGAAGCACAAATTAACGCGATTACAAAAGCATATGCGAACAACAGCAATGTCAATGTACTCAGTGTGATAGAAAATGATCGCGAAGTGAATGCAATGGAAAAAGTCATCGATGATGATTGTGTGCACATTATCGCGCAACGTCAACCTGCGGCCTCGGATTTACGCTTAATCATGGGCGTTAGCAAAATGGTGACTGATCTCGAACGTTCTGGCGACGAGATTAAGAAAATGGCTAAAAGTATTCGCCGTATTCAAAATAACGACTCAAACTCTCGTATTGAGCTAACAATATTAAAGGGTGCGACAGACCTTAGAAATCTTTCTAAAGCTGCCACCTCGCAACTGAGACGTGCACTCGATGCTTTTGCCAGATTAGACACAGCAGAAGCTAGAGAAGTCATCATTGCTGACGAAAGTGTGGACATTGAGTTTAAAGGTATTGTTAGAAAACTGATTACCTATATGATGGAAGATCCGCGTTCAATTACTACCGCGTTAGACGTCATTGTAATTGCTCGTGCGGTAGAGCGTCTCGGTGACCACGCTAAAAATATGGCTGAACAAGTTATTTACATTGTTGATGGTCGTGATGTGCGACACACAAAAGATGAGATTTAAAACAAGTCGCGTTTAAAGTATGTCAATTTAAGTGATAAAAAACATTCAAAAGTCATTGCTAGACCGTGACATTAGCATATTAAGCTTTAACGAGCGCGTGCTCTCGCTTGCACAACGCGAAGATTATCCTCTCTTAGAACGATTGCGGTTCTTATGTATCGTCGCTCTAAATTTAGATGAATTTTTCGAAGTACGCATGGCACAGCAGCTTGAGGCGATGCAAAGCAACACGAAATCCGGTGCTTTTACTGTTAAGACTTATGAAAATGCATCTGCCAAAGCGCACGATTTAGTCGCTCAACAGTATAATTTATTTGAGCAAGAGTTAATGCCAGCTTTAGCAAAAGCAGGCGTAGAACTGGTTTCTGGTCACTTACGTTCGCCAGAACAAAAGCGCTGGGTGGCCAAGTACTTTAATTCTGACGTACGCCCGCTCCTATTGCCTGTAGCGCTAGATCCTTCTCATCCTTTTCCTCAAGTCGCCAATAAAGCACTTAATTTTATTGTGCAACTCGAAAACAAAAATTTAACCGTAGAGAAGTCGCAAAAACACGTTATTGCGATTGTGCGCGTACCTCGTGTATTACCACGCATAGTAAAATTACCAGACAATTTAAGTGCTGGGCACCAAAGTTTTGTTTCACTGACTAGTATCATTCGAGCACATTTAGAAGATTTATTTAATGGTGCGAAAATACTCAACTTCTCTCAATTTCGTGTTACGCGTAACTCTGAGCTTTCCGTTGATGAGGATGATGTAATCAACTTGCGCGCTGCATTACGTGAAGAGTTAGCGCACCGTGCTTATGGAGACGCAGTCCGACTTGAAGTTTCTCAAGACTGTAATGAAATGCTTGCAGACTTTTTACTAGAGCAGTTTGCATTGCCAGAATCGGCTTTATATCGAGTTAATGGTCCAGTGAATTTAGGCCGATTGATACAATTGCCCGACTTAGCTAGCGGTGCAGAGCTTGCTTTCCCGCCATACACGCCTGCTTGGTCAAGCTCACTCAACCCTAAAGAGTGTCTTTTTACACAACTAAAGCAAAAAGATGTATTGATACATCAGCCTTATGAGAGCTTTGAAGCGGTCCTTCAATTGCTGAAAGAGGCCGTTTACGATGACAATGTATTGGCTATTCGTCAAACGATTTACCGAACGGGTTCAGACAGAAGAATGTTAACCCTATTGCAAGAAGCAGTGCGTCGAGGCAAAGAAGTGCTGGTTGTAGTAGAACTTAAAGCGCGGTTTGATGAAGAAGCCAACATTAACTGGGCTGAGTCGCTTGAATCCATTGGCGCACAAGTCGTATATGGTATCGTTGGACTTAAAACGCATGCCAAAATGTTACTGATTATGCGCCGCGAAGGCCGCGTGATTAAGCGTTACGGTCACCTTTCTACTGGAAACTATAATCCACGCACAGCTAAACTTTATACTGATGTTTGCATGCTAACCGCAGATCCCACGCTTACCCGCGAGATGGAGGACTTGTTTAGACATCTCACAAGTCAGTTACCACTTCCAACAATGCGTAAACTGCTCGTGGCGCCGTTTAATCTGCATGCAGCAATGCTTAAAAACATACGCGCAGTTGGCAATGCCGCCGCGAAAGGCACACCATCCAAAATTATTGCAAAAATGAACTCACTTACAGATGAAGCATTAGTGAACGCATTAATAGAAGCTGCAAAAAAAGGGGCTGAAATTGATTTAATCGTAAGGGGCGCATGCATCTTACCAGTAGGCATGGCAGGATTAGAAAATAGAATTCGCGTTCGATCCGTTATTGGACGTTTTTTAGAGCATTCCAGGGCTTTTTATTTCGAAATTAATGGCAACGTCAAACTATGGCTGGCAAGTGCTGACTGGATGAGCCGCAACATGATGCGGCGTGTTGAAGTTGCTTGGCCTATTTTAGACCTAGCAATGCAAAAACGCGTTGTAGCAGAATGTTTAACGCCCTATTTGCTAGACAACATGGACGCCTGGACGTTGACTGAAAATGGTCAATATCAAAGTGTAAAAAGTCAAACTATAAGAAACATGCCGCTACTTTCCAAGCCATACTCAGCACAAACACACTTAATGCAATTACATCGCTAGTGTTAATGATTGGTAATCAAAATTTATTACTTTGGCGGCACGCCGACGCAAACACAAACTTGTCAAATGACAATGACATGGCACGACCGCTAAGCCTCAAAGGCATACAGCAAGCGCGTAAGATGGCGAAATGGTTAAATAGTAATTTACCAATGGAAACAAACATCATTTGTAGTCAAGCACTCAGAGCAGAGCAAACCGCGCAATCGTTAAACCGAGAGTATTTGGTAATGGAAGAACTAGCACCAGAAGCAAAATTGGCGTCTATATTGCTGAGCTTAAACTCCATTGCGCACAGAAAATCAAATTCTCAGAATTTATTGATTATTGGCCACCAACCTTGGTTAGGCTTGCTTGCTGCACAGTTATTAAGTTTGCCGCAAAAATTGCCTCAAAATGCCATAGAAATTAGCATAAAAAAAGGTGCAGTTTGGTGGTTTAAGCGCACAACAAGTGACAAAAACCAAGCTTATAAACTGCACGTAGTGCAAACTCCTAGCCTACTTTAAAATTATTTCTTTTTTGGGCGGCCAGTTTTGATCACGGGTACTTTTGCCAGTGTAGTTTTGAGCGTGTTATCACTCATCGTTACTAGCAACTTAATGCCAGCCCTCAATAATTCACTCTTTTTGGCCGGTTGACCCAATGAAGCCAAACGTGCTTTTAGCAAAGCAAGTTGAGCATACTCATCTTTAGGCATGGTAAAACTGTCACGCTCCATTTTAACTTTTAGTGATTTTAATTTATCCATTGGCTTTGCTTTGGTCGTAGGTTTTTTAGCAAGTACTGATTTTGATTTTGCAACTGGCGACTTTACGATTGCTGGTTTAGCGGGAGCCACTTTTTTTACTGCCGCTTTTTTGGCCACAACAGGCTTTGCTTTTGCAGTTTGAGAACTAGCAACCACTTTTTTAGCTGACACCACTTTTTTTACCGCTGGTTTTTTTGTTGCAACTTTTGCTGGTGCTACAGGCATAACCACTTTCAAACCTAGCGCTTCTGCTTGCATCGCTGAAATCTTAGACATCGTTTTATCCTCCATATTAACGGTATAAACAGTTTATACTGTTAAAAATAAATTGCAAGCTTATTGTGTTCGCTAAGCCCTTGATATTGCAATCATTAAGCTCCAATTTGTCTTTTGCCACGAAATCACTTCTTCCTCTAACAAATAGGCGGTCTGCGGGAATCTGCGTAGCCAATTTTCTGTGACGTTAAGCTGAATAGAATTTTCATGTAGGTGAAGACCGATTTCTTTGAGTTCAGGCTTATTTCGCGAATGACAAAGAATCACCGCCAGCCTTAAGCAAGCCAACGTCACAATAAATCCTAAATCTTTTGTATGCAAATCAAGCTTCTTGATTTTGCCATGATGTCCTAATACTAATAAACTCAATTGATGAAGTTCACTTTGTGAAAAACCCATCAATTCAGCATTATCAAGGATATACGCACCGTGCCTATGCGATTCTGTATGTGATACTACACAACCAAGTTCGTGACATTGCGCAGCCCAGCTAAGCATTTGCTTGAGTATAACCACTTCAGTTTCATCTAGTTCTAAATCGCTGGCTAAGGTATCAAATAAATAGATAGCGGTAAACTTTACGAGTGCTGCTTGCCCTGAATCTACAGAAAAACGCTTCGCTAAAAGCATCACTGAAGAATCACGCATATCGTGAATATCATCAATGCCTTCGCCGACCATGTCATAAAGCAAGCCATGTCGCAAAGCGCCCCGAGCGACCTGTAGTGTATCAATTTTTAATATATCGAACACAGCCAGTAATATGCTTAGCCCTCCACCTATTACAGCCTTGCGGTCATCACGTAAACCTGCAATACGCAAGCGATCTACATGTTTAGCGTGCACAAGCTCTGCGCGTAGCCAATCTAAGGCCTTTTTAGTCACCTGGCCTTCCTTGTATCCATGTAAAACGAGAATGTCCGCAATAGCGCCAATGGTGCCAGATGCACCGTAAGCAACATCCCAATATTCACGATGATAAATATGCGCAACAGAGTCTAGAAATGATTCTGCAGCAATTTCTGCTCGATAAAAATGTTGCTCTGTGAGCTCGCCATCAGGAAAATATTTAAGCGACCAAGCAACTGAGCCAACTCGTAGAGAGTCTGTTGTCTGTGCGTCAAAACGCTGACCTAAAATAAACTCTGTAGATCTACCACCAATATCAATAACTAGTCTACGCTCGTTAGATTGTGGCAAAAAACGGCTCACGCCTTGATAGATTAGACGGGCTTCTTCAACGCCGGAAATTATTTCTACATCGTAACCTAGTGCTTTGCGCGCCAAGTCTATAAAGTAATCGCGATTTCTTGCTTCCCGTAATGTTTGTGTTGCTACAGCACGCACATGCACTTTAGGAAAACCTTTGATACGCTCGCCAAAACGCGCCAAGCATTTAACACCGCGTTCGATTGCCTCAGGTTTTAAATTTCTATCTTCATCTAAGTCGCCGCCTTGGCGAACAGTTTCTTTAATATAATCAACGCGTTGTATTTGACCACCATTATAACGCCCAATCTCCATGCGAAAGCTGTTAGAACCTAAATCAATCGCTGCGAGCAGCGACTCTGCGTCAATTATAGTCTTTTCATACATGGCTTATTTATAGCATATCTAGGCACAATTGATGCTGAATAAATAAAAAATATTATTCTTTTTTAGACGATCTTTTCCCTTACTTTATTGTAAAACGCCGCCATGCGCTCTGCTTGAATACTTGCCATCCAAGCACCTACCACATATTCTTTTGCCTTTTTGCCAAGCGCCTGACGAAGTTTAGGGTTTGCAATCAAAAAATCTACTTTTTCTGCAAAAGCCGTCACATCATCTGGCGCAATCATCGCACCTTGTCCTTCGATCAATATTGAAGCGGTTCCTAACTCTGCAATCGCCACCACTGGTGTACCTTGAGCCATCGCTTCAATTAAAACCAGCCCTTGCGTTTCACTCTTAGATGCAAACACAAATATATCTGCAGCTTGATAACAAGCATTAAGTTCGGTCTCTCGATCCAAATAGCCGATAAACTGAACATTGTTGACTAAGTTTAGTTTCTTGCTTAAATCGTGCAATGATGTTTCAGCTGGTCCCTCACCCGCTACAACCAGCAACACTTCTGGATGTTGTTCTATTAAGCACTTGGTCATGTGTAGTAAAAAATCAATATTCTTTTCAAATGCCACTCGCCCAACATAAAGCAACATCAATCTATTAGCGGGAATATGATATTTATTTCTAAATGCATTGCCATCAGCAAGGTTGAAACTTGCTTCTTGTAAACCGGTTGGAATGACTTCGGCCTTTACAGTAACGCCGTAGCCACGAAGCACGTCTAACATAGGCTGTGAGGGCGCGACAATTGCATTTGCAGCATTGCACTGCATTTTAGAAACTTTGCGTGCTAGTCCACGCGCAATACTTTTAGGAATCCATGGCAGATAATGATGCAAATAATCTTCAAAAAACGTGTGGTAAGTTTCTACGCAAGGTATGTTGAGCAATGTAGAAAGCTTTATGCCCAAATAATGCGCAACAAATGGTGTGTGAATATGAATAAGATCATATTTTTCATTTTTCAACTCAGCCATTAAGTGAAGCCCAGCGGTATATTTCATGAGTTTATCTTCTGGGTCAAAATAAATACTACGCGCGGGGACACGTTTGATAAAACTTTCGTCATCACTGACAACGCCATAATCTGGCGCAATTAAATTTACCTGATGACCTAGTTTTTTTAATTGGCTAATAAAAGTTTTAATTGAAGTAGAGACGCCATTTACACGCGGAAAATAAACATCAGAAATAAACAGTATTTTCATTTATCAATTTAATCAACAAGTTAGTTGACATTAATATTAGTGATTTTTTATGACAATTTAATGAAATTGACATGTTTTGCGGCCATAAAATGGAATATCACCAAAACTTCATTTATTCGTCACTTAATTTTCATATTGTCATGAGAAATTACGCACATGCAAAAAAAATATTTAAAATCAATATTTTGGATACTCCCTCTTTGCTTATACTCTGTTGATGCAAATGCTTGGGGGTTATTTACACACGTTTATTTCGCTCAATCTTTGCTAGGTGCACTGCCGCTGCTAGACAATCGCTTTAGAAATGCGATTAAGAACTTTCCAGAGTTAGTCATGGCAGGTGCATGTTTGCCAGATTTAGCTGTCATTTCAAAAAAATTTAAGACAACCCACCAATGGCAAAAAGCGGAATATCTAATTAGTGTCGCTGACACTGAAGAAGAGATGGCTATTGCCATTGGATACGCAAGTCACCTGTATGTGGATGTAATTGCACATAATCATTTTGTACCGGCGCACGAGGCAATGTGGCTGAATGATAGCATTTTTACGCACATCGGCTCAGAATGGGCAATGGATGGACATATTGCGCATAAAATATCTCACACACCAAGCCAATTATTGTTAAAGCATACAGATGTCATCATGCATTTTATTGCACCTTGTTTTGGCCATCACCATACCGTAGTTAAGCGCAGCCTTAAAAGATTAGCTTATGCAGATGGATTATTGCGTATGGTTTGCTTGCCTAAAATAATTAATAGATGGGTGCAGTCGATGCGAAATAATAAATATCAACATTTTGATTATTACATTGCAAAAACTGAGCATGCATTACAAGAGTTTCATAAAGTATTATCTGGTCACAGACCAAGCTGGGAGCCAGAACTAGACAGTCGAGATGTAGGACATATGCTTACTTGGAGGGTGCGCTGCTTAGAAGAGTTAATAGATGATCATGCGATGCCGATTCACTATTACAATGGCCATAAAGCCAAATACATTTTAGAGCACTAAAAAACTAGTGCAATCGATAAGCTAGAAATTGATGCACCAATAATTGCACCAGCAAGCACATCACTTGGGTAATGCAAGCCCAAAATCACACGAGACATACCGACCATGACAGTAAATGGCATCACTAGCCAAACCAGCATTGGATAGTATGCAAGTGTTACACCACAAAATGCCACGGCATGCAGTGTGTGGCCAGAAGGAAAACTGAATTTATCTAAAGGTTTGCCAGAAAGCCAAACATCTTGATGTACTTCGTAAGGGCGTGGACGTAGGGTTTTGCCTTTAAGCCATTTGTAGATTAATGTTGCCGTTAAACCAGTGAGCGCCATATGTATCACCGGCACCAATCCACTTTTTCTGTCCACTAGCAAAATAGCCGCCATCAGCGCATACCAAAACACACCGTCACCCAATCGGCTAATCAACCTAAACCAATTACGAACAATCCAATATTGACTTGTATGATTCACCTTGATGCATATCTTGCTATCAAATTGATGAAATCGGTTTAGATACAAACGTGCTTTATTAGTCATCTCTGCTTTCTATCACACTAGTAACAGCTTGCCACAATGCCATTTGACTATGACTATTTTATGAAAGTACCGTGAATCTTTTTTTACGAATACTTTTAAGAATTTAGTGACTTACTTCTTTTACTACTTTAGCAATATCTTCAGCGAGCGCTTGAACAAGTGCTGCATCTTGACCTTCTACCATTACACGAATTTTTGACTCTGTACCAGAAGTACGTAAAAGCACTCGCCCCGCACCATCTAACTGAGCTTCTGCATGTTTCACAACTTGCTGAATCGGTTCAAGTGTCAAATCCAGCTTGGTTTTAGTCGTAATGTTAATCAATACTTGAGGATACAAAATTAATTGTGTGCGGAGTTCAGTCAGCGTTTTTTTACTTAACATTAACGCCTTAAGTACCTGCAAAGCAGCAATAATTGCATCGCCGCTACTTGTAATATCCAGCGTTAAGATGTGCCCAGAGTTTTCTCCACCCAAATTCCACTTTTTCTCATTCAGTTTCGCCAATACATGACGGTCACCCACTTGCGCCCGCTCAAATGGCACGCCAAGCCTTGCTAGCGCTTGCTCCATGGCCAAATTGGTCATCTGTGTACCAACCACGCCTCCAATTAAACCGCCATTGGCATGCATACTAGCGGCAATGATGTAAAGCAACTCGTCTCCATCTAACAAATTGCCAGCACTGTCCACCATCATGACACGATCGCCATCGCCATCAAAAGCTACACCTAAATCTGCATGATGCTCAAGAACTGCTGCCTGCAAGGCTTTTGGGTGAGTCGATCCAACATTTTCATTGATATTCAAGCCATCTGGACGATTGCCAATTGCGATAATTTCTGCTCCTAACTGTTGGAACACATTTGGTGCAACGTGATAAGTTGCGCCATGCGCACAATCCAGAACAATTTTCAGGCCAGTTAGGCGCAAATGTTTCGGAAACGTGTTTATACAAAAACCCTCGTAGCGCGCGCCTGCATCATCTATGCGTCGCGCTTTGCCAAGACGTGCTGACTCCATCACCTGCATTGGCTTTTCCAATTCAGCTTCTATCGCATGTTCAATCTCATCATCTAGTTTGGTACCTCCAGCCGAAAAAAACTTAATGCCGTTATCGTAAAAAGGATTATGCGAGGCGGAAATCACAATACCAGCTTGTGCGCCCAAGAGTCGCGTCAAATAAGCCACTGCTGGTGTTGGCATTGGTCCGGTAAGCAATATATCGACACCTGCCGCCGAGAGCCCCGCTTCAAGTGCGGCTTCAAACATATAGCCCGAAATGCGAGTATCTTTACCAATTAAAACCGCTGGATGTACGATATGTGGGCTTTGAGCTGCGAGCACACGCCCCGCCGCATAGCCTAAGCGCAATATAAATTCTGGCGTAATAGGATGCTCTCCAACGCGCCCACGTATTCCGTCGGTACCAAAATATTGCTTAGTCATATCTACTCATGATTGTTCAAATCTATCGCACTCACTACTTTTAGGGCCTCTACGTTTTCTTTTACATCATGCACGCGCAGTATTTTAGCGCCTTTCATTGCTGCTATAGTGGAAGCTGCAATGCTGGCATAAAGCCGCGCAGTCACGTCATTGCCAGTGACTTGACCAAGCACCGATTTTCGAGACAAACCAACCAACAAAGGTTGTCCAAGCTCCGTTAAACTTTCAAGTTGCTGAATAAGTGTGATGTTATGCGCGCGCGTTTTACCAAAACCAAAACCCGGATCAAGCAAAATCCGTTCGGCGCCAATACCCGCATGGGTACTAGCCTTCAGCCTGTCTGCCAAAAATTCTTTCACCTCGCTCACTACGTTTTCGTAGTGCGGGTTATCTTGCATCGTTTGCGGCGTGCCTTGCATATGCATCAAACAAACGCCAGCATTACTATTTGCTACCACCTCCATCGCCCCTGCCTCTTGTAGCGCACGCACATCGTTAACGATGCTAGCGCCCGCTTGAATAGCAGCTTGCATAACCGGGGGTTTGTAGGTATCAATAGAAATCGGTATGTTAATCTGTTTGGCTAAACACTCAATGACTGGAATTACGCGATCTAACTCTTCTTGCAGGCTTACAGGCGTTGCGTTTGGTCGAGTTGACTCACCCCCAACATCCAAAATATCCGCTCCTTGATTAACCAAATCCAGCGCATGCATTACTGCGGCTTCTGTCGCTTGATATTGCCCACCATCTGAGAATGAGTCCGGCGTAACGTTGACAATACCCATCACGCATGGGCGATTGAGATTAAGGCTAAATTTTCCGCAGAGAAATATCATAAAAAAAGGGTTAGTCGACACTAACCCTTATTCTAACCTACTTTTGATTTAGCTTTTAGCGCTAGGTTGCGGAGCTGGGGTTGCCCCTGCTCCCGATGAGCCGCTGGTGCTAGTAGGGTTAGTCTTTGATTGACTAGGTTTTGGCGCGCGCACAGGCAACCCTGCCATAATGTCATTTATTTGATCGGCATCGATTGTTTCAAATTCCATCAGCGCATCTTTCATCGCCTCGACCTTATCCTTATTGCTTTCTATCAACTTACGCGCAGTTGCATATTGCTCATCCAAAATACGCCGAATTTCTGCATCTACTTTTTGTTGCGTAGCTTCGGAAACCGTTTTGGAACTCATGCTACCAAAAAATGAATCCTGCTCATCTCCCGCATACACCATGGTGCCAAGCGCATCACTCATGCCGTATTTTGTTACCATGCCGCGCGCCAGCTTGGTCGCACGTTCAAAATCGTTGCTTGCGCCAGTAGACATTTGATTCATAAAAACTTCTTCAGCAATACGTCCACCAAATAAAATGGAAATCTCTTCCAACATTTTGTCTTTGTAATTACTGATGCGGTCAAATTCAGGTAACTGCCAAGTTAAACCTAAGGCCCATCCACGTGGCATAATCGTTACTTTATGCACAGGATCTGCTTTTGGCAATAACTTTGCCACAACCGCATGACCCGACTCATGATATGCCGTATTGCGGCGCTCTTCCTCACGCATAACCATTGATTTGCGTTCTGGACCCATATAAATTTTGTCTTTGGCATCTTCAAAGTCTTGCATATCCACCGTGCGCTTGTTGCGCCTCGCTGCAAATAAGGCCGCTTCATTGACCAAATTTGCTAAATCTGCACCGCTAAAGCCCGGGGTCCCGCGCGCCAAGATATCAGCTTTCACATCTGGATCAATTGGCACTTTACGCATATGCACCAATAAAATTTGCTCGCGACCTTTAATGTCAGGCAAGCCCACCATCACCTGCCTGTCAAAACGTCCAGGGCGCAATAGCGCTTTATCTAACACATCTGCACGGTTAGTTGCAGCAATCACGATAACACCCGAATTGGCTTCAAAACCGTCCATTTCCACCAACAATTGATTGAGTGTTTGTTCACGCTCATCGTTTCCGCCGCCAGTCCCTGCGCCACGACTGCGTCCTACAGCATCAATCTCATCAATAAATATAATGCAGGGTGAGTTTTTCTTGGCGGTTTCAAACATATCGCGTACACGCGACGCACCAACTCCAACGAACATTTCAACAAAATCAGAACCTGAAATCGTAAAGAAAGGCACTTTTGCTTCGCCTGCAATCGCGCGCGCCAGCAGCGTTTTACCCGTGCCTGGAGGACCCACCATCAACACGCCACGCGGAATGCGGCCGCCAAGTTTTTGAAATTTTCCTGGGTCTCGCAAAAACTCAACCAGCTCAGAAACTTCTTCTTTTGCCTCATCGCAACCTGCAACATCTGCAAAAGTAGTTTGATTGTTACTTTCGTCTAATTGGCGTGCTTTACTTTTTCCGAAAGAGAATGGCCCACCGCCCTTGCCGCCGCCCTGCATCTGGCGCATAAAGAAAATCCATACACCAATCAACAAAATCATCGGGAACCATGACATGAACATTTCAAGCAGCACTGAACGTTGCTGCTCAGCTTTAGCCTCGACCACCACGTTGGACTTGAGCAAATCACTTACCATCCATAAATCATTTGGCGTGTATGTGCTGAAATCTTTGCCATCTTGCGTTTTGCCATGCACGACGCGACCATCTATTTGCACTTTTGCGACACGACCATCTTTAACCTCTTGCATAAATTGCGAGTAAACAATTTGCGTTTCAGCTTTGCTGCTGCCGCTAAATTGGTTAAAAACCGTTAATAATATCAATGCAACGGCAATCCAAATGGCAATACTTTTTACGATGTTATTCACTATGCTGTTCCTTTTTAAACCCAGTTTTATTCAATTTGGGTAAATGCACTACTACTATACTACTTGCGCCCAAGCCCTAGCAAATAAACTTCGCTGCTTCGGTCGCGCGAGGCTTTTGGCTTACGTGTCACCACTTTATCAAATTGGCCGCGCATGGTTTTTACAATCTCATCAAATCCGCTTCCGATAAACACCTTGACCAAAAAATTACCATTTGGTTTCAGCCATTGCTGACTAAAGTCCAGCGCCAGCTCGGTTAAATATGCCGCGCCAGCTTGATCCACATCCTTCACACCACTTATATTGGGCGCCATATCCGCAATTACAAGGTCTACCGGCGCATTTCCTATCTTTTCTTCCAAAATCTTTAATACGCTCGCTTCGCGAAAATCCCCTTGAATAAACTCCACATGCGCAATTGGCACCATGTCCAATATATCTAATGCAATTACGCGGCCTTGTCCTTTTAAACGCTGAACAGCAACTTGGCTCCAACTGCCTGGCGTCGCGCCTAAATCCACAATAGTCATGCCAGTCTTAATGAGTTTATCCCTGTCGTCTATCTCGATAAGTTTATAAGCGGCACGCGCGCGATAACCTTCTTTCTGCGCGAGCTTTACAAACTCGTCGTTTAAGTGTTCCTGCATCCACGCTTTGCTGGTTCGGCTTGGCTTCATGGCTTAATCTTCATGTCTAATTTAAGCGCTTCCATGGTAAAATTCATTTTTGCATCAATCACTAAAAAGTAGTTCTGTTTATGAAATTAAGCACCAAACAAATCAGCTATCTGCGTGGCTTAGCGCATAGCCTAAACCCTGTTGTCATGATAGGCAATAACGGGTTAACTGATAATATTGTGAAAGAAATCGAGCTCAATTTAAACGCGCACGAGTTGATTAAAGTGCAAGTGGCTGGCGACGACCGTGATGCTCGAAAAGCCATGCAGCAAAACATTTGCGACAAAACCAATGCGGTTGCTGTGCATCATATCGGTAAACAATTAGTACTTTATCGCGCCAGCGAAAGTGTCAAAGATAAAGCCAAAATTCATATTCCAAACTAACTCAATTTGCGCGTTAAATATCCTCTAGAGATTTTCATACCTCTGAACGCCGCATGGATATTGTCTTCTAGGACATTGTTTTCAACATGCGCGCGTTATATGCGCAAAAAACGCTTAATTTCTCACCTTTAATACCAGTACCAAGCCAAGCAAACATTCTACCAAATAGGCCACACTTGCTATGCCGTGCCAAGTGCTGAAACGGCTAGCAAACACGCTGTGCATCACATCATTGGGTAGTGCGCTTGTTTTAAGTTGTGCGAGCAATGGTTGAATGCCAAAATGACCAGCAAACACTAACAAAAGCATGACAAAAACTGCCCAAAAATAACTTTGTCTGAGTGCGCCAGTGCCGAATTCCAAGAGGCGCTGAATGAGCAAAAAAAGTGCACTCGCTATACCGACATAGCTGACGATTTCAAACAATTTACCTGCCAAATTGCCCGCCATTTGTTTGTCGCTAAGCGCTTGAAATAGCATATAAGCGCTAACACCAGTCATCCACAACGCACCTACCCAGAGCGTGATAATAATTAGCGTAAGATTTTTAGACATAAAGCACTTCAATCACTTCGTATTCTTTAATACCGCCTGGCGCTGACACTTCAGCCACATCACCAACAGACTTGCCAATTAAGGCACGCGCGATTGGTGAACTCACAGAAATTTTACCGCCTTTAATATCAGCCTCGTCGTCTCCCACGATTTGATATGTTTTGCTGTCGCCTGAATCTAGATCTTCCATCTTAACTGTTGCGCCAAAAACGACACGCCCATCTGCATTGAGTGTCTTTGGGTCGATTACTTGTAAGTTCGATAATTTTGACTCAAGCTCAGCAATGCGGCCCTCAATAAAGCTTTGACGCTCTTTCGCCGATTCATATTCTGCATTCTCAGATAAATCGCCTTGCGCGCGCGCCTCAGCAATCGCCTGAATCACATTCGGTCTATCAGTACTGCGCAAGCGTAATAACTCTGCTTTCATTAGTTCTGCACCTTTGATGGTGACTGGGATTTGATTTGCTGCCATAGTATTGCCTTTGTATTAAGCATTGCCTTCGGTAAAAAAATAACCACACCCCAATGAGTGTGGTTTGTAAAATTTAAGTGTATTTTAATTCAGTTTTTTGTGCAAGCTTTGGATAGACTCTACCCCTAACTCCTGCATAAAACCCATGCCCATGCATGCTGCTCTTGCCCCAGCTAATGTCGTGTAGTACGTTACTTTATTTTGTAATGCGCTACGGCGAATCTCGTAAGAGTCGGCAACGGCTTTTTTGTCTTCTGTCACATTGACAATAAAATCAATTTCGCTATTTTTAATCATATCCACAACATGTGGGCGACCTTCTGCTACCTTGTTCACAGGCATTACGGTTAAACCATGCCCCATGAGCGCGCGTGCAGTCCCTTTAGTAGCCACCAGCGTGAACCCTAAT
Source organism: Methylophilaceae bacterium (assembly GCA_046153505.1). Lineage (GTDB taxonomy): Bacteria > Pseudomonadota > Gammaproteobacteria > Burkholderiales > Methylophilaceae > JBJXDT01. The sequence continues at coordinate 37,118 of JBJXDT010000044.1, read as the reverse complement.
TTCACTAAATCTTGCGCAATATCCACCACTTTTTGGTGATCTTCGTTACGCACGCTAATAAACGCTTTGCCTCCTTTAGGTAACTTGGCTGACGCAGCGAGTTGAGATTTTACGAAAGCCTCGGCAAAGGTAGCGCCTACACCCATCACTTCACCGGTGGATTTCATTTCAGGACCCAAAATCGTATCTACACCCGGAAATTTAATAAATGGGAATACTGCCTCTTTGACTGAATAGTAAGGCGGTACAACTTCTTTGGTCACGCCTTGCGATTTTAAAGTTTGCCCAGCCATACAACGCGCAGCAATTTTCGCCAACTGAAGTCCACATGCTTTAGACACGAAAGGTACTGTTCGAGATGCGCGCGGATTTACCTCAAGCACGTAAACAATCTCTCCTTGAATCGCGAACTGCACGTTCATTAAGCCTTTAACGCCCAATGCTTTCGCCATTTGCACGGTTTGCAAGCGCAACACATCCTGTAACTCTTTGCTTAAACTATAAGGTGGCAAAGAACATGCTGAGTCGCCCGAGTGCACCCCTGCTTGCTCCACGTGCTGCATAATGCCGCCAATAAGCACTTCTTCGCCATCACTGATAGCATCCACATCCACTTCAATGGCATCGTTCAAAAAGCGGTCTAGTAGCACTGGCGATTCATTTGAAACCTTAACAGCCTCACGCATGTAACGCTCCAGCTGGCTTTGCTCATGCACGATTTCCATTGCGCGGCCACCTAGAACGTATGACGGTCTTACCACGAGTGGGTAACCAATTTCAGCCGCAGCAATTAACGCGGCTTCTGGCGTACGTGCTGTGCGGTTAGGCGGTTGTTTCAGCCCAAGTTCATGCAACATTTTTTGAAAACGTTCTCTGTCCTCAGCACGGTCAATCGCATCAGGCGTGGTACCAATAATCGGCACGCCTGCTTTTTCGAGGGCACGGGCAAGTTTAAGTGGTGTTTGACCACCATACTGCACAATCACGCCAACTGGTTTTTCAATGTATACAATTTCCAGCACATCTTCTAGCGTTACAGGCTCAAAATAGAGACGGTCTGAAGTATCGTAATCTGTAGAAACAGTCTCTGGGTTGCAGTTCACCATAATTGTTTCATAGCCATCATCGCGCATCGCAAACGCGGCGTGAACACAGCAATAATCAAACTCAATCCCTTGACCAATTCTATTGGGTCCACCACCTAGTACCATGATTTTTTTCTTATCGGTAGGGTTAGACTCACACTCCACTTCATAGCTTGAGTACATGTAGGCCGTGTTGGTAGCAAACTCTGCCGCACAGGTATCTACGCGCTTATACACGGGGCGCACACCATGTGCTTGACGATACGCACGCACCGCATGCTGATCAGTCTCTAACAAGTAAGCTAAGCGGCGGTCGCTAAAGCCGCGACGTTTTAATTGAAACAGCGCATCTTTATCTAAATCGGCAATATGTTTGCCTTTAAGGGCACTCTCACGCTCTATAATGTCCTTAATTTGCGCCAAAAACCATGGGTCAATTTTAGAAATATTAAATACCTCATCAATCGTCATGCCCAACCTAAAAGCATCCCCAACATACCAAATACGTTCAGGGCCAGGTTCACCCATTTCTTTCGTAATTCTATCCATGTCAATTGAAATTGAATCCAAGCCATCTACTCCAACCTCAAGACCACGCAAGGCTTTTTGGAAAGACTCTTGGAAACTGCGCCCAATCGCCATTACTTCACCCACTGATTTCATTTGGGTGGTTAAACGTGAATCTGCTTGCGGGAATTTTTCAAAGGCGAAGCGTGGCACTTTTGTTACTACATAATCAATGCTTGGCTCAAAGCTCACTGGTGTTGCACCGCCAGTAATTTCGTTACGCAATTCATCGAGCGAAAATCCAACTGATAACTTCGCTGCTACTTTCGCAATCGGGAAACCTGTTGCTTTTGACGCGAGCGCAGACGAGCGTGATACACGCGGATTCATCTCAATCACAATCATGCGGCCATCGTCTGGGTTAATGGCAAACTGTACGTTTGAACCACCCGTGTCCACACCAATTTCACGCAATACCGCCAAAGAGGCGTTTCGCATGATTTGATATTCTTTGTCAGTCAAGGTTTGTGCTGGGGCCACGGTAATCGAATCGCCCGTGTGCACGCCCATAGGGTCTAGGTTTTCAATCGAGCAAATAATAATGCAGTTGTCCGCCTTGTCGCGCACCACTTCCATCTCGTACTCTTTCCAGCCAAGCATGGACTCTTCAATCAACAATTCTTTGGTGGGCGATGCATCTAGACCACGCTCACAAATCGTTACAAACTCTTCACGATTATAAGCAATACCGCCACCGCTACCGCCCATCGTGAACGAAGGGCGGATAATCGCTGGGTAGCCAATATTGGCTTGCACTTGCAAGGCCTCTTCTAGACTATGCGCAATAGCTGACTTTGCCGAACCCAAACCGATTTTGGTCATAGCTTCTTTAAACTTTTGACGGTCTTCGGCTTTATCAATCGCTTCTTTTGAAGCACCAATCATTTCTACGTTATATTTTGCCAACACGCCATGCTTATCTAAATCCAGCGCACAGTTCAAGGCTGTTTGCCCGCCCATGGTGGGTAGTAGAGCATCCGGGCGCTCTTTTGCGATAATCTTTTCAACCACTTTCCAAGTAATTGGCTCGATATAAGTCGCATCTGCCATTTCAGGGTCAGTCATTATGGTGGCTGGGTTAGAGTTTACCAAAATAACGCGGTAACCTTCCTCACGCAACGCCTTGCACGCTTGCGCGCCCGAGTAGTCAAACTCACAAGCTTGACCAATCACAATAGGACCAGCGCCGATGATTAAAATACTTTTAATGTCTGTACGTTTTGCCATTCGATTTACTTTTTGCTTAATTGCATTAATGTTGAATTTCTATTCTTTACGCCTCAAAGCCAATAACTTTTTGAACGATTTCACTCCAATATAGACCGCAAAGGCGGATGGCAGAAAAAACCACCAAGCCTTAAATGGGTTCATGGCGATTGATACCACTACGCCGAGCACCCCCAGCAACCCAATCAGCACAAATAAGACGTCATACACTAGATCGCTTAACTCGTGACTTGCGGCTAACAATTGACGCAGCTTGATGAAAAAGACGCTACCATCTTTTTGCAATTTAGCTTCGTTATCCGCTTTAATCTGCATAAAGTGCAACACCCATTGCTTTGGGTGATACCACTTAACGGTCACTTTGCCACTTTCTGATACTTTTTCTTCTCGGACGACTGCGTAAATTAAAAACATCAAGCCAAGTGGAACCACTACCCAATACGCTTTAATCAGCCAAGCTTGCGTCTCTGGCGGAAGCTTATTAAACCATTCTTGCAATAATTTTGATGCGTGTATTAGCTCCATCACACACCTCAGTTTTGTTTATCTATTTACTTCCATCGACGCAACAAACTGGTCAAACAAATAACTCATTTCAGTTGGGCCAGGGCTTGCCTCTGGGTGTCCTTGGAAGCTAAATGCAGGCCTATCAGTCCGTGCTATCCCTTGCAAGCTTCCATCAAATAGCGATACATGCGTCACCTTCATATTTGCTGGCAAGGTTTTTTCATCTGCAGAAAATCCATGGTTTTGACTGGTGATATACACTTTTTTGCTAACGACATCTTGCACTGGATGGTTTGCGCCGTGATGCCCAAATTTCATTTTCATCGTTTTAGCACCACTAGCTAAAGCCAATAGCTGGTGTCCTAAACAAATACCAAATGTTGGAATGCCTGAATCAACAAGCGTTTTAATGGCATTAACCGCATAATCGCATGGCTCTGGGTCGCCTGGGCCATTCGATAAAAAGATACCGTCTGGCTTATATTTCAAAGCTTCTTCAGCACTGGTTTGCGCCGGCAGGACGGTGACTTTACAGCCACGCGATACCAGCATGCGCAAGATATTCCGCTTTACGCCGTAGTCGTAAGCAACCACATGATATTTAGCATTCGCATTCCCGACAAACCCTTTGCCGAGTTGCCACTCACCTTCTGTAAACTCGTACGCCGCATTGCAACTGACCACTTTAGCTAAATCCATGCCTGCCAAACCTGGGAAGGATTGTGCCGAGGCCAACGCTTTGGATTCATCGACATCGCCAGCCATGATGCAGCCTGCTTGAGCACCTTTTTCTCGGAGGATACGGGTAAGTTTACGGGTATCAATGTCTGCAATTGCCACTACTTGGTTCGCCACCAAGTATTCAGAGAGCGTTTGATTACTACGGAAGTTGCTATGCAACAGAGGCAAATCGCGAATAATTAAACCTGAAGCATATATTTTGCCAGATTCCAAATCTTCGGGATTTGTGCCGTAATTACCAATGTGCGGATAAGTGAGAGTGACGATTTGTTGTGAGTAGGATGGATCTGTGAGAATTTCTTGATAACCTGTCATCGAGGTGTTGAATACCACCTCGCCCACTGTGTGCCCAGAAGCGCCAATTGCAATGCCTTTAAAAACAGTTCCATCTGCTAATACTAAAATGGCTGGAATTGTTTTTGACACCGCAAAGCTCCTTTTTTTATTGCGACACACATCTAAATGGTAGATGTGCAAAACGGGAAAAGCTTTGTGAACTCTTCCCGTTTCAGAATTGATGAATTATAGCCGAATTTAGCTCAAGCTTCAAGCGCACGCATACTTCGATTATGCCAATTAGTAAGAAAAACTTGAGCGGCAATAGACCCAATTAAAGCTGTTAACATATCCCATTGCGTGTCCCAAACATCACCTTGAGTCCCCAAAAACGCTTCTGCCCCTTCACCGGAAGCCAATGCTACCCACCATTCAATAAATTCGTAGCAGGCGCTAATTGCCAAGCAAATACTACTCACAATAAAAAATAGCCATCGCTCGCTTTTGACGATGTTTTTTCTAATCAAAATTTCACGTGCAATCATCGCAGGCACAAAACCTTGCGCAAAATGCCCAATACGATCGTAATAATTTCTGCCCAAATCAAAATGGTCTCGCAACCAGTTAAACGGGGGAACTTCGGCATAAGTGTAATGGCCGCCTACCATCAATATACTGGCATGTAGAAATATCAACACATACAGCAATTTAGACAATGGAAATTTTTTGTAAGTTAAGACAAGTATTGGTAAAGCAATAAAAATGGGAAAAACTTCGAGCACCCAAGTGAAGTAATCATGCGGATGAATAGCCGACCAAAGCATCACAATAGCCAAAGACACCAGCAAATACTTTAAAAATGGTTTTTGGCTTACCAAAATGGTTAAGCGCTTTGCAAAAATCTGTAACGGTCCGCGCCTGCGCGCTTAGCGACATACATTGCCTCATCTGCAGCGCGCGTCATTTCATGTGCTGTTGTCCATGATTCCGAGTAAATTACTATCCCAATACTCACAGTGACATTTAACAATTGGTCTTTCAATAAAATTGGCTGCCGTAAGGTGTCAATAATTTTTTGTGCAATCTGTTCAGCATCCATTCTTTGCGCTATACGGGGCAAAATCATGGCAAACTCATCCCCAGAAAGCCTTGCCACAGTATCTTCTGCCCGCAAAACACTTTTGAAACGACCAGATGCAATCCGCAAAAGCTCGTCCCCAGCGTCATGTCCCAAAGTATCATTAATGTTTTTGAATTTATCCAAATCCAAATAAAAAACTGCAAACTTCGCGCTCCCGCGCTCTGCACCAGCAATCATTTGTGTCAGCCTATCTTCAAACAAGCGACGATTAGGTAAGCCAGTCAAGCCATCTTCATGCGATTGCTTAAGCAATTGTAGGTGAGATTTTTCCAGCACTTCGTTTTCAACTTCTTTTGTACGCCAAAGTTTTAAAAATAAGGTCATTAATGCTAAAAAAATCATGGTCACTATGGCTGGCATCATCGCCGATTTCCACAGCGTTTTATTCCACTCTTTAGCTTCGATATCAATCCCCACAACAATGACAGACTTGTCAGGCAATATATGTGGCACTAAAGCGCTGATCCATGTCCCCCACCTATCTTCCACAGGGCCATCCATCGAAATTTTGCGCGTTTCAAATACTTGATAAGTGGTGGGGCTGGCTTCTTTATAAATGGTTCCTGGCTCGATATAAAGCGCACTCGTTTTGGGATCAGAGTCGATTAGAAAATAAATCTGTTTTTTGTCGTTTTGGCGCATCAAATAGACTGCGATGCAATTGGGATAAACATCACAGATTGCCGCCATCCGCGTGCGATATTGCACAATTTTAGCTTCCGTTGCGCTATCATTTTTGTGTTCTGACGAAGTCACGCTGGATTGAATGCTGGAGTACATGCTACTCCAGTCTAAAGCTAAGTCTATAGATCTGACTTGCGTTAGCAAGGCCTGACGCATTTCAATATCTTTGTTATGCACAAAATAGGCAATAGAGAGCAAGCCCACTAAAATGCCGACAAGCAATATCAGTAGATGAATATTTTTTTTACATGTCTGAACAAACAGCAAAATAATGCTAGCAACGCCCTGTCATTGAAAACTTATGTAATGCCGAGTACATCTCGCATATCAAATAAGCCATTGTTTTTGTTATTAATAAATTTAGCTGCGCGCAACGCACCTTGCGCAAAAGTTGCACGGCTACTGGCTTTGTGCGTAATTTCGACACGTTCACCAACACCTGCAAACACTACGGAGTGGTCGCCCACCACATCACCACCACGCATGGTTGCAAAACCAATTGTGCCAGTTTTACGTTCTCCCGTCACACCTTCACGCGCATAAACTGCACAATCTTTTAAATTCTGGCCCAAACCTTTAGCTGCGGCCTCGCCCAACCTTAGTGCAGTACCCGAAGGTGCATCAACTTTATGACGATGATGCATTTCCACCACCTCCACATCGTAATCTGAACCAAGTGATTTAGCCGCCTGCTCGACCAAATTAATTAGCATCGTCACACCAACGCTCATATTCGGCGCAAATACAATTGCGATATCTTTCGAAGCCGCTTTTATCTTGGCTTTTTGCTCAACAGTAAACCCTGTTGTGCCTATAACATGCTTCACACCTGCTTTTCGGCAAGCTTCCAAATACTGCAAGCTTGCCTCTGGGCGCGTAAAATCAATCAGCACATCCGCACCTTTTAGCGCAGTTTCAATATCGCTCACCACTTTTACACCAGAATTTCTGCCGAACATCTCGCCTGCATCGCGGCCTATTTGCGCACTGTCAGCGCGGTCTAGCGCGCTATGCAACTCAAGAGAAGCATCTGCGAATACGCTATCTAGCAAGGCGTGTCCCATGCGGCCACTTGTTCCAGCAATCACTATTTTGGTTTTCATCATTTACGCTTACCCACTAAAAACCAATTTTCTCTAACATTCTGTCAAAAAAAGTTGGCTCGGTTTCTGGCGGCAATGGCTCCTCTACCGGCTTTTTCTTAGGTTTTACAATTTCAGCCGCTGGTTTTTCAATGACAGGTTCAGCCTCTTTGGGCGCTGCCTCTTCTTTCAAAAGCTCCGTTTTTAATGTCCTGTCCAATCTAAATATCAGCCTTTCACTCGGCTTACTGCTAGCCATTGGCTGCGAAGGCTTAATTGGCGCAGGTGCTGGCTTGCTTGATGCTGGTGTCACAACTTTCGCCGCTTCTGCTTTTGGTTCAGGCTTTGCTGGTTCAACAATTGGCAATGGTTCTGGTTTGGCTGGCGCTTGCGCAGGTGTTGGTGGAGGCTCTAATTTAGCTGTCGCAGCTTCAGGTGCCGTTTCTGTCTCCACTGGAGCGGTAACCACTTGGGGCGCAACATCCGCCGCAATCGGCACTGCTAGTAAAGAAGGCGTATCAACACTTGGTGCTTCCGCCTGAGTGCTTGGCGTTGCGGGCGCAGGCATCATCTCTTTTGTTGCCTCTACAGGTTTGGTTACAAGCGTTTCGTCTTTTTTCCAAAACTTAAGTTTATCAGTCCAACTTTTTTCAGGCACTTTCGCGCTGTCAGCTGGTTTAGCGTCATCTGTTTTCGTCACTTCAGTTGCCGCAGCCGCAGCTACTGGAGCGGTAGCGGTCTTTTTCTCAGATTTCCAAAACTTCAACTTATCAAGCAAGCCAGACTCTGATTCTTCTTTTTCTTTTAATATATCTGCGGTTGTAGTCGACCCAATAACTTCGCCGGTCGCCGCACCGGTTGTGCCTTGCGGCACGACATCGCCACGCACACGAGCAAGTAAATCTTTCTCAAAATCCAAAATCACGCGACGCTGTTCAATGACCTTTCCAGCTTGGCGCATTTGATAAAAATAATCCCAACGGTCTTTATGAAAACTGTCCACAATCAGCGGTGTTCCCATAATGTAACGCACTTGTGATTTAGTCATACCTGGCTTGAGTTGCAACAGCATTTTAGAAGTCACCACATTACCTTGCTGAATATCGAGCTTATACGGCTTAAGAATAGGCACTGTAGAGCCACAAGCGCTCAAGCCAGCGATGGTAGCGAAACAAATTAATGACAATAATAAATAGCGCATAAGTTTCATGGGAAATAAACACAACTAACTGAATTGGCGTTAATATACCACGATGGGGATAAGGCTAAAACTACAAAATATTACATGGGGGTAATTTATGCATGATGAAAAAGGGTTAAGAAGCGCTGGCCTTAAGGCCACCTTGCCCAGATTAAAAATTTTGGAGTTGTTCGAAAACAGCAAAGAACGCCATTTAGCGGCAGAAGACGTATATAAAGTTTTGCTAAACAGTGGAGAGGATGTTGGACTTGCGACGGTGTACCGCGTACTTACACAATTTGAAGAGGCTGGCCTGCTAATACGCCACCACTTTGAGAGTGGAAAAGCGGTTTTTGAGCTCAATGAAGGCACACATCACGACCATATCGTATGCGTAAAGTGCGGCCGTGTAGAAGAGTTTTACGATGCGGAAATTGAAAAACGTCAGGAACAAGCAGCGGCTTCGCGTGGCTTTAAAATGCAGGAACACTCACTGATGATTTACGGCACCTGTAGCAAACAACCATGTGGATTTAAAAAATAGCAACTATAGCAGTTTGATTTTGATTAGTTGGGGAGCTCATTATGAAATCAATGCAAATACGGCAATATTCATCACTTGTTTTAGGTATAGTAATAAGTCTCATTTTCACTGCTTGCGGCACTAATCCCGTCACCAAGAAAAAAGAATTTCAGTTTGTCTCGGAAAAACAAGAAGTTTCAATCGGCCAACAAAACTATTCCCCTGCCCGCCAATCGCAAGGTGGCGATTACATTATCGACCCAGATTTAACCGCTTATGTTCAAGGTGTAGGAAAAAAACTCGCCGCTGTCTCTGACCGTCCCGAGCTACCCTACGAATTTGTCGTGCTTAACGATTCTGTGCCCAATGCTTGGGCAATGCCTGGTGGCAAAATCGCGTTTAATCGTGGCTTGCTCTACGAGCTCAACAGCGAAGCTGAACTTGCCGCCGTTCTTGGGCACGAAATAGTGCACGCTGCCGCTCGCCATGGCGCCAAAAGCATGGAGCGCGGCATATTTATGCAAGCAGGCATGATTGCGGTGGGCATTGCCTCGCAAAATAAAAATTATGGCAACTTGCTTGTGGGCGCCTCGCAAGTGGGCGCACAAATGGCCACAATGAAATACGGTCGTGATGCGGAAAGTGAAGCCGATCATTACGGCATGAACTATATGAAAAAAGCGGGTTACGACCCAACTGCGGGCGTGACACTTCAAGAAACTTTTGTGCGCTTAAGTCAAGGCAAGCAAAGCAGCTTTTTAGAAGGCTTATTTGCTTCGCACCCGCCCTCGCCCGAGCGCGTAGCGGCAAACAAAATTACTTTGGCGCAGCTTGGCGCTGGCGGTGAAATGGGGACGGAAATTTATGCACAAAAAGTTGCACATTTAAAAGCGACTCAACCTGCATACAAAGCCTACGATGAAGGCGTAAAAGCGCTAGGTAAAGGCGACACCGCAACAGCCACCAAAAAAGCGCAAGAAGCGATTAAACTAGAACCAAAGGAGGCGCGTTTTCAAGAGCTTTTGGGCGATGTAGCGATGGCGCAAAAAAAACCTAACGACGCGATTGGCATTTATGCAAAAGCTATTGCAATGCAGCCCGATTACTTTAAACCACACGTGCAAACCGGCATTGCGCTTTACAACTTAGGACGTAAAGCCGAAGCAGAACCTTATCTTAAAAAAGCCAACACACTTTTGCCTACTGCACCTGCTGCTTTATATTTGGGCGAGATCGCTGAAGAACGAGGCGATGTTGATGGTGCATTACAAAATTACCAAATGGCTGCTGGTTCTGATTCTGATATCGGCAAAGAGGCCAACAGTCGCGGTGTTCGACTTGATTTACCGCGTAACCCCGCTAAATATATCGAATCTGGGCCAGTGGCAGATGCCAGCGGTAACTTATTCGCCGTCGTGCAAAACGACACCAACTTACCCGTTGGGCGCGTGCAAGTGCGCGTGATCAAATACGACGCGCAAACCGGCCGAGCTGTTGGTCAAAGCCAACCTATGATTATTAACGGCGTACAACCTGGTAAACGCAATCAGGTGGCAATTGGTGAACGCATTCAAACCCCGCAAGAAGCTAGGCTGTTCAAAGTAGTGGTTGAAGCGGCAGAGTTGGCTAAATAGAATTTAGGCTTAAATAATTTGATATGCAAAATAAATTACTGCGCTATCTTGTTTGTATAGCTTTAGCAGTCGTTTTCTGCGCAGGTTGCGCTTCGTCAGCTGTTAAAAATTTAAATAATGCAATAGGTAAAAGTATCAATGAGGTAATTCGCCCAGCCTATGAAAGTCAATTTCACCGAGAAAAAATTGACTAAGATACTTACGAATTGCAGTGGAACGACTCCAATGGTAACTGTTCAGTAGCATTTACGGTTAAGAGTGAGGATGACATTATCACAGCTTGGCGTTATATTAACAATGTAGATTCAAGCAAATGCGAGGGATTCGTTACTGATGCATAAACAAGCTTAGCCCGCGTAGGGCGCAATAACTGAAAGGCATTACGCCGCATGTGGTACCTCAAAATCCTCAAAACTATTCTTGCAGCGCAATACGCTTTGCTATTAACGCCCTACAAAACCCCAAGCATTTCTTTCGCATGCTCTCGCGTGGTTTCGGTAATCTGAATCCCGCCCAACATGCGCGCGATTTCTTCCACACGTTCAGTTTGGTTTAAGATTTGAATATGGCTTAAAGTCGCGCCATTGACTTGCGTTTTAGATACTTGCAAATGCTCCGCGGCCTGAGCCGCGACTTGCGGCAAGTGCGTAATTACGAGTACTTGGCGCTCCGCACCAAGCTGTTTTAGCAACTGCCCAACAACTTCGGCCACACCACCGCCAATGCCGACATCGACCTCATCAAAAATCATGGTCGGCACGCTCCCTTGAGAAGCCGTTGTCACGTGGAGCGCCAAGCTGATGCGTGACAACTCGCCGCCGGAAGCGACTTTATTCAACGCTCTAGGCTGAACGCCCGCATGACCTGCCACTAAAAATTCCACCGCTTCCAAGCCATTTGCCGATTTTTCACATGGGATTAATTGCACCTCGAAACGCCCGCCATTCAATGATAATCGTTGCATTTCTGCACTGATTTTCTCACTTAAGGTTTTAGCGGCCTGATTGCGGCTTGCGCTAAGTTTCTTAGCTGAAATTTGATAAAACTCCAGCACTTCGGCTTCTTGTTTTGCCAAACCGCCATCGCTCGCAAAGCCTTCCAGCTCAGCCATACGCGCTTGGTCTCTGATCAACAAATCATTGAGTTCTTCTGGTTTAACGCGGTATTTTCTGCTTGCGCCATAAATAGCCTGAATGCGGTTTTCCACTTCATCTAATCTTGCAGGATCTAGCTCGGTACGTTGTAAGTAGCGATTTAGTGCGCGCGCTGCTTCTTGCAACTGAATCGCCGCAGAATCAACGGTATCAGCGGTTTCGGCAAGTTGTGGGTCAAATTCCACCAACTCTGCCAGCTTGTGTTGCGCCTGCGCGAGCATGCTAATTGCACTTACATCACCTTCGCTTATCAAGCTCACAGCCAATTCGCCACCTGCCAGCAAAGCCGCGCCATTGCTCAATCGGCTGTGTTCCACTTGCAATTCTTGCCATTCATCTGCAGCAAAATTTAATTGTTTTAACTCACGCACTTTGTCGCGCAATTCTGCCAGTTCATCGGCATAAACGGCTGCATTTTTTTCGATTTCCATGCGTTGCTTGTTGAGATGCGCCCAAGTTTTATAGTGCTTGGCGACTTCTGTAATTGAGTCATTTGCAGCTGCAAATTCATCCAAAATTTGACGTTGTGTATTGACGTTTAGCAAGGAATGATGCGCGTTTTGGCTATAAATATCCACCAGCAACTCGCCAAGCTCTTTAAGTTGGCCAATAGTGACGGCAACGCCGTTAATAAAGCCCCGACTACGACCATCAGTATAAATCACACGCCTGAGCACAAGGTCTGGTGCGGTCTCTTGCTCGTTTGCTTTTAACCAAGCATTCGCCAATCCGTTGCTTAAAAACGTGACGCTGATGTCCGCTTTATCAGCACCCGAGCGAATCACTTCGCCCTCGTTGCGCGCGCCCAGCGCGAGCGAGAGCGCATCGATTAAAATGGATTTTCCCGCGCCTGTTTCACCTGTGAGCGTGGTAAAGCCGCGCTCAAACTCTAAATCGAGCGCTTCGACAATGATGAAATTGCGGATAGATAACGCTTGTAGCATCGATTAGCCCCAATTAAGCTTATTGCGTAACATCTCGTAATAGCAATATTCTGATGGGTGCAACAAAGTAATCGTATCTTCTGCGCGCAGAATCTGAACTTTGTCGTTCTCCTCTAAGGCAAGCTGAAACTGACCGTCATAGCTAATTTGCGCGTCATCCACCTGCACTAAGGTAATCTCAATACTAGAGTTGCTATTGACTGCAATTGGCCGATTGCTAAGCGTATGCGGGTTGATTGGCACAATCGCAATAGCATCTAAATCTGGATGCAAAATTGGCCCTCCTGCAGAGAGTGCGTAGGCTGTAGTGCCTGTTGGGGTGCTTATAATCAAGCCGTCTGCGCGTTGTTTATGTACAAATTTGCCGTTGATTTTAACCTCAAGCTCAATTAAACGCAGGCCACTTTTTACTACGACATCGTTCATGGCAAAGCCTTGATAAATCAGCTTGCCAGCGCGACTGACCATTGCGTTTAGTAGCATGCGTTTCTCTGTATGGAATTCACCCGCCAAAATTCTATCCATGGCGTGCAACATTTCCTCGGCGCGCAAATCAGTTAAAAAGCCAAAACGCCCGCGGTTAATGCCTACCAAGGGCACATCGTGTTGTTTGAGGGCACGCGCTACGCCTAGCATTGTACCGTCGCCACCCATCACAATCACCAAATCGACCTTACTACCTATGCTTTCCAGCCAAGCTGTTTTAAAACCCGTCAATTCTGCGTGTTTTGCCGTGATTTCCTCTAGCCATACCTCGATTTTTTTTGAATGTAAATGCCGCGCCAAATCTGCCAAATCATTTTGCATTTGTTGCAAAGCAGATTTCTGCATGTATTTGCCAATAATGGCGATAGACTTAAACATTGGTTTCATGACGGCATTAAAGCACAGTTGCGCATAGCTGAAAAGCGCGCAAGACTATTCCAGTTGAACTAATTCGGGCAAAATAGCACCTTAATGATTTGATATGGAAAAATGTTAGGCTCAAACTTGGATCAACGCGCGCAAATACTGCTTAAAACATTGATTGAACATTACATTAGCGATGGTCAACCTATCGGCTCACGCGCGCTTCTTCAGCACAGCGGCTTAGATGTAAGCCCAGCAACCATTCGTAATGTAATGAGCGATTTGGAAAACTTAGGCTTTGTGGCTAGCCCACACACGTCGGCTGGACGCGTACCCACGCAACAAGGCTACCGCTTATTTGTGGATACCCTGATTTCTGTAAAACCCTTAGATTCCAAGCAAATTCAACAACTTAAAAGCGAACTTAGTTCACCAGACCCACAACAATTAATTAATAGCGCGGCTGATATTCTTTCAAATTTAACGCAATTTGCGGGCGTGGTGCTTATTCCAAAGCGGAAGACACTGGTATTTAAGCATTTGGAATTTATGCCGCTCTCAGAAAAACGCATTTTGGTCATTATCGTGTCAAACGATGGCAATGTGCAGAACCGCATTATTGCGACCGAAAAACCTTATTCAGCAAGCGAACTCACGGAAGCCAGCAATTATTTTAATGCGCATTTTGTCGGACAAACTATTGAGGAAGCGCAAAACAAGTTGCATGTCGAGCTAAAACAAATGCAAAGTGACATTAATGTGCTGATGAGTGCTGCGCTGCAAGCCACTATGAGCCAAACCAATGACCATGCGGGTGCTGGCGATGGTGTTGTGATTGCTGGCGAACGTAAACTATTGCAAGTAAACGACCTTTCCACCAACGTTGAAAGTCTTCGTAAACTTTTTGATGTATTTGAGCGTCGCGCCTCGCTGATACAATTGCTGGATAACAGCCAAAATGCTGATGGTGTGCAAATATTTATTGGTGGCGAAAGCGGCTATAGCCAGCTAGATGAGTGTAGTATGGTAACCACGCCTTACGAGGTGGACGGTCAAGTGGTGGGGACACTTGGCGTGATTGGCCCCACACGCATGGCTTATGAACGGGTAATTCCGATAGTAGACATTACTGCGAAACTATTATCGAACGCTTTATCTTCAAATTAAAATATAGAACAGAGATTTAGAAATGTCGAAGCAAGAGGTCGTTAGACCAATACCACAAGGCCTTATTCAAATCGGCATTCCAATTGAATATCCCGTTTACGATTCTCATGGTCAATTATTGATGCAGGTTGGCACTGTTGTCACCACAGAAAGCCAGCTTGAAAAGCTATATGCGCGTGGACTTTATCTTAATTTAAAGACGATTGAATTCATTAAAACCAGTCACTCTAAAAATACAATAAGTGCTGATGCGGTTAAAAAAGACGATTCGCAGACTGAGGGCGAAATGCTGGTGGAGTTAAATCTAAAAACAATTAATATTGGTGAATCTATGCAGGTTAGCCCATTAACAGACGATAGCAACAGTATTAAGTATTTCATCAAGTATTTAGGTGGCTTGGATAAAAACAGCATTATTTGTAGCTTGCCACAAATAGACGAGAAAACCGTTTATATAAAAGAGCACTCAGGTTTCGCGGTGCGCTTATTTAGTGGAAAAATAGTTTATCGGTTCACCACTATAGCGAGCGCGGTATTTAACAAGCCTTATCCGCATATGCATTTAAAATTTCCACGTGAAGTTTATGCGAACAAATTAAGAAAAAATCAGCGCATTAGTACCAGTATTATTACGTCACTCATCAATAAAAATCCGGGAGATTATGAGAATATAAAATCTGCTGGGCGCATTGTAGATTTAAGCTTGGGCGGCGCCATGATTGAATCTGTAAAAATGGCAGGCAATGTCAACGATGAGATTGAATGCACGTTTAAAATTACCATTGATGGGAATGAAATGGTTTATGCCATTCCTAGTGTTGTGCGCAACATTCTCGAGACTACTGGCGCCGAAGATAAAAAAATGTTTAAGCACGGTATCCAATTTAAAGAGATTGAATTTCGCGACAAGGTCATGCTACAAAGCTATATTTTCCAAACAATAACGGGTGAAAAACTTGATGAATTATAACGATTTCAGTGGTGGCAACCCACCCACCAGCATTCAATAACATCCTTTTATTTTTTAAAATTAACTTATGCCCTATTACAATTCAGAACCAAAGTTTGAACATGGTGACCAACTAAAAGTGGGCATTTTGCTTGCTAACTTAGGCACGCCAGATGCGCCTACGGCCAAAGCACTCAGGCCTTATTTAGGCCAATTTTTAATGGATAGGCGCGTCGTTGAAATTCCGCGCTTTATTTGGTGCTGGATTTTACACTGCATTATTTTGGTCGTTCGTCCAAAAAAATCGGCTGAAAAATACGCCCAAGTGTGGATGAAAGAAGGCTCACCACTGCTTGTTCACAGCCAAAAACAAGCGCAAATGCTACGTGGATTTTTAGCACAAAAAGTAAAATCACCATTTGTGGTAGAACTTGGTATGAGCTATGGCAACCCAAGCATGAACAGCGCGTTGAACAAGCTAAAAGCCCAACATTGCGACAAAATCCTCGTTTTTCCGCTTTTTCCGCAATACGCCGCTAGCAGTACCGCAGCTGTTTACGACGCCGTGTGGAAAGTGTTACTAAAAATGCGTAACGTGCCAGCCATCCGCACTGTGCGTCATTATCACGACCATCCCGCCTATATAAAAGCGCTTGCCGCTAGCGTCAATGATTATTGGATGAAAAGTAGACGTCCTGATTTTGAAAAAGGGGAAAAATTAGTAATGAGTTTTCACGGCGTACCGCGTTTTCATTTGGATAAAGGCGACCCTTACCATTGTGAATGTCATAAAACAGCGCGCCTGCTAGCGGATGCGTTGGGTTTAAGTAAAGATAAATATGAAGTCGCGTTTCAATCAAGGTTTGGCAAACAAGAATGGCTTAAACCATATCTCGCCAGCACTTTAGAAGCACTTGGCAAAGCTAAAACCATGCGTGTTGATGTAATTTGCCCAGGGTTTAGTAGCGATTGCTTGGAAACTTTAGAAGAAATTGCGATGGAAGGTAAACACATCTTTCAAAGTAACGGCGGTGGCGACTATAATTATATTCCCGCGCTAAACGAAAATGATGCTTGGATTCAGGCCATGACGGAAATTGCGCTGGAACATTTGCAGGGCTGGGTTTCGGGGGAGTGGGATTCCGAGACTGCAAAGAAAGTGTCAGAACAATCGAAAATGCTAGCTAATATGTTAAAAAATAAATAAGCACATTTAAATGGATATTAACCAAAAACAATTTCAGCATTGCGTGCAATTTTTTGTGTCTATTGCCGCTTGCGCACTTCTAAGCTCTTGCAGTATGTTTGAAAAGCTTAATAAAAATTATGTGCCAAAACAGACGATTAGCGTAACAAAAATCGCGCCAGGCTGGCAAGGTACATTGCCGCACGATGGTCAAATTGCAAATCTGCAACAGTTTTGGGAACAGTTACACGACCCATTACTTGTAGAAATGATTAGCGCTGCGCAAGAGGTCGCGCCTTCAATTGCAAGCGCTAAAGCACGAATTTTTGAGGCAAAAGTGAACACCGTGCGCGCTAATGCTGCGCGCTTACCTAACATCACGGGCGGAATGACTTGGTCACGCACGCTTCAAAAAAGCGGCACAGGCGGAGGTAGTTTTAGCGGCGGTGCATTTAGCACGACACGTGTTGGTTTTGATGCATCCTGGGAGCCCGATATTTTTGGCACTGACACCATTTTGTTTGATGCCGCCAAAGTACAAGAAAAAGCCAGCAAGGCCAATTGGCACGAGGCACGTGTCTCTGTCGCTGCCGAAGTGGCCAACGCATATTTCAACCAACGCTTTTGCCAGCTTCAAGCAAATGTGCAACAAGCTGATGTAAACTCGCGTGCTGAAACAGCACGGCTGACCAAGATATCTTCTGATGCGGGGTTCTCTAGTGCATATTCAAGTAATCTTGCCGATGCAGGCCTCGCCGATGCGCAACAGCAACTGACAGGCCGACAAGCGGAGTGCGATTTAGACGTTAAAGCACTGGTGGCAATTACGCAAATGGACGAACCGAGCCTTCGCCAAAAATTAGCCAGCAACGCATTTACCTTGGAACAAGATCAAGCAGATAATGTATTTTCTATTGAGGAAATTCCTGCAAAAGTGATTGCCCAGCGGCCAGATATTTACAATGCTGAGGCGGCGCTCATTGATGCAGCAGCCAATATTAGAGACAAACAAACGGCACTGTTGCCGAAAGTAGTTATTGATGGCTCGCTTGGCTACACGCACATTTCTGGTAGCCGTGCTTTTAATAATAGCGGCACAGCATTTCCTATTGGGCCAATTTCGATTAGCTTGCCAATTTTTGACGGTGGCGTGAATCGTGCCAACATTAAAAGTGCTAAAGTACATTACGAGGAAGAAGCCGCTAATTACCGTAGTAAAGTGCAATATGCTGTAAAAGAAGTGGAAGATTCGCTGATAAATTTGCATAGCACCGCGAGCCGTCGAAAAGATTTAATCAATGCAATTGCAGGATACAAAGCGGCGCTGACAGCGACCGAAGCTAAAGTAAAAGCGGGATTTGCGAATTTGATTGAACTAGAAGAAATTCGCCGCACCACATTATTGGCGGAAACTACGCACTTAGATGTTAGCAAAGAGCGTCTACTAGCTTGGGTAGCCCTTTACCGCGCAGCAGGCGGTGGTTGGACACAAGCACAAACCGAACAGGAATTTTAATGAACAGTGACAAAATAATGCGTTTTATTCAAATCAATCGTTTATGGATGGTCGTAGTTGCTGCGGCTGCAATTATTTTTGTACTTTACAAAGCATTCTCGCACCCTTCAAATAAAGAAACCGCAGACCAAACCACACCTAACATTCAAATGGCCGATAACGCGAGTCCAAAAGCCGCACTGACTGTGTCAGCCGTAAAACCGCAACACGCTAGCATGAACAAAACATTGCCTGCTAATGGGAATATTGCTGCTTGGCAAGAGGCAAGTATTGGCGCGGAAGTTAACGGATTGCCGCTGCGAGAAGTACTTGTAGATTTGGGTGACACTGTTAAAAAAGGCCAAGTATTGGCGCGCTTTTCCACCACGACTATAGATGCAGATTTAGCACAAGCGCAAGCCAACTTAGCAGAAGCGAAAGCCGCCGCTGCTGAAGCGGAAGGCAATGCCAACCGCGCCCGCAGTATTCAAGACACGGGTGCTCTGAGCAAGCAACAGGTGGAGCAACTGCTATCGGCAGAATCTACCACCAAAGCACGTTTAGAGGCCATGGAAGCAGCAGTTAAAACACAAGAGATTAGATTGAGACAAACTATCGTAACCGCTCCAGATTACGGTATTATTTCCTCGCGCACGGCAAGCGTTGGCCAAATTGCGTCATCTGGCCAAGAGTTGTTCCATATGATTCAACAAGGCCGCATTGAATGGCGTGCTGATTTAACCGCTGCAGATACTGCAGCGGTTCGTAAAGGCACAGCTGCAAGAATTATTTTAGCCAATGGGCCAGAGATTAAAGGCAGCGTGCGCAGCCTTGCACCAATTGTGGACAGCAGCACACGCAATGCAAAAGTCTATGTCGATATTCCCGCTGGTAGCGCTAAACCTGGCATGTTTGCTCGCGGTTACTTTGTTTTGGGTAAAGCCGATGTACTCACGCTACCTGCCAATGCCATTGTCATGCGTGACGGCTTTGACTATGTGATGCTGCTAGACAAGAATAGCCGCGTAAGACAAATGAAAGTGCTACTAGGTCAACGAAGTGGCGACCAGGTCGAGGTAACGAATCTGCCTGCGATTGACGGTGAATACGTGGCCAATGGTGGCTCGTTTTTAAATGATGGTGATTTGGTTAAAGTGGTGGAAATCAACGCCCTACCTGCGCCAACTCCAGCAAAATAGGCCCGCATGATGAACGTTTCTAGCTGGTCAATTAAAAACCCAGTTCCTGCGCTTATTCTGTTTATTTTGCTCACGCTAGCAGGCTTTATGGGCTTTAAAGCCATGAAAATCCAAAATTTCCCCGATTTGGATTTGCCTACCGTCAATGTGAATGCTGCCCTGCCAGGCGCTTCTCCCGAGCAGTTAGAAAACCAAGTCGCGCGTAAACTTGAAAACAGCATCGCCAAACTGCAAGGCCTGCGCCACATATACACCACAGTGCAAGATGGTAATGTCAGCATCACTGTCGAATTCCGCCTTGAAAAACCCGTGCAGGAGGCCGTTGATGACGTGCGTTCGGCTATTTCAGAAGTGCGTGCGGATTTACCCGCTGAGTTGCGTGAACCAATTGTGAGCAAACTCAATGTCGCTGGCTCGCCCATACTTGCTTTTACAATTCACTCCGATCGCATGGATCAAGAGGCGCTTTCATGGTTTGTCGACGATACGCTCAGCAAGAAAATGCTGGGCGTTAAAGGTGTGGGTAGTGTGGCGCGCGTCGGCGGCGTTACACGCCAAATTTGGATTGAACTAGACACCGCAAAACTACAAGCGCTCAACGCTTCTGCCGCAGATATTTCGCGCCAACTTAGCTTAATTCAGCAAGAAAGTTCTGGCGGCGTAACTAAAGTAAATGGCAGCGAACAACCTATTCGCACCATTGCCACAGTGAAATCAGCCGATGAATTGGGTACGCTGGAGTTGGCACTTAGCGATGGTCGAAAAATTCGTTTAGACGAAGTAGCCAAAATCAAAGACACCTTTGCCGAGCCTAAGTCTGCTGCATTTTTAAACGGGACAAGCGTGATTGGCTTTGAAGTAACGCGAAGCAAAGGCGCGAGTGAGTTGGAAGTTGGCAAGGATACTTATAAAGCGCTAAATGAAATTCGCCTTGCGCATCCTGATATTGACATTACCGAGGCCTTTAACTTTGTAAATCCTGTGCAAGATGAATACGATGCCTCGATGAAACTGCTGATTGAAGGCGCAATTCTAGCGGTAATTGTAGTATGGCTGTTTTTGCGCGATGCACGCGCCACCTTTGTTTCCGCGGTCGCGCTGCCACTTTCAGTAATCCCAACCTTTATTGGCATGCACTACTTGGGGTTTTCTATCAACGTGGTCACGCTACTTGCCTTATCTTTAGTGGTAGGTATTTTGGTGGATGACGCAATTGTAGAAGTGGAAAACATCGTACGGCATTTACGTATGGGTAAATCACCCTACAAAGCTGCCATGGAGGCCACCAATGAAATTGGCCTTGCCGTAGTGGCTACAACGTTCACTTTGGTGGCGGTATTTTTACCAACCGCTTTTATGAACGGAATTCCTGGTAAATTTTTTAAACAATTTGGTTGGACAGCCTCAATTGCCGTATTTGCCTCACTTGTCGTCGCACGGGCGCTCACACCGATGATGTCGGCCTACTTGATGAAGCCGCTAACGAAAGAAACCCACGAAGATGGCAACATGATGCAGCGTTATCTTTCAGCTGCGCGCTGGTGTATAGAAAACAGACTTGTTACCATTTTTGCCGCCATTGCATTTTTTATTGGTTCCTTAATGTTGATTCAATATCTGCCTCAGGGCTTTATACCTGCAGATGATAACTCACAGACGCAAGTGCGCATTGAAGGTGCACCTGGAACTACATTAGCGCAAACCAAGGTTTCGGCTGAAATGGCGCGAAATATTTTAAAAAATATCGCGCATGTCAAAAGTATTTACACCACTATTGGCGGCGGCGCTGCTGGTACAGACCCATTCGTGGGTGCGGATGCAGCGGAAGCGCGTATGGCTACATTGACCATCACGCTAGATCCTCGCGGCGAGCGTCCAAAAAAACAAATAGTCGAAAATGAAATTCGGCAAAAACTTCAAGCGCTGCCTGGCGTGCGACTCACCGTCGGCTTGGGCGGCTCAGGTGAAAAATATGTGCTGGCACTTACCAGTGAAAACCCTTCTGCGCTAAGTACTGCGGCCGAAGCAGTCAAAAATGATTTGCGCACCATTCAAGGATTAGGCAACATCGCCTCGACCGCCGCCTTGGTGCGGCCTGAAATCGTTGTGAAACCCAACTTCGCTGCGGCGGCAGATTTAGGCGTCACCAGTGCCTCCATAGGCGAAACTTTGCGTGTCGCCACCGTTGGCGATTACGACCAAGATTTACCCAAACTTAACCTTGACCAACGCCAAGTACCAATTTTGGTTAAATTAGACGATGTCGCTCGCCGCGACTTGGCCGTGCTAGGCAAGCTAGCAGTGCCTGGTGCACGCGGGCCAGTGGCTTTAGAGCAGGTGGCGTCGCTCAAAATGTCCAGCGGCCCTTCTACCATTGACCGTTACGACCGCTCACGTAATGTACAATTTAACATAGAGCTTTCTGGCATAGCCTTAGGTGATGCCACTCAAGCAGTGCGCAGACTTCCTAGCATTCAACATTTGCCAGCGGGCGTAACTCAAGTTGAGATTGGCGATGCCGAAATGCAGGGTGAGCTATTTGCGAGCTTTGGTTTGGCGATGCTCACTGGTGTAATTTGTATTTATTTTGTGCTGGTATTATTGTTCAAAGACTTCTTACAGCCAATTACTATTTTAGTGGCGCTTCCCTTATCACTTGGTGGTGCATTTTTTGGCCTTATGATTGCAGACAAAGCGCTTTCTATGCCCTCGCTGATTGGCTTGATTATGCTGATGGGCATCGCCACTAAAAACTCAATTTTACTTGTTGAGTATGCCATTATGGCGAGGCGTGAGCATCATATGAGTCGCATTGACGCTATTTTGGACGCTTGCCATAAACGCGCGCGACCTATCATTATGACAACCATCGCCATGACTGCAGGTATGTTGCCAATCGCTTTTGGTTGGGGCTCTGGCGACAGTTCATTCCGCAGTCCAATGGCGGTTGCGGTGATTGGCGGGCTAATCACCTCCACCGTTCTCAGTTTGCTTGTTATACCCGTTGCCTATACTTATGTGGACGACTTTCAACAATTCAGTAAAAAGCTCATCTCTAAAAAGCGTAAGGCTTTGGTATAATCAATCAATAGCCAATTAGCGAGCAAACGGCATGGTAATCATCACAGGCGGCGCAGGCATGATAGGCTCTATCATCGCTTGGCATTTAAATACAAAATTTGGGCGCGATGACCTTGTCATCGTGGATCATATTACGCATCCAGAACAGTGGCAAAATCTTGTACACCGCCAATACGCAGGTTACTTTGATAAAGAACACTTATTAGAATGGCTCGAAGGGTACGAAGAGGTCACCGCCATCATCCACATGGGCGCCATCAGTGCGACTACAGAACGCGATTTCAACAAACTTGTTAATGACAATATTCACTACTCGCAAGATTTGTGGGCTTGGTGTACAGAAAACGATGTACCATTTTTCTACGCTAGCTCCGCTGCGACATACGGCGACGGTGACCTAGGTTATGACGATGCCAGCATCGAAAACTTGCGTCCACTTAATGGCTATGGTTACAGCAAACACTTTTTTGACCAATGGGTACTAAAACAGGTTGCAAACGACCAAGCAACACCGCCTGCTTGGGCAGGGTTCAAATTCTTTAATGTTTATGGTCCCAACGAGTATCACAAAGAACGTATGGCCAGCGTTGCTTTTCACACCTTTAATCAGGTTAAAGAAACAGGCGCAATGAAACTATTCAAGGGCACCAAAGCTGGGGTTGAAGACGGCATGCAAATGCGCGACTTTGTTTACGTTAAAGATTGTGCCGAGATTGTCTGTCACTTTCTTGAAGCCTCGCTTAGCAATAAGCCTGCGCCAAATGACATTTACAATATAGGTACTGGCCAAGCCAGAAGTTTTAAAGACTTAGCCACCAACGTCATGACGAGCATGGGACGTGAACCAAATATTAACTATATTGATATGCCTGAAGATCTACAAGGAAAGTACCAGTACTTTACCGAAGCCAATATCAGCAAACTTCGTCAGGCTGGCTATAAAAAACCGATGACCAGCTTGGAAGATGGCATAAAAGATTACGTTCAGAACTATTTGATGAAAAGTGACCCTTATTGTTAATTAAGGAATTATTAGAAGGGTGATGAATGAAATATGTTGATTATTTAAAGGGCGAGCATGCCGCCCATACTGCAATGTTTAATGCCCTTGAACCACTTTTTCCCCTTATCAGTGACGTAGGTTTGGCCATGCAAAATTGTATCAAAAATGATGGCAAAATTTTATTATGTGGCAATGGCGGCAGTGCAGCTGATAGTCAGCATATCGCAGCCGAAATCGTGGGACGATTCAAAAAAGAACGTAAGGGTCTCGCGGCTATCGCGCTAACGACAGACACCTCTATCCTCACTTCAGTAGGTAACGATTATGGTTATGACTATATTTTCGCCCGTCAAATTGAAGGCTTGTGCAGACCAGAAGATTTAGTCATAGGCATCACAACTAGTGGGAATAGTGCCAATGTAGTTCGGGCAATGGAAGCGGCCAAAGAAGTTGGCGCAACAACAGTTGGAATGACGGGTGGCACAGGGGGCAAGCTCTCCACCATTTGTGATTTCAATATTGTCATACCAGCAAATGTCACCGCCCGCATTCAGGAAGCACACATTTTTGTCGGTCATTGCCTGTGCGAAATTCTAGAATCTTAAAATGCCACAACTAATTGATATTGTTAAAAACTTTGGCAAAAACAAGTTCCATGCCCTTGTCATTGGCGACGTCATGCTAGACCGCTATTTAATTGGTGATGTCGGTCGTATCTCACCCGAGGCACCTGTACCGATTGTTTTGCTAAAAGAACAAAATGAACGTGCAGGAGGCGCAGCCAACGTGGCTGCAAATCTATCGCTTTTAGGTATTAAAACGCATATTATTGGCTGCGTTGGTAATGATGCAGAAGCAGCTTCATTACAAAAACTTATCACCAATATTGGCATCGACGCGGAAGGCATCGTCAAATCTAAAAAACGCCCTACCATTGCTAAAACCCGCATCGTCAGTGGACATCAGCAAATGATGCGCTTAGACCAAGAAAGCCAAACCACCTTTAGTGCTGATGAAAATGCACACTTGCTAAGTGCAATTAAGACGCAACTTTCGCTTAAGCCCGCGATTGTGATTCTTTCCGATTACGCTAAAGGTTTGCTAAGCGAAAACATGTGCCAGCAAATTATTAGCCAATGTAAGGCGCAAAAAATTCCTGTTTTAGTGGATCCCAAAGGACGCGACTACAGTAAATACGTAGGCGCGACAGCACTTACGCCTAACAAAAAAGAAACTGCTGAAGCTTGCGATACTGGCTTGAACGACCCAGATTTAATTTCAAAAGCCGAAGCTCTAAAGAATTGCCTAAAATTGGAATTTTTAGCTGTTACGCGCGGAGAAGAAGGTATTTCACTCATAGATGAAAGTACGCATCATTTGCCAGCAACTGCACAAAAGGTATTTGATGTTTCTGGCGCTGGCGACACCGTAATTGCGACTCTTGCCGCGGGTTTGATACATAAACTCACACCACTCGATAGCTTGCAACTGGCCAATATCGCGGCAGGCGTCGTGGTTGGTAAAGTGGGGACGGTACCCATTACTAGAACTGATTTAATTGATGCGCTAACACTTGCACAGGGCAGTCAGCAAGCACATAAGATTTGTGATCTAGAGCAACTTATACAAAAGGTAGAAAACTGGAAAACTGAAGATCAGAAGGTCGTATTCACAAACGGCTGTTTTGATTTACTGCATGCAGGCCATGTAACTTATCTAGAAGCGGCAAAAAAACGCGGTGACAAGTTGGTGTTGGGGCTCAACACAGATCGCTCTGTACGCGCATTAAAAGGTGCTTCACGGCCAGTAGTAAACGAGCAAGACCGTGCCCGTGTTTTAGCGGCGCTTGAGAGCGTAGATGCAGTGATTTTGTTTGATGAAGATACTCCGCTTCGCCTGATTAAATCAATTAAACCCCACGTCATCGCAAAAGGTAGTGATTATAGCGAAAGCCAAGTGGTGGGCGGCAGCGAAGTTAAAAGCTGGGGTGGAGAAGTTGCGTTGATTGAATTAGTTGAAGGTCGTAGCACCAGCAATATCATCAAAAAACTCAACGCATAACATGTTGCAAGAAAAAATTCTCGTCATTGGCCCCTCTTGGGTGGGTGATATGGTGCTAGCGCACAGCCTTTTTCAAACGCTCAAAGCAAATAATTCACATACCCAAATCGATGTTGCCGCACCAGCCTGGACATTACCGCTACTTGAGCGCATGCCAGAAATCACCGAGAAAATCGCGCTACCGTTCAAACATGGCGAACTAGCCCTTTTTGAGCGCATTAAATTCGGAAAGCAGTTAAAAAACAAAAATTACACTCAAGCCATTTTGCTTGCAAATTCCTTCAAATCAGCCATTTTGCCCTTCGCAGCTTATATTCCTAAACGTACAGGATTTTTAGGAGAGGCACGCTACGGCCTACTCAATGATATTCGTCCATTGGACAAAAGCAAGCTTAAAAAAACGGTAGAGCGCTTTGTTGCACTGGGGTTGACTAAGGACGAGCCATTACCAAAAACCGTTCCCAATCCAAAATTAAGCACCAACACAAAAAGCGCATGGATATTGGCTTCTAGCCTAGGTATTACAAAACAAAAAGGCAAAGTTATTGGGCTATGTCCAGGCGCAGAATACGGCGAAGCAAAACGCTGGCCTGCAGAGCACTATGCCGAAGTTGCCATTCACGCGCTTCAACAAGGTTGGCATGTTTGGTTGTTTGGCTCCGATAAAGATGTGGATGTGACAAGTAAAATCAATGCGTTAACACAAGGCGGTTGTATTGATTTTGGTGGAAAAACCAAATTGGGCGAAGCGATTGACTTGATGTCTCTTTGCGACACTGTAGTAAGCAACGACTCTGGATTAATGCATGTCGCTGCCGCGTTAAGTGAAGCAGGTACAAGCGTCAAAAAAGTAATTGCCATTTATGGCAGTAGTGACCCGCAACACACGCCACCGATGCAAGCACAGGCAGTCATTGAGTATTTAGGATTGGCCTGCAGTCCATGTTTTAAGCGAGAGTGCCCTCTTTCCGGCGATGCTTATTTAGCGTGTCTGAAACAGATTTCTCCGAGAAAAATCATTGCGCACTTAAACTAATAATAGCTTTTGTACCAAGCTACAAATTTTTCAACACCTTGAATTAATGGCGTGTGAGGTTTAAAACCGATCCAAGCATCAAGCGCTGAGGTATCGGCATAGGTAGCCTTTACATCACCAGATTGCATTGGCAGATATTCTTTTTGCGCTGTTTTACCAAATGCATGCTCAAGCATCTCAATAAAATCCATCAGCTTTTCGGGTGAGTTATTCCCAATATTAAATAGCCTGTGAGGCGCATGGTTATTGGTCTCTGGAGTGGCTACTTTATCCAGAACACGCACAACACCTTCCACAATATCATCAATATAAGTGAAATCACGCAGCATGTTGCCATGGTTGAAAACTTGAATCGACTTACCTTGTGTAATCGCATCTGCAAACAAAATGGGCGACATATCAGGTCTCCCCCATGGCCCATAAACAGTAAAAAAACGTAAACCCGTACTTGGAATTGCATACAAGTGACTGTATGCCTGCGCCATAAGCTCATTCGACTTTTTTGTAGCAGCATACAGACTAACGGGATTGTCTACATTATCCCGCTCATTAAATGGTAGCTTGGTATTTCCGCCATATACACTGGATGAACTCGCGTAAACCAGATGTTCAATTCGGCGATGGCGGCAAGCCTCTAACATATTTGCGAAACCTACCATATTGCTTTGAACATAAGCTTGTGGATTAATTAAAGAGTAACGCACACCGGCCTGTGCTGCCAAGTGCACCACGCGCTGAGGATTGTGCTCTGCAAAAAGCGCTGGAAGTGAGTGAGCATCTGCAATGTCAAGTTTAATAAACTGAAAATTACGCGAATTGTGATTTGTTTCAATCATCTTTACTCGTGCGATTTTTAGGGCAACATCGTAATAGTCATTTAAATTATCAATGCCTATCACTGTATCACCACGTGCAAGCAAAGCTTGACTTACATGAAAGCCAATGAACCCCGCCGCACCGGTCACTAAAACTTTCAACTAATCACTTTCAATTGAGAACTTTCACAGTTTAGATTTTTCGCCCTATAGGCTGATATATTAACCCTGCGTTTTTGACCACTTTTGGGTCATACATATTGCGGCCATCAAAAATTATTTTAGACTTAAGTTTTTGTTTTAAAATAGAAAAATCTGGGCTTCTAAACTCTTTCCATTCAGTCACAATTACAAGCGCATCAGCATTCTCTAGCGTTAGATTTTGTGTCTCGGCAAAGCTTAAGCCCTTTGTGTCTTTGAAAAGACGCTCTGCTTCTATTTTTGCCACTGGGTCATATGCAGAAACTGTTGCGCCCGCATCAAGCAAATCTTGAATCAATACGCGACTCGCTGCTTCGCGCATATCGTCTGTATTTGGTTTAAATGCCAAACCCCATATAGCAAAATGTTTACCAGCCAAACTCTCGCCATAGTGATTTTTTATTTTTTTTGTGAGTATCTTTTTTTGAATATCATTTGCTTCTTCGACCGCGCTTAAAACTTTCAAATCGTATTTGTTAGTATTTGCCGTTTTGATAAGCGCCTTCACATCCTTGGGAAAGCATGAGCCACCGTATCCACAACCTGCATAAAGAAAATCATAGCCAATTCGAGGGTCAGAACCAATGCCTTTACGCACAGACTCAATATCTGCACCCAATATTTCAGCCAGATTGGCAAGTTCGTTCATAAAGCTGATGCGAGTCGCAAGCATAGCATTCG
This sequence comes from Methylophilaceae bacterium, assembly GCA_046153505.1. Classification (GTDB taxonomy): domain Bacteria; phylum Pseudomonadota; class Gammaproteobacteria; order Burkholderiales; family Methylophilaceae; genus JBJXDT01. The sequence continues at coordinate 8,650 of JBJXDT010000044.1, read as the reverse complement.
CAGCATACTTAGTGAGTTCAGCCGAGCGTACATCCATCATTACCAAGCGCTCATGATTCCGCTGAAAAGGGGCATAAATACTGCGCATTAACTCTATCGCCCTATCGTCTTCAGCACCAATAATAATGCGATCAGGGCGCATAAAATCTTCTACAGCCGCACCTTCTTTTAAAAACTCTGGATTTGACACAATGCTGAAACTAACATTGGCTTTGCGAACCGCCAACTCTTCTGCAACGGCTGCACTTACCTTATCTGCCGTCCCTACGGGTACTGTGGATTTATCCACAATGACTTTGTAGTCAGTCATGTACTTGCCAATATTACGTGCAGCTGCCACCACATACTGTAAATCAGCAGAACCATCTTCATCGGGTGGAGTTCCAACTGCAATAAATTGCACAACACCAAATTCCACTGCACTTTTTACGTCCATAGTAAATCTTAAGCGCCCAGCAGCTACGTTACGTTGCACCATTTCCAGCAAACCTGGCTCATGGATAGGTATACCGCCTTCTTGCAGAATTTTAATTTTGGCTGCGTCTACGTCCAGACATAGCACATTATTTCCGACTTCGGCCATACATGCGCCACTCACTAAGCCGACATAACCAGTGCCAACAACCGTAATATTCATTTAACTTCCTTATTATTTACGCGATGAATCAACATCAAATTGCGTGTGTAAACAATCGTACCTGGCAATTGCCCCAAAATAATAACTGGGTCTAGTTTGTGTAAGCCATAAGCCAATACGATAAGACCGCCCGACAAACTTAAATACCAAAAGCTAACTGGAATAATGCTTTGACCATGGCGCTCACTGTGTATCCACTGCACTATAAAACGCATCATAAAAAGCACTTGTCCTGTGAGTCCGATACCTAACCACAGCACGTCCTGCGCAGGCATCCCCTGCACATAATGCTGTAAAGACGTGATTATATGACCAAAGAAATAGCCTACAGTATTATCCATTTTACACTTCCGTCACTTTTGGAATTTTTGCTCGGCGTTGTAACCAGCTTACACCAAACAAATCGACAATACCCACCAAAAGTCTATCCAGCGTACCGTAGTTAGATTTTCCATGTTCGCGATTGCGATGACTGACTGGCACAGATAAAATCTTACCGCCTTGGCGTTTAATTAATGCAGGTAGAAAACGATGCATATGGTCGAAATATGGCAAGTCTAAAAATGCATCCCGCCTAAATAACTTCAAGCCGCAACCCGTGTCGGGTGTGTCATCTTTTAGCATTCGTGATCGCACGCCATTGGCAATGACTGATGAAATACGCTTAACCCAAGTATCACGTCGACTTGCACGGCGATTACCACCCACAAGCACAACTTCTTCTGTTAACGCATCAATTAACTTCGGAATGTCAGCAGGATCATTTTGACCATCTCCATCTAAAGTTGCCACCCAATCATATTTGGCAAACTTAACGCCTGTGCGAACCGCTGTGCTTTGACCACAGCTTGACTCATGGTGAATCACTCGGAGCTGTTTATATTGCTTTTGCAGTGCTTTAAGTGCAGCGTATGTTGAATCCGTGCTGCCATCATCTACGTATAAAATCTCATGTTCCATAGTCAATGCCGCATTAATCTCAGCAATCAAACTGGCTACATTATCTTGCTCATTGCGAACTGGCACTACCACTGAGAGTTGGTTTGGTAGCATAAATTGTTGCGTCATTCCAGATTCCAAAAAAATTAAAGTAGTTGCGACAGAGATTCTAAAGCAACAATATTATTTTGAGCACAATATTCTCGCCAATCATGCACTTCTGTCCAACCACTTAAAAAAACAAAATCCAAACCTGCACCCGTTGATGCTTGATGGTCGTACTTGCTGTCACCAATAAAAATCGCTGGAAATTGAATATTACCATTGGCCTTTTCGCGTGCCAAAACGATATCTTTAGTGTCTGGACCGCCAAAAATTCCTGCTTCAAACATCGTCGCTAAACCACGTCGTGCGAAAATTTTTCTTAATTCTGCTTGGTCACCTCCAGAAAGCATCATCCATTGCGCATGTTGCGTTTTGGTTTTTAGTGCATTCAAATCTGGTGCTACTTCACAAAGCATTAAAGTCTCATCCAATATTTCGTCAAAAGCCGTTAAATATTGTTCTGTGAGCGAAGGTGTGACTGGCTGTCTTACAATTTCGTTTAGATAATATTCAATCTTGCCATTGCGCGGGAAGCTACCTTTCATCACATGATAATCTACTAAAGCTTGGGCTTGTTCATCGGTGCCGCCCATTCTTTTAGCTACAGCAAAATATGCTTCAATTTTGGTTTGATTGCTATTAAGTACCACACCATCACAATCAAAAACTATTGTTTTATATTTTTGTAGATTCAACACACTTCCAATAAAAAAAGGCCTTATGAATAAGGCCTTAATTATACCTTTAATGGCAATTAAGCTGGTTTAATAGCACTAGCTTCTTTCGCCAGCTTAGTAATATGCGCCCAATCTTTTCTTTCAACGGCATCCGATGGAGTAAGCCAAGTGCCACCGCACACAACAACATTTGGTAGTGCCAAAAATTGAGGTGCCGAATCGACAGTTACACCACCAGTGGGGCAGAATTTTACATCCGCAAATGGCCCTGCAAATCCTTTTAACAGATTTATACCGCCGACGGCTACTGCTGGAAATAATTTTAAGAAATAGTAGTCATCCGCATTGGCTGTCATAATTTCCGAACCAGTAGAAACGCCAGGCAATAGAGACAGGCCGATCTTACGAGCAAACTGTCCTAGCTCTGAAGTGTAACCTGGGCTCACTGCAAATTTACAACCCACATCCAAACTAGCTTGAGCATCTTTTAAATTACGCACAGTACCAGAACCCATTATTGCTTCTGGTACATGCTTGGCGATTTGCTCCATGGCTTGAAGTGCGCATGAAGAGCGTAGCGTAACCTCCAATACACGAATCCCACCTGCAACAAGGGCTTCTGCCATAGGCACAGCATCTTCTACTTTATTAATAACTATAACGGGAATTACAGGACCTTCTTTTGCTAAATCTAATGTGTTCATAACAACCTAATGATCTAATTAAAAAATATTTTGTTCGGATTTGGTCCGATTATAGCCAAGTGACTGCACCTTCTTCAGCAGATAAGACATTTCTTCTCATCCCGCCAAACAGTTCACGGCCAAGGCCATGAGAATTATGATGACGCTTACTGTCAGAAAGCTCCACCGCTTCGCGATCCGCCCAAGTATCTTCATCAACCAACGCATTAAGGGTACCTACGGCAGCGTTCAAGCGAATCATGTCGCCATCACGAATTTTAGCTATTGCTCCTCCCGCTGACGCTTCTGGGCTAAGATGTATCGCTGCAGGAATTTTTCCTGATGCACCACTCATGCGACCATCAGTCACAATCGCTACCATGAAGCCTTTGTTTTGCAACACCGCGAGCGGTGGTGTCAGTTTATGCAACTCAGGCATGCCGTTTGCCTTAGGTCCTTGGAAGCGAACTACAGCAACAAAATCACGCTCTAATTCACCACGGTCAAAAGCTGAAAGAAGCTCTTCTTGGCTATCAAACACAATCGCTGGCGCTTCAATAATGTGTCTATCCTCTGGCACCGCGGATATTTTAATCACGCTACGTCCTAAATTACCTTTGAGTAAGCGTAAACCACCTGATTCATTAAATGGATATGAAACAGTACGCACCACGGTTTCATCACCGCTTTCAGCAGGAAGGGTTTTCCAAATTAATTTATTATTTTCTTTGGCTGGCACTTTGCCATATTCATGTAATCCACCTTTAGCTACCGTAAATACATCAGGATACATATAGCCACCTTCAATCAGTTCGCGAATAACAAACCCTGGACCACCTGCATTTTGAAAATCATTCACATCTGCCTTGCCATTTGGATATACACTCGCAAGTAACGGTGTTGATTTTGCAAGGTAATGAAAATCAGTCCAATCAATGACAATACCTGCTGCTCTGGCAACCGCTACCCAGTGAATCAAGTGATTTGTTGATCCACCCGTGGCTAACAAGGCTACCATTGCATTCACAATCACATGTTCATCGACCAATTTACCAATCGGTGTAAAGTTCTCTTTTTTAGTGATATTCAGTACAAGTCTTACCGCCTCACGGGTCAAATCCTCGCGCAGACCATCATGGGGATGAATAAAGGCTGCACCTGGCACATGCAAACCCATTGCCTCTAACAACATTTGATTACTGTTTGCAGTACCATAAAATGTACAAGTTCCCGCGCCATGATAAGCATGCGACTCTGATTCAAACAACTCTTGGCGACCAACTAAACCCTGCGCATACTGCTCGCGCACTTTAGATTTTGCCGTATTATCCAAACCTGTGCTCATGGGACCAGCAGGAACAAAAACACATGGCAAGTGGCCAAAATGGAGTGCACCAATTAGAAGTCCCGGAACAATTTTATCGCACACTCCAAGCAGTAAAGCAGCATCAAATACATCGTGCGATAGCCCAATCGCGGTGCCCATTGCAATGTTATCTCTGCTGAACAGGGAGAGCTCCATGCCTGGTTCACCTTGAGTAATGCCGTCGCACATCGCGGGCACACCACCGGCAACTTGTGAAGTTGCGCCGAGTTTATGTGCTTCATCGCGGATGATATCTGGATAGCCAGCATATGGCTGATGAGCAGAAAGCATTTCGTTATAAGCTGTAATAATACCGATATGTGGTTTCTTTTCCGCCACAATACGGAATTTATCATCAGCTGATAGCGCCGCCACTGCGTGCGCAACATTGGCGCATCCTAATCGTTCCGCACCCTTACGACGATTGGCAATTTCGTCCAATCGTTGAAGATATGCAGTCCTTGTTGGTCTGCTACGTTCGATAATACGTTCGGTGACTTCGATATGAGATTGCTTCATGAATTCATTGCTCTAAATAGGAAACTGCATAAAAGAAACTACGATGACTATAGATTATCGCTAAACTGAGGCTTATCGTCAAATTTAAGTCTAGAAAGCTATTTGCTCTTTCCATTGCTATAATGCACGAAAATGTTAAATTTGTTCTCCAAAATTCTCAGCCTACTTCCGCTTCATATCGTGCATGCCCTTGGCTCAGCACTCGGAAGATGCGTTCAATTGATTGCGCAAAGACCAATTGAAACATTACGAAGCAACCTTAGCAACAGTGGCTTATTTTCAAATCAAATTGCCTACGAAAATGCAGTAAAAGCCAATATAAAGGAGACAGGGAAAAGTTTTCTAGAAACGTTAATGATTTGGCAACTTTCTGACAATGAAGCCGTATCTCTGGTCAAATCTTGCCACGGATGGGAGCACGTAGAACAAGCTATATCAAATGGTAATGGTCTAATCTTTCTGACCCCCCATCTTGGTTGCTACGAAATTACATCTATTTATTACGCTTCCAAGCACCCAATAACCGTGCTTTTCCGCCCCGCTAGACAATCTTGGCTAAATCCACTTATCCAAAGAGGTCGTAGCAAAGGTCAAGTAAAACTAGCTCCAGCCACGACAATTGGCGTTCGGCTCCTAATGCAAGCACTTAAAAGAGGTGAAGCAATTGGCATACTGCCTGACCAAACACCGATAAAGGGCGAAGGAGAATGGGCTCCATTCTTTGGGAAACCTGCTTACACCATGGCTTTAGCAGGTAAGCTTGCTGAAAAAACAGGTGCAACTATCATCATGGCATTTGGTGAACGTTTGCCCAATGGGGAAGGTTTCGAAATCCACCTAAACAAGCTAGAAAGCGGCTCGATTGCTAACCCAAGCTTATTAAATCAAGCGCTAGAGGCACAAATAAAACAATTTCCAGAGCAATATCTGTGGGCTTATAATCGCTATAAAATAAGTAACGATAACCACCCACCACCTGAAAGCAAAAGTTGAAAGTTAGCGGTTTTACCTTTATTCGGAATGGCAGCATGCTTGGCTACCCGTTTGTTGAAAGTATTCTTTCTATCCTTCCAATTTGTGATGAGTTTGTAGTTGCTGTCGGTGAAAGTGACGATGACACGCTTGCGCGCATTCAAGCAATTGATTCCGATAAGATTGTGATAGTAAAAACTCATTGGAATGAAAAAATGCAAGATCGCGGCTTTGTCTATGCGCAACAGAAAATGATTGCACATTATAACTGCACCGGCGATTGGGCGTTTTACTTAGAAGGTGACGAAGTCGTCCATGAAGATGATTTACCAAAAATTCGCGCATGCATGGAGCGGTATTTAGATAGGCCAGAAGTTGAAGCCTTAGCATTTGATTATTATCACTTTTTTGGAAGCCCGCAATGGCTCGCAATCAGCCCCGCTTGGTATCGTCGTGAATGTCGTATTATTCGAAACAATATTCGCGTTTTTGCGCCAGATGGGCTCTATTTTGTGGTGATGGACAAAAACAAGAACGGTCGTTATCCTAAGGCTGCACTTGTAAATGTGCCCATTTATCATTACGGGAATGCACGAAGCATTGCTAATATGCGTGAGAAAAATACTAGAATTGGGCAGTACTGGGGTAAAAATCACCCGCAATTCAATGGATATCAAATTGACCCAAAAGCGATTGTGCTGTTTACAGGTACTCACCCAACCATCGTCAAAAACTGGGTTGCTAATGAAGCCGAACAAAATTTCACGCCCTACCCAAACCATAAACCCACAAAACGAGAAATTAAGCACCGAATTATGATGTTTATTGAAGGCTTATTTCATTTCAAATTTACGAATAGTAAGCACCATAAATTAGTTAAATGACATTAAAAACCAACTATTTAACTTTCACTCAAACCTCCATGCACGTACTGCTCATTTTAAGTTGTGTCAGTATTTGGTTACCAATTGCTTTCATGAGTGTATTTATGAGTTTGTTCATGATTTTTTGGCTAATTTCTGGAGATTACTCAAAAAAAATTGCACTGATTAAAAAAAATCCAGCTGCAATTTCTACGCTAATTCTAGTAGCTCTTTATGTAATCGGCATTACTTACAGTAGCACTTCAGTTCATGCTGCTTTTTCGTTTGGAGCAAAATATCATAAGCTACTGTTCATCCCAATGATCGCTTGTACGCTAAACTCGGAGAAAATTCGCAATTTAGCATTAAAAGTCTTTTTGGCTACCTCGCTTTTTATTTTAGGCCTATCTTACCTTAAATGTTTTGGAGTCCAAATTAAAGATTATCACTTTAGCGGCCAAGGATATGTCATTTTCAAAGGACGGATTGCTCACGGCATTTTTATGTCATTCGCCATGTACATGATGCTAATTTTATCAACCCGATCAGATGGTTACAAAAAATTGATTTGGGTAACACTAAGCGTACTTGCAGCAATTAATATCCTATTCTTAGTCAATGGTAGAACTGGTCAGATTACGATGTTTGCTCTAATTCTCTGGTTTACTTGGGAAACATGGAGATTAAAATCATTGAAATATTGGTCATTAGTGCTTTTGCTTGGCATTGGAATTCACTTTGCATTTCCTGACTTTCCTCGCTCTCGTCTCACAGAAACTGATCAAGAAATGTCACAGGGTAGCAAATCTTCTGCAGGACAACGTTTAGAAATGTACAAAAATACCCTATCCTTAATTCAGCAACATCCTTTCTTGGGAGGGGGCACGGGTAGTCTGGAAGCTGAATATAAGATACTCGCTGAAAACCAACATTTAACGATGTCGAAAGTAACCAATCCGCACAACCAGTATTTACTTACTGCGCAAGAGTTAGGAATTGTTGGACTGATATGCTTACTTTGGATGTGGTATTCGCATTGGAGCGCTTCATATAGGTTAAGTAATAGCCAGTATGGTTTTGCCTTACGTGGCTTAGTCATCACAATTACGGTGGGCTCGTTATTTAACTCACTAATTTTAGACGCTGCCGAAGGTCAATTTTATTGCGTATTAGCTGGAATATTGCTGAGCGCGTATCAATTAACAAAACCTAATACACCGACTTAATACGATCAAGTAAGCGAAGTATAAATCCACGTCTTTTCTTGCGTTTGCTCGCATGATAAAAACCACGTTGCGAGAAATCTACAGCAATTTTGTGTTTAGCGAACAGGGGCTCCACAATATTTCGCACCCACTTTCCAGCGATGACACCCGTTGGTGTATATGGAAATATTTCCTTATTTTCACCAGAATATAAATCTCGGTTTATGCAAAAAATTTTATTATTTTTTTGTCGCCTCAAACGCATCGAGCCAAATGACTCAAATTGCCAGGGACTCTCATGAGCTCGAACTTGCTGAAGTAAAAATCCCTTACACCATAAGGCCGCTTGCAAGGATAATTGATATTTAGCTTTCTTTGATACCTGCCAAATCAAGGCATCATCTACTTTGCCCCAAGGACCAGCATCAATAGCTTCTGAAAGGCGAACTACGTCTGCACGCCCTTCCCTGAGCTCAGACAGCATGCTTTCTAAAGCCTCTACTCGCACACTCGCTTCAAGAAAGTAATCTTCTTGCAAATACAAAATATAGGGGGTCTGAATATAATCAAGAGCTCTCTCTAGGCACTCGCTCCATGTCAGCCTTCTATTTTCACCAATAGCTACTTTTGCACAAACAATATTTAAGCCTTTAAAGCTATAATCTTTCGTCTCGGTATTTAGTA
>JBJXDT010000043.1:0-5720 GCA_046153505.1 Methylophilaceae bacterium | reverse complement strand
ATTCGTAAAAACAGTAACATATTGAATTATATTATTATTTTCATCTTTAACCGCAGTAATTTTTGTTTGTTTAGGATAGACGACACCATTTTTATCGGCATCCCACATTTCACCGCTCCACACGCCTCTCGTTATTAATTGCTTCTTTAGGTTTTGGTAAAAAGTAACGTCATGTTTTCCAGAGTTAAGAATGTGGGGATTTTTGCCCAAGACTTCTGCTTCTTTATAACCAGTGATAATTTCAAATGCTTTGTTGACGCGAATTATTTTCGATTTAGCGTCTGTAATCATAATGGCATCATGCGTTTGAAATGCAGCCGCAGCGATACGTAATTGACTTTCGATTTTTTGCTGCGCCTCCATTCTTTTTATCATTGGAAGGAAAACGAGGTAATAAATTGGAGGCGTGCAAAATATAGTAAGTAAAGTAGGGTCAAGGATATTTTCTACTTCCTTAGGTATGTGCAAAAAATAATCAAAAGCGAACATAATGAGCAATTCGCCTATAAATATACAGGCGACTAAAACCGCAGCAAGTCTAGAGGCAGGATTTTTAACGTTATATAACATAACTTGATTAACGGCCAATTTAAATAAAACCTAAATTAAGCAATATTAATGCCAATGTTAAATTAACCCATAATACTTTGATTAGGCTCAAAGTATATATATAGAACATGATTATTTACTTACTAGTTTTTGCCAAAAAAACCTTTTAGTTTATCTACGGCTTTGCCCGCTTTTAAGCCTAAACCTGTACCTGCTGGGCCTAGCACAGCCGTGCCGGCTACTGCACCAGCAATGGCGGTTTTGGTAGGAAATACTTTTGGACTTTCTAAAGTGCCAGAAACTTCTAGCGGAATAGAGGCGATTTTCATGCTATTTTTGGCTTCCACTTCAACCTCGCCATTCAAACTTTTATCAGATCGAATGGTGACAGTGCCATCAGCCGACATAAGTCCAGACTTTATATTCAAGTTACGGAATTTATAGGTTTTAGCAGTAATGCCAAGTATGCCCGAAAATTCGTCAAACTTGGTTTCGCCACCTTTGCCCTGCCCAATCAACATTAACGGCGCTTTCGCCAAATCGAAGCCATAAAGCACACCATCTTTTACATTAAATTGAATATTGGCATTTAAATTATCGATTAATTTGCTTGCCTCTTTGGCGTTAGCATTAAATGCGCCTTGGCTAAAAAGTTGGCCACTTACATTGGTAGACTTGCTCATAAGTCTGGCGGGCTCACTCACTGCGAGGTCATTTAGTTTTATATTTCCACTTAATTTATAGATGTTCCCCCACGTTAAGTTGGCTGCGCCCGTAAGTTTGCCGCCGTAAAGGCTACTGTCAATTTTTGAAATTTCTAATTTTTTATCTGTCAGCACCATCTCCATGAATAGCGCATTAATCAATAAAGGCGGTCCTACGGGTAAAGTCCAAGCACTTGCCGTAAATGTAATGCGCTGTTGCATGCCTTCTGAAACTAAATTTAACTTGAGGTTGCCTGCAGTATTCTCGATTTTCGCCGCTTTTGGCATATTTTCTGCACTTAGAATAACGTTTGCATTGATATTGGGCGCCTGAAATCCAGGCCAAATGAGTTTTGCTTCCTCAATGTTAATTTGACGTACCGAAATATTCATATTACTCGACGTATTTTTTGGCTGCTTAGAAAAGTTTGCAAAAATATCCATCGCAGCCTTTTTAATCACAGGCTTTTCAATGGTTATACTGGAAATGACTTTCTTCTCAGAAAAGAGTGAACTTAGCGCTGGAACAACCGAAAGGCGCTCTGCGCTTAGTTCATTTTCTGCACCCAGCTTGATATCGTCAGCATTCAGGCGTGGACTGGGCAAAAATGCAATTCGTAATGTGCCAATATGTACAGGAGAACCAAGCGCTTTTGCCAAGAGTGTTTCGGCCTGCTTTTTATAGGTCTCCATTGGGGTAAGTAGCGGTATAATCAGTAAACTAGCTATTATTGCAGCTATCCAAATGAGCCATTTCATCCAATTTTGCATGATTTGTTCCCTTTTCCACCCATTTGCTTAAAGCCTAGTCATTGATACCTAATGGCATACAGGTTATAGTATTCCTAATAAAAATAAAATAAAGATGTAACTTTAAGGATATAAAGATGGCTGATTCAAACCCAGTGCTGATTATTATTGATGACGATCCGCTGATTACCGATACTTTGCATTTTGTGCTGAGTAAACATTTTGAAGTATGCGTGGCAGATTCTCGTGCTCAAGCAAAAAGTTTGCTACGACAGCTAGATGAACCACCTGCCTTGGCTTTAGTCGATTTGGGCTTGCCGCCCATGCAACATAAGCCAGATGAGGGTTTTATGATGATTGGAGAGTTGCTTGCCCACTCGCCAAACATGAAGATACACGTGCTTTCTGGCCAAAGTGACGACGTGAATGTGAAGCATGCGCTTGCGTTAGGCGCGCTAGATTTTATCCCCAAACCTTGCGATGTTGACCGATTAAAAGAGTTACTGCTCAACTCCTTAAAAGTTCAAAGTGTAGAACTTACCGAACAGCCCGAAGATAAAAATGGTGGCATGATTGGTGAGAGCTTACCAATGCAAACGCTCATTACTCAAATTCGTCAGTTTGCTGATTCGCCTTTCCCAGTGTTGATTGAAGGTGAATCTGGTAGCGGAAAAGAACGCGTTGCGAGCAATTTTCACCGCTTTAGCAAACGTTTTAAGCAACCCTATTTGTCGGTCAATTGTGCGGCAATTTCACCAATGTTGGCGGAATCTATACTTTTTGGGCATGCCAAAGGCGCCTTTACTGGTGCTGCAACCGCCAATGCAGGTTATTTTGAAGATGTGAACGAAGGCACGCTCTTTCTAGATGAAATTGGTGAATTGCCATTGGAAATGCAGGCAAAACTACTGCGCGTTTTAGAAAATGGCGAATACACGCGCGTGGGAGAAACACAAATGCGAAAGAGCAAGGCGCGCATAGTTGCTGCTACCAATCGAGATTTGCGTGCAGAAGTACGTGCTGGTAATTTCCGCTCGGATTTATATCATCGCTTAAGCGTGTTTGCGGTGCGAGTGCCGCCATTACGCGAATTGGGGGAAGATAGTTTAGTGTTGTTAGCGCATTTCAATCAATTTTATGCACGTGAAACAGGCCAAGCTTCTTTCAAGCTGGATGAAAGAGCAAAAACACGCTGGCTGGACTACCACTTTCCTGGCAACGTGCGCGAATTACGCAATATTATCATTCGCCTCATCGCAAAATATGCTGGCCAAACAGTCAATGAATCACAGCTTTCTGCTGAATTTGATTTATCGCGCCAAAATGAAATAGATGGGGGTTCACCAGCGGTGAGTGGTGGTGATGCTTCCAGCTACGCCCTGCAGCATTTGCAGAATCAGGCAAATGTCAATTTAGACCAAGTGCTAAAACAGTGGGAAAAAGCCTATGTGGATGCCGCAATGCGCATGACGCATGGCAATTTGAGTCAAGCGGCAAAAATGCTCGGTGTAAATCGTACTACACTGTATAGCCGCATCCAGCTACAGGAAGAAAAGTAGAATAAATTCAATGTATTATGCGCATTTTGGTTTAAAAGAGCCGCCATTCAAAATCACCCCGAATACCGAAGTTTTTTTTACTGGTGGTAATCGTGGCGCCGTGTTGGATGCGCTAATTTATGCCATTCAAAATGGCGAAGGCATTATTAAGGTGGTGGGTGAAGTAGGTAGCGGCAAAACCATGCTTTGTCGCATGCTTCAAACCATGCTACCCAAACAAATTGAGAGCATTTATCTCGCCAATCCAAGTGTTGCACCAGAAGATGTTTTGCATGCAATTGCGTTTGAGTTGCAACTTAAGTTACCCAAGAATGCAGAGCGTCTAAAAGTGATGCAAGCTTTGCAAACGCATTTGCTCAAGCGGCACGAGGCGGGTAAGCAAGTGGTGATTTTTGTGGAAGAGGCACAAGGGATGCCGCTGGCAACACTTGAAGAAATTCGTTTGCTTTCCAATTTAGAAACCAAGCACGATAAGCTTTTACAGATTGTGCTTTTTGGTCAGCCCGAGCTGGATGAAAACTTGAATCAAACCAATATCCGTCAGTTGCGTGAGCGTATTACACACAGCTTTAATTTAGTGCCTTTGCAGGCCGATGAAATTGGCGAATATCTAATTTTTAGGCTACGCGCCGCAGGTTATTTTGGACCACATTTATTCAATCCGCCTGCAATTAAAAAACTCTCAAACGCCGCACAGGGATTGGTTCGTAGGGTCAATATACTCGCAGATAAATCGCTATTAGCCGCATTTGCAGAGAATGTTTATCAAGTTACGCCCAAGCATGTGGATGCTGCAATCGCTGACAGCGAATTTGGTATGGAAAAATCCAAAGCTGCAGCGAAACAAAACAAGTTTTTGATGTGGGCTGGCCTAATGGTATTGGGCTTAGCGTTAGGCTTTTTGGCAAGTAATTGGCGGCAAGCGCAAACGACTAAAGTGGCTAATCCCGTAGAAGCGAAAACACAAACTAAAATTGAAGTAAAACCCAAAGTTGTCGAACCTGCTGCTATAGAACCTAGAGTCGCAACTCAAATGCCAGCGACACCAACGCTACCCACAACGCCGCCTGTTACTGCCAATGTACAAACCCCACCAACTATAGCAACATCAACAACACCTGTCGCTACTCAGTCGGCATTAACAACAGTATCATCAACCCTTCCTGTTGCAGTGCAGGCACCTCAAGCACCAGCTGCACCAGTTGTTGTTCCAGCGTCAAGAGCAGTAACCCCTGTCGATATTGTGCAAGAGGATATTCTAAGCCGCCGATTAAGTGTTACTCAAACTTGGCTTACCAGCCAGCCGCCCAGCACAGTTAGTATTCAATTGATGGGAGCTAACAGTGATGAGCAACTTAAAGCTGACCTAGAAAAACTGAGTCAAAAAATCGAGCTTGATAATATTTATGTGTTTCGCACAAAGGTCAACAACTTACCCTTTTTAACGGTACTCTATGGAAGTTATTCCAACCGTTTTGAGGCAACACAAGCTTTGCAAAAGTTACCTGTGGAAATTCAGAAAAATCGACCACAGTTGCGAACTATTGCAGGAGTTTTGCAAGAAACCAAATAAATTGTTGTAAATTACATAATTTATAAGATTTTCAATAAGTTAGTATTGCAATTTAATGCAACTTATGCGATAACTCGTTGTGTATTGAGATAATTTGGGGGTAAAGCACGTGGTGCTTAGTAAAATTACGACGAAATATAGCAGTAGATCTCAGATGAAAATTCAATTTGTAGTATTCGCTAGCTTGGCTGTTTTGGGTTGTGCGCACCAATCAAAGGTGGTGCCATCGAATGGACATATCGATGGTGAGCCAACAGCACAAAGTGTTAATCAAAATGTTGTTGCAGCACCAATTCCTAAGCCTATCAAGGCAAGCCCGATTCTGCCACCGCCAAGAGCTACTTCTAAAGCGCAAACTTATAGCGTGGTAGTAAACGAAGTGCCTGTGAAGGAAATTCTGTTCGCGCTCGCACGTGAGAGTAAACTGAATATTGATATTCACCCTGCAATTCAAGGTCGCGCAACTTTGAATGCGGTTGACCAAACTTTACCAGCTATACTTGAGCGGTTAGCAAGGCAAGTGGATTTGACCTACAAGTTTGAAAATAATGTGCTTTACATCACACCAGATCAGCCTGTATTGCG
>JBJXDT010000042.1:0-4971 GCA_046153505.1 Methylophilaceae bacterium | reverse complement strand
CCATAGAAACCGCCAAAATAGCATTTGCGCCTAAACGGTCTTTATTTTCAGTACCGTCCAACTCTATCAAGGTTTTGTCGATAAAGCTCTGCTCTTCGCAATCCAAGCCAATAATCGCTTCAGTAATCTCTGTATTGACGTTTTCAACCGCAGTCAACACCCCCTTGCCCAAGTAGCGACTAGAATCGCCATCACGCAACTCCATTGCCTCCTTTGCACCTGTAGATGCGCCAGAAGGCACTGCAGCGCGGCCAATAATGCCGCTTTCCAGCAATACATCCGCTTCAACCGTTGGGTTACCGCGAGAGTCCATAATTTCGCGGGCGATAATATCTACAATTGCGCTCATAACAGTTCCTTAACTATAAAGTTTGTTCTATAAAACCAGCATTTTTAACCAGCTTATCCAAATCTACCAACACGTGTAACAAATCCTCTAATTTATGCAGTGGCCAAGCATTCGGCCCATCAGACAAAGCCTTACTTGGGTCTGGGTGGGTTTCCATAAACACGCCTGCCACACCGCTAGCAACAGCAGCACGAGCAAGAACTGGCACAAACTCACGCTGACCACCACTTTTGTCGCCTTGTCCGCCTGGCTGTTGCACCGAGTGCGTTGCATCGAACACCACAGGGCAATTAGTTTCGCGCATGGTCGCCAAACCGCGCATATCTGAAATTAAAGTGTTATAACCAAACGAAGCACCACGCTCACACACCATAATATTATCTATGCCGCCATTTGCTTCTTTGGCTTTATTCACCACTTGCAACATATCGTGCGGCGCTAAAAACTGCCCCTTTTTGATATTCACTGGCTTGCCGGATTTGGCGCAAGCTACAATAAAATCTGTCTGCCGGCATAAAAAAGCAGGGGTTTGTAACACATCTACAACGGCCGCCACATGCGGCACTTGTTCTTCTGTATGCACATCGGTCAACACTGGCACGCCGATCTGAGTTTGCACTTCGGCCAAAATTTTCAAGCCTTCATCTAGACCAAAACCACGAAAAGTCTTAGTGGAACTACGATTGGCTTTATCATAAGATGATTTGTATATAAATGGAATGCCAACGCGCGCAGCCATTTCTTTGAGAATACCAGCAGTTTCAATCGCAAATTCACGCGACTCAATCACACACGGCCCTGCAATCAAAAATAAGGGTTGCTCTATACCGACATCAAAACCGCATAATTTCATTATTTTTTGCCTTTGTAATTGAGCGCGGCCTGCACATAAGCCTTAAACAAAGGATGACCGGCACGTGGATTTGAAGTAAATTCCGGATGGAATTGGCAAGCTAAAAACCATGGGTGCACGCTTTGTGGCAATTCAATCATCTCGCACAAATTTTCGGTTGGCGTGCGTGCTGAAATCACCAAACCCGCTTTTTGTAGTTCATCTACATAATGATTATTCACTTCATAGCGATGGCGATGACGCTCATTCACTTGCGCCCCATAGATGCTCGCAGCGAGCGTTTTAGGCACAACGGGACAAGCTTGCGCCCCTAATCGCATGGTACCTCCAAGGTCAGAACTTTCATCGCGTTTCTCAATTTTGCCTGAAGCATCCTGCCATTCGTCGATCAGGCCAATAAGCTTGTGAGGCGCATCCGCATTGAACTCTGTACTATTTGCATTTTGCAAACCAGCCACATTACGCGCAAATTCGATGACCGCCAGTTGCATACCCAAGCAAATGCCAAGGTAAGGAATTTTATTTTCGCGCGCATATTTAATCGCGGCAATTTTTCCTTCTGTGCCACGCACGCCAAACCCACCTGGAATTAAAATCGCATCCACGCCGTTCAAAGCCTTAATGCCGTCACGCTCAATAAGTTCACTGTCGATAAAATGAATTTTTACTTTGGACTTGGTATGTATTCCCGCATGAATCAAGGCTTCTGTGAGCGATTTGTATGATTCTGTTAAATCGACGTACTTACCTACAAAAGCAATATCCACCTCATGTTTGGGATTAGCAAGAGCATGCGTAATGTTTTTCCACTCGGTTAAATCTGCTGCTTTTGCCAAAATATTTAGTTTATGGCAAACAATTTCATCCATCATTTGATCATGCAATAAGCCAGGAATTTTATAAATGGAATCCGAATCAATTGCGCTAATCACGGCCTCAAATGGCACATTAGTAAACAACGCAATCTTACGTCGCTCTTCCTCTGGAATTGGGCGTTCAGCGCGGCATAGCAAGATATCTGGTTGAATACCAATTTCGCGCAACTCTTTTACAGAGTGTTGTGTTGGTTTGGTTTTAAGTTCACCTGCTGTAGGAATCCAAGGGAGTAAAGTCAGATGCACATAACATGCATTACTGCGCCCTTCTTCAAAGCCCATTTGGCGAATGGCTTCTAAAAATGGTAGTGATTCGATATCACCCACAGTGCCGCCCACTTCGACAATCGCAACTTCTGCACCTTCTGCCCCACGACGGATATTGGCTTTAATTTCATCGGTAATATGCGGAATCACCTGCACAGTTTTGCCGAGATATTCACCACGGCGTTCTTTTTTAATCACTGTTTCGTATACTTGGCCGGTGGTAAAGCTATTACGTTTTGCCATACGTTGGCTAATAAAGCGCTCGTAATGACCTAAATCTAAATCGGCCTCTGTGCCATCGTCTGTCACAAACACCTCGCCATGCTGAAAAGGCGACATCGTTCCGGGGTCTACGTTGATATAGGGGTCGAGCTTGAGCATGGTGACTTTGATACCACGCGATTCGAGAATAGCGCCAAGACTAGCCGCCGCGATGCCTTTACCAAGAGAAGAAACAACACCGCCAGTTACGAATACATATTTGGTCATGGAAAGGCTTTATAAGATTTGTTGCAGACGGGAAGATATTTTACTGCAAAGGCGCAATGCTCACAATCGAATGTGGGCATAAAAAAACAAATTATTTGCTGTGCCAATCTCGCATAGTTTGATTATAAGCCTCGATTTCCGCCTGCAAAGCAGTGCTATGCGGGTTGCCAGTGACATACTTTACACGATAGCCAGTAGCTGCATCCAGCGCGTTTTCTTTAGGCACACCAAGCGCCAATATAAGTAATTTACCAGCTTGGATATCTGCATTGGCATTGGAGATTCCGCGTTGACGCGCTTCGAGCAGTTCGGTTTCTTCTGTAGGTGCTTTTGCCATAGTTGGCGCTGCTGCCATACGCTTATCTGCCTCAGGTTTTTCAGTGTTATCAGTGCGCTCTGCCAGCACGGCCGTACCTTCAGCTTTGCCGACATTTCCATCTTGCTGAGTGGCTTGTGCATCAGCCAATTGGCCTTCCGATTTCATCTCTTCGGTAGCTGCCTCTACTGCGGCTTTTGCGGGCAAGGATGTAGGCAATTCTTTTTGTTTCAATAGCTCAGCCTTTTTCGCCATCGGCGCATGAGCCAAACCTGCTAACACGGGTGCAGTTTCATGTCTTGCAGCTGGCTCGCTTTGTATCTGCGGCGCAGGCGCTTGTGCCACTTGTCGAGTCGCGGCAACATCAAAAGAGGGCGGCGCAGAAGGTTTATCCCAAAACACCACCAGCACCAACAAAGCGACCATGGCGCTACTCAAGCCTGCCAATGGCCAGCCAGTCATGTGCTGCCATAAGCCACTTAAGCTAAATGATTTTTTGTGCACGGCTTTCGCTGCATAATCCAACACCGCACGTCGGCGCGCAGCATTAGGCGTAACGTCGCGGTCTGGTGCGTGTTGTAAAGCCTGCTGTAAACGTTCATCACGCAAACTCATGGTTGACCTTCAACGCGCAAAATCGGCTGCATATAAGCGCCCATGCAGGTTTTAAGCTTGCTTAGCGCATAACGTAAACGGCTTTTCACCGTTTCAAATTCTGCATTTAAAACTTTGCTCATTTCATCCAAACTCAAATGTTCATCGTGATGCAGTAAAAATGCCGCACGTTGCTGCATTGGCAAACTCTCTAAGCACTCCAACAACTGTTGCCCAGCCTTGCGCCAAAACGCTTGCTGTTCTGGCTGCTCGGCAACGGGCGCGGGCCATAACTGCCAAGCCGATTCGCCATCTTCATCCAGCCAACCTTCATCGGCAGAAATCTCTCGCCCACTTCTGCGCAAAACATCTACCGCGCGATGGTGCGCCAATGTGAAAAGCCATGTTTTAAACCCCGCATCAGCGCGCACTGTCCAGCTTTCACGTGCATCAATCATGCGCTCCCATACATCTTGAAACACATCCTCTGCATGCGCCTGTTCCGCTGCACCCAACACACGCCTCACGTAGCGGTATAGTGGCTTCTCGTGGCGTGCATACAAGCGCTGAAAAGCCGCCACATCACCAACACAATATTGGCGCATTAATTCGTCGTCATCACTCATGCGGTTAGTATGTCACTTCAAGGATTACACGGTCAACATAGGTGGGTGGGGTTAAATAAATAATATAAATTCTTCTTAGCAGAAAATTACAGATCTTTTTTGCGCAAATTTCTTTAACGCACACCGCAAAAAAGTTGCACCCAACTTGCGATTGTCTATGGTGATAGCGAAGTTAAACTTAACTGAATGACTTAAAAAGAAAAACGAAATGTCAAAATTAACTTTTTTAATAATATTAAGCTTAAATTCAGTGATTACATTATCTAAAAATCTTAAATTAACTCTCAAGTTAATTTAAGATTTAATAGCTTTTTCTGCATTGGCTTATTCTATATTTGATGGCTTCAAATATAACAAAAGCTATTATTATACTTTTGCTATATTTCTTTTATGGTCACATATTTTTCCATATCAATCAAAAATCAATTTTCATAGTCGGTGGTATTTTTGAAGCAGATAATAAATCCATTAATAATATTTTGCGTTTTGTAATTTTCTGCGGTGGTTTATATGGTTATTTTTTATGCCTAAATTTCTTTTGAAAGTAGTTAATATTAATTTGCATAACCATTCATCAATCGAGAAGTACTAAAGCGCGCTCT
>JBJXDT010000041.1:0-4763 GCA_046153505.1 Methylophilaceae bacterium | reverse complement strand
GCGGAATATTTTACGCTAAGCTTAAAAACGATTGAAAAACATCGCTCAAACTTAATGAAAAAATTAGATTTGCATAATGTTGCTTCATTGACTGCTTTCGCTATTGAAAAAGGCATTATCAGCAGCAGACAGACGCTTAATAGCTAAACTATAAAATACTTTGCGCATCACATAGTTGCAAAGTGCAATTGTAGTATGCGCTAGTAAAATGGTTAATATTCGTTAAGTACCGCGCCTACTACTTGTGCACCAGAACTTTTTATTTGATCTCTGAGGCGCGTAAGGTCTGTCAACTTGGTGTGATTTTTACGTGAGACCATAAGTGCGCCGCCTGCTCTAGCCACTATGGCCTGAAAATCTGCACTTTCAGCCGCTGGCGATGTGTCAATAATCACAACATCGTAATGATCAGTAGTATAAGCAAGTAACTCATTAAAAATTGGCCGGCTGAGCAACTCCTGAGGGTTAGGGGGAATGGTACCAGCCCCTAATACCGAAAGCCCCATAAATGTTTCGATGCGTACAATGGCATTTTGGTTAGCTCGCCCTGCCAAAATATCTGATAAACCACGCTTTTCCTGCAAGTTGAATATCTGACGTTGGCGGGGGGTACGTAAATTAGCATCAATCAGCAAGGTCTTTTCACCCAACTGTGAGAACACCACTGCAAGATTGGCTGCTATATAAGTGCTGCCATCACCCGTTTGTGCGCCAACTACAGCCAAAGTCGTGGCACGTTCAGTAAACCAACGCACCACTAATTGGCTGCGTAAAACACGTAACGCCTCTACTTGAGCGGAAAACGGTTGGTAGACTGCGGCTAATTCTTGGCTAAATGTACCCTGACCCGCTTGACGGTAAGGGTAATCAAATTGCATGGATAATACTTGGCGAATATCGGCTTCGGAAATTAAACCAAGTTTTATTGCGGCCTCACCGAATTGTAATCCTTCATTTTTTTGTAAGTTAAGTACTTTCTCTACGTCTGTAGAACTTAACCTACCCATATCCTGCAACAGCCTACCGATACTGGTATCTTCCGGTTTAACTTTACTGTAAGAAGCGAGACCTTGATTTAACATAGTTTAATTTGAACCATTTATAACTGAGCTATCACTTAGCTGCAATAGCGGTAATTTGCTTAGCAGCAATTGTTTTTTCTCTTCA
Organism: Methylophilaceae bacterium; assembly: GCA_046153505.1. Lineage (GTDB taxonomy): Bacteria > Pseudomonadota > Gammaproteobacteria > Burkholderiales > Methylophilaceae > JBJXDT01. Next base: position 3,596 of record JBJXDT010000041.1, on the reverse strand, counting down.
CTTACAATGACACCCAAAACAGGTACGCCTATCACTTCCAGCAAATCTTCGGCAGAGCGCACTCTTCTATCCAGCATTTCTTTAAGCAGACCACAACCCACACCCAGCAATGTGCCCAAAAATATTGCTAACAAAAGGTTTAGCTTTACTTTCGGACTAGATGGCTCGTGTGGTGCAATTGCAGAGTTTAGAATACTGATATCTGTCTGGTTACCTTGGCTTTCCAAATTTGTTTGTGTAAAACGCTGATGCACAGCTTCTAGCCCGCGCTGTGCGCTATCCACATCTTTTTGTAACAAAGATAGTTGGTCGCGAAGGCGATTGAGTGTCAGCACTTTCGTTTTCTGAATAGCTACTTGTTCAGTCAGCTCTTTAACACGCTGCTCGTTATTACGTGCCGAGCCCCCAATACTTACTACAATAGTCTGCATGATTTGTTGATATTGCGACTTGAGTTTATCCAACTCAGCTTTAGCAGATTGATATTGTGGATGATTAACGCCTAATCTCTCAGAAATATCAGCTAACTTGGATTCTGTCCGAACAATCTCTACTTTAAGGTTTTGTAGCATTGGATTTGCTGCAATATCGGGAGATTGTTCTGCATTACCGCTAATGCCAGATTGACGCGTGGCGGCATCAATTGATTGGCTTTGTGCCATCACTAATTGTGCCGTCAGTTCATTTAACCTTGTATTCTCTACATCAGCTTGCTCTACACCACTCGTAATACCATTTTCTTGCTGATATTTAGAGAGTCTGATTTGCGCTTGCTCTAAATTATCACGAAGCACTTTTGTTTGTGAGTTCAAATAATTGGAGGCACTTTGTGCTGGTGCGGTTTTAATTTGCAAACTGGTGTCTTGGTAGGCTTTAGCAAACGCATTGGCGGCTGTTGCAGAAAACTCTGGGTCTGGACTGCTATAAGAGAGCTCTATTACATTACTTCCGCGGGATGGTTTAACATTTAAATTATGATTTAGTAAATCTGCATACCAGTCACGAATTGTACCTGTTTTTGCCTTTAACTTCTTGTACTGTTCTTGGGCTTGAGGGTTTTGCGCAATCCCTAGCTTATCGACGACTTTAACCGCCAAATCATGACTGTTAATAATATCAACTTGTGTTTCCATATAACTTGGCATCAACTCAGCTGGCAAAGTGGATCCTGTTACTGGGTCTATTCCCTTACTACTTAGCATCACAGAAGCGGTTGCAGTGTATGATTTCTGCGCAATTAAACTCAGCACAAGCGTAGTGAGCACTGTCGCTAAAAAAATCAATGAGATGATTTTATAGCGTGCTCTAACAATAAGTATAAACTGAAGTAAATTCATTAGATTAAATGCATCAATTGGGCACTACTTTAGAACAAACTTTCTTTCACATAAAGTACATCGTCTGGTAGCACTTTGTCTGTCAAAGCAGGTGAAATCTCTTCATCTTTGCCTTGCGCATTTTTACGGTGAATCTTAAGCCCACGCTGCGTACCTCGAGCTGTCGGCCCTCCGCCTTGCGCAAGTGCCTGCATCACGGTCATGTCACGTTCAACACGGAATGCGCCAGGGCGTTGTACTTCACCATAAATATAATACTGTGGCGCACGTGGCACGAAAATGGTGTCCCCACTCGATAAAATGATACTAGCGGCTTTGCCACCACTACGGAATGTTTTATTGATATCAATCTCAATATGCTGAAAATTGCCATCTGCAAGCGTGTTCACAACGATAGTATCAGCACCTACTGCAGTGATGCCACCAGCAATGGTCAGAAAATCAGTCAAAGTCCGCACACCGCCTGAAATAGGGTATTTGCCAGGACGATTCACTTGCCCCAGCACTGAAACATCATTTGAGTGCACATATACGATGTCGCCGCCATTAATTGATACATTCTGTGCATTGCTTCCTTTGTTCAATATCGTGCCAATGTCATACTCCATTTTGCCAGCTTTACTAATCACAGTTACAAGATCAGACCCGCCTAGGGTTGGGCCACCCACTAAAGCTAACAAATCTGTCAAATTGGTCGCGCGCTCTAGTGTATAGCGCCCTGGCCTACTAACACCGCCAAGCACAGCTACCACTTTACTTTGAAAGCCTGTCACCAAAATATTGACTTGCGGTTTTTTAACGAAACCGCCGCTATCCAATTTGTCTGCTATTTTTTTCTCTGCATCGCTGGCAGTCAAACTGCCCACTGGGACTTTACCTATAAGCGGAAAAGAAATTGCACCATCTTCTGGAATACGCGTTTCTAACGACAAATCTGGATTGTTATGAACCGTAATTTTTAACAAATCGCCAGGACCGAGCTTGTATCCAGCGTCTTCCGCAGTTACAAATTGCGACGAGATACCTAAAAACAATGAGAATACCAACAGAATTAATTGGCGCATAATGTTCCTAGTAACCATTGGTTAGGCATTTCAACAGTAAAGTTTTTGAAATATCTTTCATTTACAACCCAAGTCCTTTAACAATTTGGTTTGAAGCTGGCTGCGGCGATTCCGCTGGTTTAGGCGCGTCCACAGCTTTGGCTGATTCCATCGGCTTTTGAGCAGCAGAAGCAGTATTACCCAACTTGTATTTATCATCTAAAAATACGATTTTCGCGGCTTTTCGCAAGCTATCCATTTCAGTTTTTGCTGCTTGTTTTCGTTTTTCACCATACAAACCCCGCTCGATGAAAGGTCTTGCGGTTTCTTCTGTCAACGGCGCTTCTTTAACTGCTTGAATACGACCAATAATGTTACCTTCACGTGCGCGAATGAAAACAATGTCACCTACAACCATCTTTAGCAGCTGCGTGCGTAAGACTTCTGGCAAAGTTTCGGCAGCATGCGCGGCTTGCGCATGATTATAAGCAACACCATTTTTATCTAGCCAAGCCATGATCTCTTCTAATGTTTTTGCTGCATCTGCAACATTATTTAACTCTTTGCTATATGAATTGGCTGACAAGGAAAGTTCATCCATCAAATAAACTTTGCGGTTTGCAAATATGTCTGGGTGTTTGTTGTAGTAATCCTTCACCTCAGCATCACTCGGCTTGGAGACACTTGCCGTCTTACTCTCCAAGTAAGCTTGCGCCAGTACCATTGCTTTTGCATTCTCTATGGCAATCAAAACACGAGGATTACGATCAAGCTTAGCTTCAACCGCAGCCTGTGTGACCAGCTGTCGATCTATCAAGCCTTCCACAATTTTTTTTGAAGCTATATCCTGCTGCGCAACATTGATGTTTGAGCGCTGAAGTTCATAATTGAGTTGCACAATGGTAATCTCATCGCCATTTACTCTTGCGATGGTTTGTCCTGGCTTTGCCGCTCCGCCAGCGCCTTTATGCCCGCATGCCTGCAATTGTATTAAACCCGCAACGAGAAAAAGCAGAAGAGCGCCCCTCACTAGCCCAAAATTCACTTTATCCGTTGCTTGAATTCGCATACTCAATCCTTAATATCTAATTTTCAATAAAATAATTGCGCAGAAATTCCTGCTGTATTATCAGTAAAATCAATACCGGGTTGATTTGAGCTTCGCGAGCTATGTTGCAAGTTTGCACCCAGCGTTAAATAGCGCCATGGCAACCAA
>JBJXDT010000040.1:0-31619 GCA_046153505.1 Methylophilaceae bacterium | reverse complement strand
CTTTTTAGCCAAAATAGTGGTGATCGCTGCTGTTAATGTCGTCTTGCCATGATCCACGTGACCAATCGTGCCAACGTTAACGTGTGGCTTGGTCCGCTCAAATTTGCCTTTTGCCATGATTGTTTCCCTTATCTAAATTAATTCTTTAAAATTTTATTAACTTAATTACTACAAACTTAAAACCATATTTCTTAAAAGTTTTATTTAACTTAATAAAACTTTAACGCTCATGGTGCCCATGGCGGGAATCGGACCCGCGACCTCTCCCTTACCAAGGGAGTGCTCTACCACTGAGCCACATGGGCGAATATAGATCCCTACTACAGACTCCCAATTCTTGGAGCGGGCGACGAGGCTCGAACTCGCGACATTCAGTTTGGAAAACTGAAGCTCTACCAACTGAGCTACACCCGCGCACTCTTTGCCACAACGCCTACTGGCTCCGTGCTATTACTTGATACTTGGTGGAGGGGGCTGGATTCGAACCAGCGTACTCTGAGAGAACGGATTTACAGTCCGTCGCCTTTAACCACTCGGCCACCCCTCCTAACCGAACCCTCGATTATGCTGTGTTTTTAACTTTCTGTCAAACAAATGGGGCTGATTTACAACGAAAACTGGTGCCGGATGTCGGAATCGAACTGACGACCTTCGCATTACAAGTGCGCTGCTCTACCAACTGAGCTAATCCGGCGTTTTTATTTGAGGCGTGACTATATCACTTTTTACAATTTGGCGGCTAGTACTTTTTGCTAAAAAATGAATACTTTGTGGAAGTTTATTTAACAATAGTGAGTGAGGGCTTTTTCTTTTCTATTTTTGTTTTCGATTGGACTTCTAACTCACTCGCTTCTTTGCTAGGTTTCGCTGCTTCTGTTTGGTCACCAACCTCAAAAAACATGCCCTGTCCATTTTCACGCGCAAAAATGCCACGTACGGCGCTCATCGGCACATATAAGTTTTGAGAAACGCCCGCAAAACGGGCTGAAAAGACGATTGAGTCATTATCGATATGCAAATCTTTAGTGGCTGAATAGTTTAGATTGAGCACAATTTCACCATCCTTGACATAAGCCATTGGCACACGTGTACTTGCACTTACAACCACCAACAAATGCGGTGTAAAGCCATTATCTGTGCACCATTCGTGAATGGCGCGCACCATATAAGGTTTAGTTGGAATTAACTCACTCATTCTTGAAAGACTATTTTCTCATGGCTTTTTCTGAGGGCGTCATCGCATCTGCATAAAGTGGGCGTGAGAACAAACGCTCAGCATACTTTAACAACGGTGCAGCTTGATTGGGCAAATCAATGCCATAGTGCCCTAAACGCCATAGCAATGGTGTCACCGCGACATCAAGCATTGAGTATTCATCACCAAGTAAATATTTTTGCTTGCTGAAAATAGGTACAATTTGCGTTAAATTATCGCGAATGGTCATACGAGCTTTGTCGGCTTTTGCATCGTCGCCTGAACTCAAATCTTTAATATGGTCGAACAAATCTTTTTCAAAGTTGTATAAAAACAATCTGGCGCGTGCTCGCATCACTGGATCGGCAGGCATAAGCTGGGGGTGCGGAAAACGTTCATCAATATACTCATTAATTATATTTGCTTCGGATAAAATCAAGTCGCGCTCCACCAGAACTGGCACAGCATTGTAGGGGTTTAGCACAGCCAAATCTTCTGGTTTATTGGCCAGATCCACATCGATCACCTCAAAATCCATGCCTTTTTCAAATAGCACGATACGACAACGGTGACTGTAAGGATCTACAGACCCAGAATATAACTTCATCATAATTAATTACTTTCTTAAAATGCTTAAAACGGCTGTTTTAAATTTATTTGATTGAATTTTACTTTATATCTTTCCAGAAAGCCTTTTTGAGCTTAATTGATAGAACCAAAAGCACACCCAAAAACAACAACACCCATAAACCAGTATGTTTACGTTGCTGCTTGGCTGGCTCTGCCATAAACGCCATATAGTTGGTTAAGTCTGCTACATAGTTAATGTATTCGCTTGGGTTTAATTTACCTGGCTTTACTAGCTCCAAACGATGCGTCTCATGATTCAACACCTGCTCGCCTTGCAGCTCATACAACACGTGAGGCATCGCTACTTTATCAAAAACTTTATTATTCCAGCCGCTCGGCGTGGTTTCGTCGCGATAAAAACTCGTTAAATAGGCGTAAACCCAATCTGCGCCGCGCGCGCGCACCTCTACAGAGAGATCTGGCGGTGGCGCACCGAACCATTTTTTCGCATCAGCTTTACTCATGCTGGTTTTCATGGTGTCACCCACTTTATCGCCCGCGAAAAGCAAATTATCCTTAATTTGCTTTTCTGTCAGACCAATATCCTGTAATCGGTTGTAGCGCATATAGTTAGCGCTGTGACAATTGAGGCAATTGTTGATAAAAGCTGTCGCGCCGCGTTGCAGCGAAGCTTCGTCGCTTGGATCAATCGGCGCGGTAACGCCAAGTTCGCCCTCGTTGGCCAAGGAAATGAATGGTAAAAATGCTAAAACAATAATGAGAAATTTTTTCATGTTTAGCCCCTTACCCTTGTTGGCACTGGCTTAGTTTTATCCATTTTGGTGTAGATTGGCATAAAGAGGAAGAATGCAAAGTAAATCGCAGCAAATATACGCGCAACTACAGTTGCACGGTCTGCACCGCCGCACCAATCGCCAAACTGGCCCCATACATTTGATGGCACTGTGCCTAAATAACCCAATACCAAAAAACTCACCACAAAGGCGGCAAGCCAGCGTTTATAGAGTGCGCCACGATAACGAATCGATTTGACTGGGCTTCGGTCAAGCCATGGCAATAACGCAAACACCATGACAGACAAACCCATCGCTGCCACCCCAGGGAATTGTGAGTTCATCACCGGTGGCACCGCACGTAGTATTGAATAATACGGCGTAAAGTACCAGACAGGCGCAATGTGTGCGGGCGTTTGAAGTGGATTTGCAGGCACGAAGTTGTTAGCCTCTAAAAAATAACCACCCATTTCTGGGGCAAAGAAAATAATCGAAGCAAACACGATTAAAAACACCATCACACCCACCAAATCCTTGACTGTGTAATACGGATGAAAAGGAATACCATCAAGCGGAATGCCTGTCGCTTTGTCTTTTTTGGCCTTAATTTCAATTCCGTCCGGATTGTTTGAGCCCACTTCATGCAAGGCAACAATATGCACCACAACCAAGCCTAATAGCACCAAAGGAAGCGCAATTACGTGGAACGCAAAAAAACGGTTTAATGTTGCATCAGAGACCAAATAATCGCCCCTCAACCACTCGGACAAATCTGGACCGATAAACGGAATCGCGGAGAAAAGATTCACAATCACTTGCGCGCCCCAATAAGACATTTGCCCCCAAGGTAATAGGTAGCCAAAAAATGCTTCGCCCATGAGGCACAGGAAAATGCCCACACCGAACAGCCATATAAGCTCGCGTGGATTTCTGTATGAGCCATAAATAATGCCACGAAACATATGCAGATAAACGACGACAAAAAACATGGATGCCCCAGTGGAGTGCATATAACGAATAATATTGCCGCCAAACACATCACGCATAATGTACTCAACTGAAGCGAATGCTTCTTCTGCACTAGGTTTGTAGTGCATGGTTAAAAAGATACCCGTGGTGATTTGTAGCACCAAAATCAACATCGCCAGCGAGCCAAAAAAGTACCAGAAATTGAAATTTTTTGGTGCGTAGTATTCTGTCAAATGGTTTTTAATATTGCTAGTCAGCGGAAAGCGCTGGTCAATCCATCCCAATAAGCCTGTTGTCGTTACTGATTGTTTTTCTGCCATGATTATGCCTCCGCCTTATCATCCACACCGATGATAATTGTGTTATCTGCCAAGTACTTATGTGGCGGAACGACTAAATTAATGGGCGCAGGCGAACCTTTGTATACACGGCCTGCAAGGTCGAATTTTGAACCATGACAAGGGCAGAAAAAACCCCCGTCCCATTGTTCGCCCATGTCGCCACCATTCGCCATCTTTTCGGTAGGCGAACAACCCAAATGCGTGCAAATACCTACCACTACAGAAATATTATCTTTAATCGAACGATGAGAATTTTTACAATAAGTTGGCTGTTGTGATTCTACATCGCACATCGGGTCAGAAAGCTTGTCATTATGCTTAGAAAGCTGCACCGTTTGTTCATCGGTACGGTGAATAATCCAGACTGGTTTGCCGCGCCATTCCACTGTAAGAATACTACCGGCTTGCACTTTGCTAATATCTACTTCCACCGGCGCACCAGCGGCTTTTGCACGCTCGCTAGGCAACATGCTGCCTACGAAAGGAACCGCAACCGCTGCAGCACCTATAACACCAGTACATGCAGTGGCAGTAATTAAAAATTGACGCTTTTCTATATCAACCGCCGATGGGGGTTGAAAAGAAAGCGGGGTTTTTTCGGTTTTGCTGTCAGCCATTTGATTGCATCCTTTTTCTCTTTACATTTCCCATAAGCATATTCCAGACATGGTCAAAACAAACCTACGAAAAGCAGGATTATACAGTTTCTGTTCATAGAAACCAAATTTAAATAGTTAAGTTACTGAAAGTTAACAACTAAACTGGATTTTCGATATCAATAAACTCATGCTCCAAATCAAGATTTTTCGCTAAATATTCACCCAAAGCTTGTATCCCATACCGTTCAGTAGCATGGTGTCCCGCAGCAATATACGCTGTGCCTGATTCACGTGCAATATGTACGGTTTGCTCCGAAATTTCTCCACTGATATACACATCAATATTAGCAGCAATCGCCTGCTCAATATAACTCTGCGCAGCACCAGTGCACCAAGCCACAGCTTTAACCATTTTCTTGGTATCACCTATCACTTGCGGTCTTCGGCCAAGCTTGTTACTTACCTCTGTTGCAAACGCCAACAATGTCTGTGGTTCAGCCAGCTCTGCCCAGGCAACCATGCGACTATCGTCCAGCCAAGCAATGTTCTTTAGGCCTAACTGCCTACCTAGCATGACATTGTTACCAAAATCGGGATGCGCATCTAGGGGCAAATGATAGCCAAACAAACTTATTTCATGTTGTAGCAAAAATTGAATACGGCGCTTTTTAATGCCTGTAATCGCAGGGTTTTCGCCACGCCAAAAATAGCCATGATGCACCAATACAGCATCAGCGTTCGCTTTTTGTGCCGCCTCCAAAAAAGCCATGCTAGCAGTCACACCTGTCACCACTTTTTTTATTTCCAGCTTACCCTCAACCTGCAAGCCATTGGGACAATAATCGTTAAATTTTTGGGCTTGTAAAGTTTCACTTAAAAAATGGCTTAACTTACCCAAATTCACTATAGATTTCATGCGTTTTTCGCCTATACTTAAGGTTTTAATATTCATTCAACATCATGCGTAAAATTTGGCTTATTTTTGCACAATCTGTCACAGCCTGCTTGGGCTTTTTGTTTGTGTTGCGTATGTTTTATCCGAATTTTCTTAGCTTAAACTTCTTACAGTCTAGCCACGAGCCAATTATCATCAAACACGCAGCTCAGTTGCCCGACAACTCTCCCAATGCAAATAATAGCGGTACTTATAGCAAAGCGGTAAAAAAAGCGATGCCATCGGTGGTAAATATTTTCACATCTAGCAAAAAAGCTGCAAATCCACACCAGCCCTATATGGATGACCCTTTATTTAAACATTTCTTTGGCGATCAACAGGACAATAATGAAGATGACCAGCCAGAAAGCAGTTTGGGCAGCGGTGTCATCGTCAGCGAACAAGGGCTCATTCTGACGAATAACCATGTGGTTTCTGCTGCCGATGAAATTGAAGTCGCTCTAGGTGATGGCAGAAAAATGTCTGCCAAAGTCGTGGGTACTGATCCAGAAACTGACTTGGCAGTCATTAAAGTAGATGCAAAAAATCTGCCAGCAGTTACTTTTGCCAGCTCAGATAAAGTGAATGTTGGTGACGTGGTATTGGCCATTGGCAATCCATTTGGTGTTGGTCAAACCGTCACTCAAGGCATTGTAAGTGCACTTGGACGAAACCACTTAGGTATCAATACTTTTGAGAATTTTATTCAAACCGATGCTTCCATTAATCCTGGCAACTCTGGTGGCGCCCTCATAGACACCGCAGGTAACTTGGTTGGCATCAACAGTGCAATTTACTCACGTAGTGGCGGCAGCATGGGTATTGGCTTTGCTATTCCTGTCAGCTTAGCACAGCAAGTGATGCAACAAATCGCAAAAGATGGCAGCGTAACACGCGGCTGGGTGGGCATAGAAGCGCAAGACATAACACCCGAGCTAGCTGAATCATTCAAGCTAAAAAGTGAAGAAGGCGCATTGATTGCTGGCGTCCTTAACAACAGCCCAGCAGATGTTGCTGGACTTAAAGCTGGCGATATTTTGCTTTCAATTGACAACAAGCCTGTGCTTGATAGCGCAAGCATGCTGAATTTAATTGCAGTCTTGAAGCCACATCAAAAAGCGATACTAAAAATTATGCGTGACGGTAAAGAAAATAATATCAGCGTACTTATTGGCAAGCGACCAAAACCTGTCGCCGCATTGAATAACTAACTCGACGCAAAACAGCTTACTTAAATAGTTTTTAGGTTTTGGGCTGTATGGAGTTTTGAGCGCTGCTACTTTTCGGTTGGGTAAATTGCGCAACGATTACTCCTGCCTCAAATAACAACCACAACGGCACGGCGAGCATGCATTGCGAAATAATATCTGGCGGTGTAAATATGGCGCCAATAATAAACGCGGCAACAATTACATATCCACGCGCCTCTTTAAGTTGCACAACAGTTACCCAGCCAAAACGTACCGCCAATACGACTGCAATAGGCACTTCAAAGGCTGTTCCAAAGGCTAAAAACATGGTAATCACAAAATCAAGATATTGCCCAATATCTGTCATCACCGCGACACCCACAGGTGCACTTCCTACAATAAAGCCAAAAACAACGGGGAACACCGCAAAGTAGGCAAACGACATTCCAGTTACAAAAAGCAAACAGCTTGCGATGATAACTGGCGCCATCAATTTCTTTTCTTTGGGGTAAAGCCCAGGCGCAACAAACGCCCAAATCTGATACAAGGTATTTGGCAACGAAATAATAAAAGCCGCCAACATAGCAACCTTCATCGGAACAAAGAATGGCGTTGTAACAGCTGTTGCAATCATCTGACCACCAGCGGGAAGCTTGGCAAGCAGAGGTGCCGCCAATAGCGTGTAAATTTTATTCGCAAAAGGGAAAAGTCCAAAAAAAACCAATACAAAGCCTAAAACGATTTTAATTAAGCGACTTCTTAGCTCGATTAAATGAGAAATAAAGGATTCGGTAGGCGTCATGCACTAACCTTGACTGCGGCTTTTTTTGCTATAGGTTTTTTTGTTGGGCTATTTTTAATGACCGCTTTTTTACCTGCCTCTGTCTTTATAGGTACTTTTTTGGCAACTGGCCCTTTAACTGAGGCTGATTTTGCAGGTGCTTTTTTTAAAGATTTTGTCACTTTGGCTTTTTGGAACTTGGGTTTTTCGACCTGCTGTGTCATTACTTGTTGCTCTAATTCCGCAGCCTGAGTTTTATAATCTTGCTCTGCCTGCTCCCAGCCTTGTTTGATTTCGGCCTGAATTTTCTGCAAATCCTCAAAACGTGCCTCGCGGTTCACTTCTTCTTTCACCTGCGCAGCATATCGCTGCATTCGCCCAACAAGCGCACCCAGCGTTCTTGCCACTTTTGGTAGCTTTTCTGGGCCAATCACCAAGAGCGCAACGATGGCAATGACCATCAGCTCCGAAAAAGAAACGTCAAACACTTGGATTATTGTTTCGTCTTGTTAGTAACTTCGCCTTCAATCGTTGTGCCGCTTTTATCAGCCGCATCTTCAGTTTTGCCGTCGTTCAACGCTTTTTTAAACTCATTCACTGCGCCACCCAAGTCACCACCTACATTTTTGAGCTTTTTTGTACCGAATATCAACACAACGATTAACAATACAATTAACCAATGCCATAAACTAAACGAACCCATTTTAATCTCCTAATTTAAATATTTAGTTAGCCACCAAACACATGCGTATGCAAATGAAACACCTCTTGCCCGCCCTCTTTACCCGTATTAATAAGTGTCTTAAAGCCCACCAAACCTTGTTCTGTAGCCAGTTTTGGTGCCAATAATAACATTTTTCCCAACAGCTCTTGCTGGCCTTCATTACAGTCTTTTAAAGTTTCAACATGCAGTTTTGGTACAATTAAAAAATGTACTTTTGCCATCGGTTTAATGTCATGAAATGCTATAAAATCAGCATCTTCAAACACTTTTTTTGCTGGAATTACCCCTGAAATAATTTTGCAAAAAATACAGTCTGCGCTCATTTACTCCGACTCGCCTTCTCTGCGATCCCTGACAAGCCTTCGCGCCTTGCCAATTCATCCAAAACATCTTGTGGTTTTAAATCTGCTTTCGCTAGCATCACTAGCGTGTGAAACCACAAATCAGCAGTTTCATAAATAATTTCCTCTTTATTTCCACCTTTGGCTGCAAGCACGGTTTCTGTAGCTTCTTCACCGACCTTTTTAAGAATACTATCCATGCCTTTTGCATACAGCTTTGCCACATAGGACGAATCCGGGTCAGCTGATTTACGCTGCTCTAAAACATCTGCTAATTTATTTAAAATATCACTCATTTTTATGCAATTGGCTTATATATTTCTTCTGCGTTTTTGATAATAGGCTCGTCAATTTTCCAAGCACCGTTTTCAAGTTTTTTAAAAAAGCAATTATGGCGCCCCGTATGGCAAGCAATTCCACCCAATTGCTCAACTCGCAACAAAATCACATCTTCATCACAATCTAGGCGAATCTCATGGACGATTTGCGTGTGACCAGATTCTTCACCTTTTCGCCATAGTTTATTGCGTGACCGTGACCAATACACCGCTTTTTGCAATTCATTCGTGAGTTCCAAAGCTTCACGGTTCATCCATGCAACCATCAGCACTTTACCCGTTTTGTAATCTTGTGCAATAGTCGGAATGAGCCCATCGGCATCAAATTTAACCTCATCGAGCCAAGTCATAATCTCACTTCTATATTGTTTTGCTGCATAAATTCCTTTGCTTGCTGTACGGTGTATTCGCCATAGTGAAATATACTCGCCGCCAACACTGCATCTGCGCCGCCAAGTTTGATGCCATCTACCAAATGTTGCAAATTACCAACACCACCAGAGGCAATTAGCGGCACATCAACCGCATCACTAATCGCCTTATTAAGTGGGTTATTAAAGCCTATTTTGGTGCCATCCCGGTCCATGCTGGTCACTAATAATTCGCCTGCGCCTAAAGCAACCATGTGCTGCGCCCATTTGACAGCATCTAACCCTGTTGGGTTGCGTCCACCATGGGTAAACACCTCCCACTCGAATGGCTGATTGTCTACCTTTTTTGCATCAATCGCTACTACGATACATTGTGAACCAAAGCGCGCTGTGGCATCTGCGACCATTTGCGGATTAAGTACTGCGGTTGTATTGATGCTCACTTTGTCGGCGCCCGCGTTGAGTAAGCGCCTGACATCTTCAACTTCTCGCACACCGCCTCCAACAGTCAATGGAATAAATACTTGGCTGGCGACTTCCTCGATAATATGCAAAATGAGACCACGATTATCCGAACTAGCAGTAATATCCAAAAAAGTGAGTTCGTCTGCACCTTGATCGTCGTAGCGCTTGGCGATTTCAACTGGATCACCTGCATCACGAAGCTCTAGAAAATTAACGCCTTTGACAACCCTGCCATTAGTGACATCTAAGCAAGGAATAATGCGCTTAGCCAGCATTTATGATCCACTAAGCTCGTCGGCTAGTTTTTGCGCCGCAGCAAAATCAATAGTGCCTTCATAAATTGCTCGGCCAGTAATCGCGCCCATAATTCCCTCTGACTCAACTGCACAAAGTTTGCGCACATCATCCAAATCAGTAATGCCCCCAGAAGCGATTACTGGCATCGTCAAAGCTTGCGCCAAGGCGACGGTCGCTTCGATATTAACGCCTGACAGCATGCCATCTCGGCCAATATCGGTATAAACTATGGCATTCACGCCATAATCTTCAAATTTTTTTGCTAAATCAATCACGTCATGTCCAGTGAGTTTCGACCACCCATCAATCGCCACCTTCCCATCTTTCGCATCCAAACCCACCATGATTTGGCCTGGGAAGGCGTAACAGGCTTCATGTAAAAAACCCGGCGTTTTGACTGCCGCGGTGCCAATAATCACATAATCAATTCCGTTATCCAAATACCGTTCAATCGTTTCCAAATCACGGATTCCACCACCCAATTGAATGGGAATTTCACCTTTTACAGCAGCAACGATGGATTTAATTGCGCCTTCGTTTACAGGCTTGCCCGCAAATGCGCCATTTAAATCTACTAAGTGCAGACGTTTGCCGCCTTGGTCAACCCAATGGCGCGCCATAGCACCAGGGTCTTCTGAAAATACGGTGGACTCTTCCATTAAACCTTGTTTTAGGCGCACACAGTGGCCGTCTTTGAGATCAATTGCAGGGATAATTAACATGATTTTTTAGATAATAAAAATATTGTTTTTAAGGTTTCCAGTTTACAAAATTGCTTAGTAATTGCAATCCTGCATGTGCACTTTTTTCTACATGAAACTGAGTGGCAAATATATTATCGCGAGCAATAGCGGTAGTGAAACGCTGCGGGTATTCGCTTTCTCCTGTGGTGAGATTGGAATCTCGAGGTGAAGCATAAAAGCTATGCACATGATAAAAACGCTCGGCATCATTAATATTAGCCCACAATGGGTGTGAATTTTTTTGATAAACACGATTCCATCCCATGTGAGGAACTTTTAGTTTTTCACCATTTTTATCCAAAAGTTTCTCAGCAAAGCGCACTACATTTCCATTAAACAGACCCAAACCCGCTGTGTTGCCTTCTTCTGAATGTTCAAACAGTAATTGCATGCCAATACAAATACCTAAAAATGGTTTATTTTTGGCTGCATTTAAAATCACCCCGCGCAAGTTCCGCGCATCTAACTCACGCATGCAGTCTGGCATTGCGCCCTGACCAGGAAAAACCACGCGCTCAGCCTGGCTAATCAAATTGGCATCGCTAGTCACCACTACAATTTTGTTTGGCGCAACATGCTCAATCGCCTTCGACACTGAGCGTAAATTGCCCATGCCGTAATCGACGACTGCAATATCAACTTTTTTCACGGTAATAGTGTGGACAGCAGAAATTTGTTTATAACGAGCCTTTGGTTGACGGCATTACGCCAACCATTCTAGGGTCCAAAGTGGTTGCCATACGCAGCGCGCGACCGAACGCTTTAAATATCGTTTCGGCTTGGTGATGCGAATTATGGCCTTTTAAATTATCGACATGCAATGTCACCAGGGCGTGATTTGTAAATCCTTGGAAGAATTCATGGAATAAATCAACATCAAACTCGCCCACTGCTGCACGCGTAAATTCGCAATTGAACTCCAAGCCTGGCCGACCTGAAAGATCAAGCACCACGCGACTTAAGGCTTCATCTAGCGGCACATAAGAATGGCCGTAACGATTGATACCTTTTTTATCACCAAGTGCTTTTAAAAAGGCCTGACCTAGCGTAATACCTATATCTTCAACGGTATGATGTGCATCAATATGCAAGTCACCTTTAGCCTGCACGCTAATATCCATCATGCCATGGCGCGCCACTTGGTCGAGCATGTGATCAAGAAAAGCCAGCCCAGTTGAGAATTGAGATTGTCCTGTACCATCAATATTGATAGCCACAGTAATTTGCGTTTCTAAGGTATTACGACTAACTTCAGCTTTGCGCATGAAAATTTGCTTTAATAATTGAATTTCAATATGTTAGCGTTATTTTAACCCAAACTTGCCGCTACACGCAAAATAGCCATAAAAAAAGCCGACCTAACGGTCGGCTTTAGTAATATTACAACACTTATTTTGCAGCGTCAGCTGGAGCGGCAGGAGCAGCAGCATCTGCAGCTGGAGCCATTTCTGCAGCAGGTGCAGCTTCTGCTGGAGCAGCGGCCGCATCAGCAGCAGGTGCAGCTGGAGCCATTTCTGCAGCAGGTGCAGCTTCAACTGCAGGAGCAGCTTCAACAGCAGCGGCAGGAGCAGCAGCTTCTTCAGCAGGGTGACCACCTTTAAGCAAGTACAGACCTAACAATACAGCACCAGCGATAAGTGCCCATGGCAACATTTTACCCATGCCGCCAGCACTTGCATTACCTGCGTGTGCTAAGCTTGTGATTTCAGCTGCTGAAGCTGCTGGATCTGCCGCACCGTAAATAGCAGCGCCTGCAACTACAATGTCAGCTCCTGCATCTACTACTTGTTTAACTGTTGCAGCTTTTACACCGCCAGCAACAGAAACTTTAGCGCCAGTATTTAAGCCAGTTACCATTGATAAATCGTTAAACGGTGTTTGACCAGCAGCTTGTTGATCCAAACCTGTATGTACGCCAATGATGTGAGCTCCCAATTTAGCCACTTCTAAAGTACGTGCTTTTTTGTCAACCACGTTAATCAAATCCACTTGCGCCATTTTGCCGTATTTGTTGGCAACGTCGATAACGCCTTTGATTGTGCCGATATCAGCAGTGCCCAATACTGTGCAGATGTCAGCACCAGCTTTGTAGAATGGCTCAGCTTCGTAGAAGCCAGCATCCATTGTTTTTAAGTCTACCAAAATTTTGTTGTTTGGGAATTTTGCACGCAGCGTTTTTAGAAGTTCAATACCGTTATGCTTAATGCATGGTGTACCGATTTCTAAAATATCTACGTGTGGCGCAACTTTAGCTGCTAATGCAACGGTTGCGTCGAAATCTAATGAATCTAATGCCATTTGGGTTTGTGCCATGGTGCTTATTCCTCCGAGCTTACTCAATATTCGATTAAAAATTTAATATTTTTTAAATTGAATTTACAAAATATTATTTGCACATGTTGTACATTGCGACATCATAACCGTAATTGCCGTGTGATTTCAACACTTTAGTGACATTTTGTAGTGAATTACAATATTTCAAATTCAAATTTTACTTAAGAATTGCTGTCAATGCCGCTATCAAGAGCTCACATTGCTCGTCCGTACCTACAGTGATGCGCATAAATGGCGCAATGCTTGCAGGATTCTTAAAGTGGCGCACGATGATACTTTGTTCACGTAACTTAACTGTGAGCTCTGCGCCATCGCGGGTTTTATGTTTGACAAAAATAAAGTTTGCACCTGATGGCAATACTTCAAAATCAAGTTTTTGCAAACTTTTAATCAAATTCTCACGTGTGTTAATTACTTTTTTACGCGTAGACTCAAAATAATCCACATCTTGCATTGCAGCAACAGCGCCAGCCTCTGCAAAGCGATCAATTGGATAAGAATTAAAACTATCTTTAACGCGTATCAGTGCCTCAATTAAATCCACATGGCCTAATGCATAGCCCACCCGCAGCCCAGCTAAAGAGCGCGCCTTCGAGAAGGTGTGCGTAACGAGCAGGTTAGGATAGGTGTTAATAAACTTTACCGCAGACTCTGTACCAAAATCCACATAGGCTTCATCTACCACCACTACCGAAAATTTATTTAGCTTGAGTAGCTGCTCAATTTTCTCTAAAGCCAATGGAATGCCCGTAGGGGCATTTGGGTTAGGGAATATAATACCGCCATTGGGTTTGTCGTAATCGACAATATCAATTTCAAACTGCACATTTAAAGCCACTGTTTCAAACTCAATTCCATAAAGCCCGCAATACACAGGGTAAAAACTATATGTAATATCTGGGAACAACAGAGGACGACTGTGTTTAAGCAGCGCCTGAAACACATGTGCCAGCACCTCATCTGAGCCATTGCCAACAAACACTTGATTGGCTTGTAAGCCAAAATTTTGTGCAATAGCAGCTTTTAATTTATCAGAATTAGGGTCTGGGTATAAACGTAATGTTTCTGCTGCCTCTACTTGCAAAGCCGCTATCACCTTTGGGCTTGGACCGTAAGGATTTTCGTTGGTGTTGAGCTTGACCAAATTAGCGAGTTTAGGCTGTTCTCCAGGTACATAGGGGGTCAACTCATGGACCACATCACTCCAAAATTGACTCATTATTTCAGCCTATACTCCGCGCTTCTTGCGTGCGCGTGCAAGCTTTCGCCATAGGCCAAGGTGGATGCAACTTTACCTAACACTTGTGCGCCTTCGCTAGACACCATAATTAAACTTGAGCGTTTTTGGAAATCATACACGCCTAAAGGCGAGCTGAAGCGCGCTGTGCGGGATGTTGGCAATACGTGGTTTGGACCAGCGCAATAATCGCCTAAGGCCTCGCATGTATCACGCCCCATAAAGATAGCGCCTGCGTGTTTAATTTTTTTACTAAACGCAAGCGCGTCGTCCATTGAAAGCTCTAAGTGCTCAGGCGCAATGTAATTACAAATTTCAGCTGCTTCATCAAGATTTTTAACGTGTATTAGCGCACCACGATTGGTAATAGAGGTGCTAATAATCTCTTTGCGCGGCATTTCAATCACCAGTTTTTGCATGCTCGCCGCGACGGCATCCAAAAAGGCCGCATCTGGACTTAATAAAATTGCTTGCGCTAACTCATCGTGCTCTGCTTGACTGAACAAATCCATGGCTATCCAATCAGGATTTGTCTTGCCGTCACAAATGACTAATATTTCACTCGGACCAGCCACCATATCAATCCCCACTACGCCAAACACGCGGCGCTTTGCGGCAGCCACATAGGCGTTGCCTGGACCAGTAATTTTATCTACTTGCGGCACTGTTTCTGTGCCGTAAGCGAGCGCTCCAACAGCTTGCGCACCGCCAATACAAAATACACGATCGACACCAGAAATAGCAGCAGCGGCTAACACTAAATCATTGCGCTCAGCGTTAGGGGTTGGCACAACCATTATAAGCTCTTTTACGCCTGCCACTTTGGCTGGAATCGCATTCATCAACACTGAGGATGGGTAGGCAGCTTTGCCCCCAGGCACATAAAGGCCAACGCGGTCTAATGCCGTCACTTGCTGACCTAGCAAGGTGCCATCAGCCTCTGTATAACTCCATGATTGCATCAGTTGCTTTTCATGGTAGGCCTTAACGCGGTCTGTTGCTGCTTGTAAGGCGGCTCGTTTTTCAGCATCTAAGCCATCTAACGCTTTTTGCAAATCTGCCTTTGAGATTTCTAACTCGCTTAACTTGCTCGCATTGGTTTTATCAAAACGACTGGTGTACTCCAATACGGCAGCGTCCCCGCGTGTTTTTACGTCTTTTAAAATGCCTGCCACCACCACATCAACGCTATCATCTTGCGCCGTTTCAAAGGCCAACAATGCCTTTAAAGCCGTGCCAAAATCGGCATTTTTTGTGGATAAACGTCTAATGTCCATTATTTCTTTACTGCAGAAGAAAATGCATCCATAATTGGTTGCAACTGAGTTCTATTTAATTTGTGCGATGCCTGATTCACAATCAAGCGCGAACTAATATCTGCAATATGCTCTACTGCTTTGAGGTTGTTGGCACGTAAAGTTCCGCCAGTACTCACCAAATCCACAATTGCATCGGCAAGACCAACCAACGGCCCAAGCTCCATCGAGCCATACAGTTTGATTAAATCGACATGCATTCCTTTACTGGCAAAGTGCTCACGCGCAGTTTTTACATACTTGGTCACGACTTTTAAACGTGCACCTTGGCGAATGCTCGCTTCATAATCGAAGCCTTCGCGCACAGCCACCATCATTTTGCATTTCGCAATATTCAAATCCAAAGGCTGATACAACCCTTCGCCACCATGCTCATCAAGCACATCCTTGCCAGCAATGCCCAAATCTGCTGCGCCATATTGCACGTAAGTTGGCACATCAGAAGCACGCACAATAATTAAGCGCACATCCTCTCGATTGGTTGGCAGAATGAGTTTGCGTGAAGATTCGGGGTCTTCCAAAGCGCGAATACCCGCCGCCGCTAAAAGTGGCGTGGTTTCTTCAAAGATACGACCTTTACTTAATGCAATAGTAATCATAGTGTTAATGGCAACGACGCACTTTTGCGCCTAATTGAGTTAGTTTTTCTTCGAGCAATTCATAGCCACGGTCTAGATGATAAATACGGTCAATTACCGTTTCACCATCCGCTACCAAACCAGCCAGCACCAAACCTGCAGAAGCGCGTAAATCGGTCGCCATCACGTTGGCACCTTCTAGCTTAGCAATGCCTTTTACCAAAGCAGTATTGCCTTCAACGTTAATATCTGCTCCCATGCGCTGCAATTCTTGCACATGCATAAAGCGGTTTTCAAAAATGGTTTCTACCGTGGTAGAAACACCTTCTGCAACGGTATTCATGGCCATAAATTGCGCTTGCATATCGGTAGGGAAAGCGGGGTGTGGCGCTGTACGGATATTCACCGCCTTAAGCTTACCAGTACTTTTCACTGTAATCGTATCGCTGGTATGATTCACTTCTGCCCCTGCCTCACGAAGTTTTTCAATCACTGCTTCTAATAAGTCTGGGCGTGCATTTTTCATGGTTACACTTCCGCCTGTCATGGCAGCGGCTACCATATATGTGCCTGCTTCAATACGATCGCAAACAATGTTATGGGTTGCGCCAGTTAAACGATCCACGCCTTCAATGGTGATGGTGTCAGTACCCGCTCCTTTAATTTTAGCGCCCATTTTATTGAGACATTGCGCCAAATCTACCACCTCCGGCTCTTTAGCAGAATTTTCTAAAATCGTAGTACCTTCTGCCAAGGTTGCGGCCATCATCAAATTTTCTGTGCCCGTTACTGTCACCAAATCCATGTAATATTTGGCACCTTGTAAACGGCGATTAGGTAAATGCAATGTGCTGGCTTGAATATATCCATGCGTGATATGAATAGCCGCGCCCATGGCTTGCAAGCCTTTAATGTGCAAATCGACTGGGCGAGAACCAATAGCACAACCGCCAGGCAAAGAAACACGCGCCGTACCAAATCGTGCTAGTAATGGCCCGAGAACCAAGATAGAGGCACGCATGGTTTTGACCATTTCATATGTCGCCTCAAAAGACTGCACATCACTTGCATCTAAAATTACTTGTGCGCCTTGTTTCACCACTTTAATGCCCATGGTATCGAGCAAATGCAGCGTTGTCGCCACATCCTTTAAGGCAGGCAAACTAGTAAGCGTGAGTGGGGTTTCTGCCAATAAAGAAGCACACAATATAGGGAGCGCCGCATTTTTAGCGCCTGAGATAGTAATTTCACCATTCAGTCTTGCGCCACCTTCTATCAATAATTTATCCAACTATTTCGCCCCATCTAGTGCCGCTTGCAGCTCGCCACTTTCATACATCGCACGCATAATATCTGAACCGCCAACAAACTCACCTTTAATATAAAGCTGCGGAATAGTTGGCCAGTTGGCGTATTGCTTAATGCCCTCGCGAATATCTTGGTCTTGAAGGACGTCTACTGCCTCATAATGCGCACCGCAGGCATCTAAAATTTGCGTGGCTAAATTTGAAAAGCCGCACTGCGGAAACTTAGGGCTACCTTTCATAAAAAGCACCACATTATTGTTAGTAACTGTTTCTTTAATTTTTGCTTGTGTATCCATATTTACAATCCTTATTGATTAATTTCTTGCCATTTACTTGGCGAATATGTTTTCATGCTTAGTGCGTGTATCTCGGCGCGCATTCTATCGCCTAAGGCGCCATATACCAGCTGATGTTGTTGCACCATATTTTTGCCTTCAAATGCTGGGCTAACAATCACTGCCTCAAAATGCGTACCATCATCACCCAATACTTTAATATGGTCACAAACCAAGCCTTGCTTAATGTATTGCTCTAGCTGCGTTGCGCTTAACATACTAACCTCTTAATTTATAGCCGGATTTTAACATTTTTAAGGCCAGCCATGCTAACCCGAGTAAAAACGTCGATACCACAAGCAAACTCCACCAAGGTGAAATATCACCTTGGCCAAAAAATCCATATCTAAAACCATCAATCATGTAGAAAAATGGATTGAATTTTGAAATGACTTGCCAAACATGCGGTAAAGAATGAATTGAGTAAAAAACGCCTGACAAAAATGTGAGTGGCATTATTACAAAATTCTGAAATGCCGCCATTTGGTCAAATTTATCCGACCAAATGCCCGCAATAATGCCAAAGGTACCCAATAGCGCGCTTCCTAGAAATGCAAATGTGAATATCCAGCCAAAATGTGTAACAGGCACTGGAACAAACCAAATAGCCACAAAGTAAATACTCAAGCCAACCATAAGTCCACGAACAATAGAAGCGGCTAAAAATGCGACAAAAAACTGTAAGTATGTGAGTGGTGTAAGTAGCACAAAAACGATACTTCCCATGACTTTTGATTGCACCAAACTTGAAGAGCTATTGGCAAAGGCATTTTGCAAAAGCGACATCATAATAAGACCAGGAATTAAAAATGAGGTATATTCCACACCCTTATACACCTCTACATGCCCGCTCAAAGCATGCGAGAAAATCAGCAAATAGAGCAGTGCGCTGAGCACAGGTGAAGCAATGGTTTGAAATGCCACACGCCAAAATCGGAACACTTCTTTTTTAAAAAGCGTGTAAGTGCCGCGCCACTCTTGCTTAACTAAACTCATGCGCCACCTACAATCGATAAAAATACGTCTTCTAAATCAGCTTCAATCAGCTGCATGTCTTCTACAGCTATATTGGCTTTTCGTAATTCGCTAAGCGCAAACTCCACCTGGCCCAAATCACTTAAGGCTAAGGTAAAAATGCCATTTTCACCATTTTTAAGCATCGGCAACAACCCTGCTGGCAAAGTCGATTGAGCTAATTTCAAGCGCAAATTTTTACCAGCAAATTTATTAAGTAAATTGGCAGTGCTGTCTAAAGCAACAATTTGGCCTTGTTTCATCATTGCTACGCGTGAGCACAAAGTTTCTGCCTCTTCTAAATAGTGCGTAGTTAGAATGATTGTGTGACCTTCGCGGTTGAGTTTTTTAATAAACTCCCACATGAGTTGCCGTAGCTCCACATCCACGCCCGCAGTTGGCTCATCAAGCACTATCACCGGCGGCTTATGAGCAAGTGCTTGCGCAATGAGTGCTCGGCGTTTCATGCCGCCAGAAAGTTTTCGCATATTGGTATGCGCTTTTTCTGTCAATCCAAGCGCCTCTATCACCTCATCCACCCAAGCGTCGTTTTCTTTGCCTTTGCCAAAATAGCCAGCTTGAAAACGTAGCATTTCGCGCACATTAAAAAATGGGTCAAAAACAAGCTCCTGCGGCACAACACCAAGTGCCATGCGTGCAGCCTGATAATTATTGACGACATCATTCCCCATCACAGAAATTTTGCCTGCACTAGGTCTTAACAAACCTGCAATGAGGTTAATTAGGGTAGATTTTCCAGCACCATTCGGGCCAAGTAAGCCAAAAAACTCGCCTTGGTTAATATTCAAATCAACGCCCTTTAACGCATGCAGAGTACCAAAGCGCTTGTGGACTTGCTCTATTTGTATGGCTGGAAATGTCAAGATAGCCTCATTTTACTACTTTTATTGAAAGGGATTGCTGTATCTAGAAAAACAAAACCCCATCATAGTGATGGGGTGGTAACTTCAAAATTCAAGCAACAAAAAAACTAATTTATCATTTCAGCAACACCATATAATTGGGTTAAACTCACGAGATTTGGCGATAAATTTACAAATTTTAACTGCTTATTTTCTGCAATTGCTCGACGTTTCCACTCTAAAATCAAGCTAATTGCACCAGTATCAATTTCCGTAACATTTGCAAAATCTACAACCGTATCTTTTGAAATACTCAATGCATTACTTGCAAGTAACAATGCGTTGGCATTGTCTATTTCAACATCGCCAGAAACTTCCCAGCGATTTCCAGATTGTACGATATTTGCCATTAATTCTTTGGTGTACCAGCCACGCTTGTTTTAGCCGCTGCATTTTTGTCCGCCAGCTTTTTAATCAAGCTATCCAAGCCATTTTGGCGCACTTCTTGAGCAAATTGACCCCGATAATTAGTCACCAAGCTCACGC
This sequence comes from Methylophilaceae bacterium, assembly GCA_046153505.1. Classification (GTDB taxonomy): domain Bacteria; phylum Pseudomonadota; class Gammaproteobacteria; order Burkholderiales; family Methylophilaceae; genus JBJXDT01. Next base: position 11,437 of record JBJXDT010000040.1, on the reverse strand, counting down.
CTTCGATCACAATGTCATACACTTTCCATGCATCTGTTTCTCGCGCCAATGTGTAGTCCACTTCAATTGGCTGGCCGCCTGGTTGCACAATTTGTGTTTTTACAGTGGCCGTGTTTGCACCGTCTGCCATGCGTAAAGGCTTGTAGTCAATGACTTGATTTTTGTATTTTGAAAGCGCGGTAGCGTAAGTACGAATCAACAAAGTGCGAAACTCAGTTTGAAACGCTGTCTTTTGTTCAGGCGTCGCTTTGGTCCAGTTTTTACCTAGCACCAAACGCGAAACACGGTCAAAGTTAAAATTTGGCAGAATTTTTTCTTCTGCTAAAGCGAATATCTTATCCTGATCACCCGCTTGAATATCTTTATCCGTTTTAACCACAGTCAATACATCTTCTGCAGTACGTTTTACTAAGACATCTGGCGCCTCAATAGCCATGACTGAAGCACTAAAACAAAGCATCATAACTGCAACAAAAATATTTTTAATCATTTTTTTAATCCTAATTTAATGTAAGCCCCGAGATTAACTAAGGCACCGCTAGCTCTATCACTTTACTTTTTAATACTATCCAGCGGATTTGCACCTAACGCATCATCATCTGCTTTGGTTGATGTTACAGGTGCTTTTGGTGCGTCATCTTTACTTTCTGACGCTTTATTATACAAAAACTGGCTAATCATTTTTTCCAACACAACTGCATCTTGTGTTTTCATAATTTTATCACCATTTTTCAGAGTATCTTCGTCACCGCCTGCTTCTAACCCAATATATTGCTCACCAAGCAAGCCTGCGGTATAGATGTTTGCGAACGTGTCTTTAGGGAAATTATAGCGCTTATCAACATTGAGACTAACCACCGCCTCATAAGTTGCAGGGTCAAATTTAATATTACTTACACGTCCAACCACTACTCCTGCGCTTTTAACTGGCGCACGCGGCTTTAAACCGCCAATATTTTCAAAATTAGCAGTTAGTAAATAGGTTTGTCCAATATCAGAGCTGCCTAAGTTACCCACTTTTACTGCAAGCGCAAACAAAGCCGCAATGCCCATGGCTACAAAAATACCAACCCATAAATTAAGTGTTGTTCTTTCCATTTCTCACCTTACCTATCTAATTTTTTACAACCATAGCATCAAAGAAGTTAATATAAAATCCAAACCCAATACCGCCAAAGAAGATGTCACCACGGTTTTAGTTGTTGCGCGACTTACTCCTTCAGCCGTAGGTGGCGCATCATAGCCTTCAAACAGCGCAATCATCGTGCAAACAATTCCAAACACAAAGCTTTTAACCAGTACATTCGTGATATCTGGGCTAAATACATTTGCTTGCATTTGCGACCAAAAAGCACCTGCATCAATACCCAACTGCGGCACCGCCACTAGATGCCCGCCCAAAATGCCGACCATTGAAAATAGAAGTGCAAGTAGCGGCATAGAAATAACGCCAGCCCAAAAACGTGGCGCAAGCACACGCGAAATAGGGTTTACAGCCATCATTTCCATTGCGGAGAGTTGTTCTGTGGTTTTCATCAAGCCGATTTCAGCGGTAATGGCTGTGCCTGCACGGCCTGCGAACAATAAAGCGGTCACAACTGGGCCAAGTTCGCGCAACAAGGCCAGCGCCACTAGCACTCCAATGGATTCTGCTGAACCATATTTTTGCAGGGTAATGTAACCTTGAAGCGCCAACACCATGCCCACAAAAAAGGATGAAACTAAAATAATTATCAGCGAAAGTACGCCAGTGTAGTACATCTCACGAATCACCAAATTTGGTCTGCGCAAACATTCTCCGCTTGCAGCCAGCGTCAGCCAAAACAGGCGTGCTCCTGCGCCAAGCCGCCAAATGCGGTCTATGGTGTCTTGTCCTAATTTACTTAAAATGCGCAAGATGCTCACATACAATCTAGATTGGATCATCTCTTTGCCAACCCGTCTTTAAAACCAAGCAACTCTTGCTGATAATCGCCTGCTGCATAATGAAATGGAACGGGGCCATCTTTCTCCCCATAAACAAATTGGTGCACAAAAGGGAGATTAGAGTTACGTAGATCGTCCGGCGTACCTTCTGCCGCCACTACGCCATTGGCGACAAAGTAGATGTAATCTGCAAAACTAAATGTTTCTTCCACATCATGCGTCACTATAATAGAAGTCGCGCCAAGCGCGTCGTTGAGCGTGCGAATCAAATCACAAATCACACCCATAGAGATAGGATCTAAGCCTGCAAAAGGCTCGTCGTACATAATAATATCGGGATCAAGGGCGATTGCGCGCGCCAAAGAAACGCGCCGCGACATGCCACCAGAAAGCTCCGCTGGCATTAGTTTATGTGCGCCACGCAGGCCAACCGCCTGCAACTTCATCAATACCAAGTCATGTATCATGCTCTCGGGCAAGTCGGTAAGCTCACGCATGGGGAAAGCGACATTCTCAAAAACTGACAAATCTGTAAAAAGTGCGCCCTGCTGAAAAAGCATTCCCATTTTACGGCGCAACTCATAGATGCCTTGACGATCTTGCTCATGCACAATCTTGCCATCTACCCAAACTTTACCTTTTTTTGGCTTGAGCTGCCCGCCAATCAGCCGTAATAACGTGGTTTTACCGCTGCCGCTGCCGCCCATAATCGCCACTACTTTGCCACGCGGAAAAGACATACTAATGCCTTTGTGCAGCATGCGGCCTTTATAGCCAAACGAAAGATTGTCGATTTCGACGATATTTTGATTCATGTTTTAGGTTTTTAGCACGTCATTTTGATTTTGTCCTATTCTAAATCAAAACGGGTTACTCGCGCAAAAAAACAAAAAGCCCGCACCAGGCGGGCTTCATAAAACTTCAGTTAAGCTCAGAAGGACATACAAACCATATAAGGTGTTGAGTCTACTGGTAAATTCACACCATTCGTGGCTGCCCCACCTTGCACTTGGATACGAACTGATCCAGTGTCACCCACACCATCGTCTAAAGTTGTATCTAATTGTTTTGCGAACTTTCCAAGGATAGAGTCAGAACAGACTACATATGCCCCAGAAATGCCCCCTACTGTTGGAAGTACATTAATATCTCCAAAACCAGTAACACTTTGAATGCCTATTAAACCGCCATCTGCATTACGTGGTTGATAGGTATTTCCTGCTGCGCAACTTACACTTGTCGGACCAGGAGCCAATCCCGCTAAGCGCACATGCTGCCAAAACACACAAGATTCATCACCATTTGTGGTTGTATTCCATGCACCATTAATTACCCCATTACCTAAATTTGCTGCCGTAGCACCTGGCGTTCCAATCACATGGGCCGCTGCTGCTGCATCGTCACCTGGTATTGCTTTAAATTTATCTTGATACCCATAGATATAAACTTGTACATTTTGGAAGTCACGCGCCATATTTTTAACTTTGGCACTATTAATCAGCTCTTGCCCTCTTAATACGCCGCCAAGCAGCAAGCCGATAATGACTAGCACGATGGCGAGTTCTATTAGGGTAAAACCTGATTGTTTGTTCATTTATGTTATCCTTGTAACCAAATAATAGTTTGCGGTTTTTATTTAGGTATTCCGCATTTGTAAAAAAGTTATGCAATATCCATACCAAGCCTATAGTGGCTTAAAATGGCTGTTTATATGGATAATGGGCAATAAAAATCAGGGGCAAATGATGAAATTTCATCATTTATGACAGAATATTGACACAATTTAATATTTAAAAAATTAAACTATGTTAAACAACTTTAAGATAAATCAGCTGTTAGTGACTAATTCACATCGAATTTTAGCGTTGATGTTACTAAGTTTGCATGCCTTTTTAATTTGGGGTGAAGACCCAAACCACTTACAACGTGCTGTTTTTTTGTGTCACTATGGTTTGTTTCTAATTTGGCAACCTATTTGGCGAAACTCAGAAAAACTTTCGATTGCGAGCATTGTTTTATTCGTTACTTTTGGCTGGCTGGCCTATAGTTTTAATAATTGGTGGTTTACCGCGATTTGGATTACTACTTTATTTGGTTTGCTTGGCGGACGCCTTTTTTCTGAGGAAGCTAAAACAAACCGCATCATTCATATTCTTGCGGCAAGTTATCTTCTAAGCATGCTGCTGCTTTGGGTGGTGCCAAAGCTACTAGGGGCATCTTCCGATTTAGAAGCAGCAAAATTCACCATTACCTACTTACTGCCACTGCTCCCACTCGCCATTGTGTTTATGCCCGCACAATCAGTCAAAACTGGGCAAGCGCCTATAGTGGATTTTTTCTACACTTTATTGCTGACCATGATTGCACTGATTTTAGTGTTGGCGAGTTATGCAATCGGAACGATGCATCGTGTGAATTATATTCAAATCATGTTTATGAGCATTTTTGGCCTTGCGCTTATTTTGTTTGCATTTAGTTTATTGTGGAAACCCACTATTCGTTTTTCTGGCGTGGAGTTATTAATGTCGCGCTACTTGCTAAGTATTGGCATGCCATTTGAAAAATGGATTAAAAATATTGCCAACTTAAGTGAGATTGAATTAAATGCCAATAATTTTGTGCAAAGTGCGATGCGTGAAATGACCATGCTACCTTGGGTAACCGGCGTTTCTTGGCTAGCAGACGAGGCGCAGGGCAAATTGGGAGAAACTTCAACGCATAGTACTGATTTCAACTTTAAAGATTTGCACATGACTTTGAATACACGCTGGCAGATTTCTCCAGCGCTTTACGTGCACATCAAGCTGCTTACACAAATTATGGGTGAGTTTTACGAAGCAAAACGGCGCGAGGAAACTTTACGTCAAAATGCCTATATGCAGGCTTTTTATGAAAGTGGCTCGCGCTTAACGCACGATATCAAAAATATTTTACAGTCGGTTGGTGGCTTGGTTTCTGCAGCAGAACAAACGACTGAAGACAATAATGACGCATTAGTTGGCTTAATTCGTCGTCAATTACCCATGTTAAATCAACGTATTGCGTCTACATTAGACAAACTTAAAGCGCCAGGCGAGGAAAAGAAACGCATGGAGAAAATGTCTTCGTGGTGGAAAAACCTGCAATTGCGCCACCAACAAGCTGAAATCGAATTTGCAGCAGAAGCGTTACCAGCAAAGGATATTAATGCTGAAGTGCTTGATAGCATTTTGGATAATTTATTAAGTAACGCAACCGAAAAAGCCAAATATCAGCCAGGTGTACAAATAAAAGTTGAGGTTTACAATGATACGCAACATGGTTTTTGTATTGATGTTACCGACAGCGGCAAAGCCATAGACAATGCAGTTACAAGCAACTTATTTAAAAAACACATCGCCTCGCACAATGGCTTGGGAGTTGGCTTGTATCATGCCGCTTACGACGCAAAGCAAGCTGGCTATGAACTAAAACTAGCCAATAACACCAATGGCGAAGTGTGTTTTAGAGTAACGGTCTCATCCAATCACTAAAGTTTCTAACGCAAGCCTTCCATATAGTCAGCAACGGCCTGCATTTCAGCATCGGTCATTTTAGCTGCAATAGTCTTCATCATCGGCGCATTTGCGCGTTCACCTGTGCGGAAAGTGCGTAATTGCGTGAGTGCGTAATCTGAATGTTGCCCCGCCAGACGTGGGAATTGATTTGGAATGCCCGCACCCTGTGCACCATGACACGCAGCGCAAGCTGGCACTTGCGTAGCAGCGATACCGCCACGATAGATTTTCTCGCCTAAGGAACCCGAACCATTTGCCTTCGCTTTGCCCAATTTTATTTTTTGAGCAGCAAAATAAGCTGCTAAGCCTTTCATGTCGTCGGCACTTAAATTAGTTGCAATTGGCCCCATTATGGCGTTTGCACGGGTTTTTTCTTTAAAATTATTGAGTTGCTTTAACAAGTATGCTGAGTGTTGACCTGCCAATTTCGGATTGGCAGCAATTGTGCTATTACCATCCGTACCATGGCAAGCTGCACAAACAGTTTGCACTGTATTTTCAACAGCGCTAGCCTCCACTGCGGCAGTTTTTTCCGTTGCCGCAAATATGGGCATAGCCATTACAGATAAAATCATCAACACTAAAATTTTCATTTGCTTCATCATTATTCGTGCTTTCCTATTAATTAGCCTAATACTTTATCAAAAAACGGTGGTTCATGATAGCATTTAACCATAAAGCCATTATGGCCGAAGCATCAATTTGAAAGCCTTAAATGCCCTTGTTCCAAAACGCCCAGTTTTACATTTCCGCTCACAATTTAAGCGATTTGCCACCCGCCAATGGGGTGGAGATCGCCTTTGCGGGGCGATCTAATGCGGGCAAATCCAGCGCGCTCAACACGCTTGCCAACCACAATCGCTTGGCTTTTGTGAGCAAACAACCTGGCCGCACACAGCTTATTAATTTTTTCACGCTGGGCAACGACCGACATTTAGTCGATTTGCCTGGCTACGGCTACGCCAAAGTCCCAGAAAGCATGCGCGCGCATTGGCAAATGGTGCTTTCGCGCTACCTTACTGAGCGCAACAGCCTAAAAGGCTTGGTGCTGGTAATGGACAGTCGCCACCCAATTACACCTCTAGACCGCCAGATGCTCGATTGGTTTTGCCATACGGGCAAGCCCGTGCATGTTTTACTCACAAAATCGGACAAACTCTCGCGTGGTGAAGCCGCTCAAACACTGCTAAAAGTGCGTAAAGAACTAGAATCCGTTTGGGGCAACTGCTCTGTGCAGCTTTTTTCCAGCCTAAAAAAGCAAGGCGTAGAAGAAGCTGAAAAGGTGATTGGTGCGTGGTTGTTTGGCGACAAGGAAAAAGTGGCTAAGCTATAGTCAAGATTAAATTTGAACTGAGTCGTTTATATTAGGATGCGCTTCTAGCCATTCTTGCCATACAGCATAAGCAACGGCTAATATCACTGGCCCTAAAAACAAGCCAACTAAACCAAAGGCAGCTAATCCACCCAACACACCAAAAAACGCGAGAATAAAAGGTATTTTTACGCTTTGAGCGACCACCAGGGGCCTCACTATATTATCCACCCACGAGACAACTAATGCGCCCCAAAGTAACAGCCCAACGCCCTCAAAAGTATGTCCAGTTAAAGTGAGCCAAAATCCCATACTCCCCCAAATCAGAGGCGTTCCGAATGGGATCAATGCAAATAGCACCGTAATTGCGGCTAGCACAGTAGGTGAACTTAGGCCTGCCACCCAGTAGCCTAAACCCGCGACAAAGCCTTGTATTAACGCCGTCAGTAAAACGCCATAAACAACGCCACGTGTAGCGCCGCCTGCAGCCTCAATATAAGTTTTGACTCTTGTGCCTAACATGGATTGCATTACGCTTTGTATTTGCGCCAAAAAATTAACGCCGTCACGATATACAAAAAATAATGTTAATAAGGCCAAACCCATTTTGGCTATATTGCGGCCTATGCCGCCTAGAATATCTAAGCTTGCTTTGTCCGCATTTGTTAGAAAATTTTGTATCTCAACTTTAAACTGTGCGGGTTGCGTGATAATTTGACTTATCCAGCTATGAATTTCATGGCCAAAAATGGGTATATCCGCAATAAACTGAGGAACGACAAACCCACCCGAAACTAGCACTTTTTGAATAGCGCTATTCGCATGAGCAAACTCACTTTTTAACGTGACTAATAGCCACATCAAAGGCAAGATAACGATTGCCGCTATCATAATGGTCAACAAAAAAGCTGCGACATTCTCTTTTCCATTCATCATTACCAACAATTTTTTATACAGCGGCCAGCTTGCGTAAGCAATAATCATTGCCCATAAAACCGGTATGACAAATGGTAGCAACACTAACCAGGTAGCCATTGCCAATGAAGCGATAAATAGCGTTAGAAGCGCTAACCGAATCGCCGGATGGGTGGTGAGCTCTTGCATTGTTCACTAAGCCTTAATTACAGTTTTTTTTATGACTAAACTTGCAATAATCGAAGTGCTTAAAATTAAACCAATAACCAATAGTGAAATTTCTGTAGGCACATGCACCCACTGCACTGCAAGCATTTTCCCGCCGATGAATACAAGCAAGAAAGCCAAGCCTATCTTTAATAAGTGGAAACGATCGGCCATATCAGCCAGCAAGAAATAAAGTGCACGTAAGCCCATAATGGCAAAAATATTGGAAGTAAACACAATAAATGGGTCGGTGGTAATGGCAAATATGGCTGGAATTGAATCTACAGCAAACACTACGTCAGAAACTTCAATCATCAATAGCACTAAAAATAAAGGTGTAAAATAAAGCACACCATTTTCGGTGAAAGTAAACTTTTCGCCTCGATAACCGTCCGTTATGCGCAGGTGCTTTCTTGCGAATTTAAGGACGATGTTTTTTTCTATATCGGGCTCTGCATCCGCCATAATCAGCATTTTTACACCCGTAATGACTAAAAATGCACCGAATAGATAGAGCACCCAATGAAACTCGCGCACCACCCAAGCACCAGCTAATATCATTACTGCACGAAGGATTATTGCACCTAATACGCCATATAACAACACCCTACGCTGATGTTCTGGCGCCACATGGAACGCACTAAATATCATTAAGAATACAAACACATTGTCTACAGATAATGATTTTTCAATCACATACCCAGTTAAAAACTCCATGGACTTTTGGCTCGCAACATCTGCGCCCACTGTTCGATTTAAATACCACCATAATCCCGCATTAAACAGCATCGCCAAGGCCACCCAGGCCACAGACCATATTGCAGCCTCTTTTACGCTTACTTTATGTGCTTTGCGCCCACCAAATACAAACAAATCGAGTAGCAGCATTACAATTACAAACGCGATAAATGCAGCCCACATCCATGGCTCACCAATGTTACTCATCATGCTTCCCTGTTGTGTTCAGAACACAATCCTTTATATTATCACAATCATTTATATTATTAAGTTGCTTGTTTAAGGGCTGCGATACGCTCTTCTAGCGGCGGATGCGTCATAAACAACTTTTTTAATCCTATTTTTTGCGCGCCAGAAATACCAAAGGCTGCTATTTTTTCTGGGAGTTGAGCTTCTGTTTGTGTGCCTAGTTGCCCAACTTTTAACTTTTCTAGTGCGGCAATCATTTTTTGACGTCCCGCCAAACTTGCGCCACCTAGGTCTGCGCGAAATTCTCTTTGACGTGAGAACCACATCACAATAATGCTCGCTAAAATACCAAGTAATAACTCTGCGACTATCATGGTGATAAAAAATGCTGGCCCTTGCCCACGTTCAGTTTTGAACACCACTTTATCTACCGTGTGACCGATAACGCGCGACAAAAACATGACAAATGTATTGACCACACCTTGAATAAGCGCCAAAGTGACCATGTCTCCATTGGCTATGTGCGAAACCTCGTGTGCAAGCACCGCTTCAGCTTCATCTCGGCTCATGCTGTTCAACAAACCAGTAGAAACCGCAACCAAGGCGTTATTTTTATTCATGCCAGTTGCAAAGGCGTTTACGTCTGGCGACTCATAAATAGCGACTTCTGGCATGCCTATACCAGCCGACTGCGCTTGTGTACGAACCGTTTCTAGCAACCACTTTTGCTCCAATGTTGCAGGCTTTTCTATCACCTCAGCACCCACCATGCGCTTTGCCGTCCATTTAGAAATAGCGAGTGAAATGAGTGCGCCACCCATACCCATAACGGCAGTAAATATAAGTAGTGATTGATAATTAATACCCGCTTCGCTCATATAAGCGCCAACGCCCAACACACTCAAGGTGATTGATAACACCAACATAATCGCCATATTGGTGACTATAAATAAAAAAATACGCTTCATTTCTATACTTTCTTCAAAAATCTTAATTGAGTCGTTTAAATACTGGTCGCTACTACTAGCTATAGTTAATTTCTGGAAGTTGATACATGTGTTTACGCTTAATCAATCTCACCAACGCTCTGCTGGCGCGCTCAACTGCTCTGTCTATAGCCGTGTATAGATTGCCCTCAATATCTTCTATAATTACGCTGGGCATGCCTTTAATTTTGAGCACGAGCTGGCAAAGCTTATCTTCACCTCCTCTTGGTCCATTAATATCCGATAAACGCACTGACACGTGCTGTATGTAATCACCTGCAAAACTAACGGCATAAGCCAAACGCTTATGTGTGTAATCTTGCAAAGCTTGGGTCAGTTCAAAACCACGCGATTGAATTACTGTTTGCATCATTAATCTCCTGTTAAGTGACATGAAAAAACAATTGCAATATACGCCAAACTTTTTAACAATAAAATTCGAATATAATTGACTTTATATTCGAATTATTCGAACATAAACCAATGTCTGCAATTAACTATAAACACCTGCATTATTTTTGGGCGGTCGCTAAAGCAGGCAGCATTACGCTTGCTAGTCAACGTCTTTTTCTAACACCACAAACAATCAGCGGTCAACTTACTTTGTTTGAGAGTATTTTGGGCGAACCCTTATTTAATCGCGTAGGTAAACGATTAGAACTCACCGATAAAGGCAAAGTGGTATTGAGCTATGCAGATGAGATATTTTCCATAGGTAAAGAGTTAGAAGAAACGCTCAAGCAACCTAAGACTGATCGCCCAACGCAGTTCAGAATAGGCGTGAGTGACTCGGTGCCAAAAACCATTGCGTATCGTTTAATTGAACCAGCAATGCGTTCAAACGACCCTTTGCGCATTATTTGCCGCGAGGGTAACGTGACCAACCTGCTAGGCGAATTAGCTGTGCATCGACTCGATATAGTGATTGCAGATCGCCAAATGCCACTCACTGTGAATGTGCGTGCGTTTAATCACTTACTTGGCGAATGTGGCTTAACTTTTTTTGCCACAGCAAAATTGGCACATCAAATCGAATGGCTAAATTCAAGTCATTTTCCACAATGCCTGAATAATGCCCCTATGTTACTTCCTGGTATTGAAGACGCTACTCACCCAGCCCTCATGCGGTGGTTTGAAGATAAAAAGATACAGCCAAATATAGTTGGTGAGTTTGATGATGGCGCGCTGATGAAAGCATTTGGCCAAGCTGGCGCAGGTGTTTTTGTTGCGCCAACAGCCATTGCGAAACAAATATGTGAGCAATTTAACGTGATTGCGCTTGGCGAAACCAAGGATGTGATTAAAAGCTTTTATGCCATTTCGGTTGAGCGTAAACTTAGCCACCCTGCAGTAATGGCCATTAGCCAAGCCGCGCGCTCAGAGCTATTTTCCTAACGTTTATTGCTTTAAAAAAACCAGATCCCAAACACCATGACCTAACTTAATGCCACGGTTTTCAAATTTTGTAAGCGGCCGATACCTTGGCTTTTCTGCGTAATCATGTGAAGTATTTTTAAGCTGTGGTTCAGCTTGTAACACTTCCAAAACCCATTGTGCGTATTCCTGCCAATCGGTCGCCACATGCAAATAGGCACCTGTTTTTAATTTACTACACAGCAACTTAATAA
>JBJXDT010000039.1:0-18710 GCA_046153505.1 Methylophilaceae bacterium | reverse complement strand
AATTAATCTTGGTTTGGATTGGCGTGTTTGTTTCCTGTAAACATTGCTTTAACCAAATTTTCTTTATCTACATAACTAGAAAATATGACGCCTGAGATATGTAAAACTACGAGTAGTAAGGTAAAATTGACAAAGAACTCATGCAAACCTTCCCAATAGTCTTCACCTTGCTTGTCACCTTTGGCTTCTGCGGATTCGTCGGCTTCAATCTCCTCTTCAGCTTTTACCTCATTAATAAAGCCAGTACCAGCTGGCGCAACAAATTGTGCGCTTGAGAGTGGACCTTTGTTTTCTTCTACAGCATATAATTTTAGCCCGGTAAATATAGTGCCGCTTAAAGCCGCGATAAGCACAATTACCATAATGCCGCCAGCAGGGTTGTGGCCAATATAGTGCTGTGGCTTGCGGCTAATGAGTCCTTTTAGATAAGCTAATATTGTGCTTGGGCTGTAAATGAAGTCTTTAAATTGCGCATGTTTACTGCCAATAAATCCCCATAAAATGCGAAACGCAATGACGCCACCTACAATATAACCAGCCCAAACGTGCTGAGTCAGGAAGCCTTCTCCTGTAAAATAAGCTGTAAAAAATGCAATTACCAATGTCCAGTGACCGATACGCACTATGGGATCCCAAACTTTAATTTTTGACTCTGGATTTGTTGTCGTGTTCATCTTTAAATCTCCTTGCTGTTAAAAAGTTAATTTTGTGATTTTCTGCATCAAGCTGTTGCACATGTTCTGCCTTTTAACACATGCCCACAATGCGTCATTTGACACATTGGCGTAAACTAAGCAACTTCAGCCTTGCGGTAGATTTAAAGTAATAGGAAAAATGAATGTGGAATGAATCAAAACTAAGCAAAATTGCACTAGGTTTATATGCCCTTATCTTTATGTTGATTGCTTTCGACATATTTGGAGATTATTCTGATGGCATTGACTGGGGGCACTTGCTCGCAGAGCTTGCCGTGCTTTTGGTGGCAGCAATTGGTATAGGTTATTTCGGGCGTAGATATTTTTTAGCCACGCAACTTATTATGAATGCTTTGAAAATTGACTTAGACCAAGCTCAAGAACAGGCGCAACGCTGGCGTAAAGAAAATGCAACGCTTATTGCTGGCCTTGGATCGGAAATTCAAAAGCAATTTACGCGTTGGGAACTTACTGCTGCTGAGGCTGAGGTTGGTTTGTTGTTGCTTAAAGGGTTTAGCCATCAAGAAATTGCAGATATCCGCCAAGCGAGCGAGCGCACAGTACGGGAGCAAGCAAGAGCGGTTTATCGTAAATCTGGCACAACAGGGCGTTCTGCATTATCGGCGTTTTTTCTGGAAGATTTGCTGTTGCCTAGAGATTAGCCAATAAAAAACCAGCCGAAGCTGGTTTTTTATTGGCAGAAACTAGTGCAATAAAGGCACAATTAACAAGGCCACAATGTTAATAATTTTAATGAGCGGGTTAACTGCAGGTCCTGCTGTATCTTTGTAAGGGTCTCCAACTGTGTCGCCTGTCACAGCAGCTTTGTGTGCATCGGAACCTTTGCCGCCGTGGTGGCCGTCTTCGATGTATTTCTTCGCATTATCCCAAGCGCCACCGCCTGTGCACATAGAAATCGCTACGAATAAACCTGTCACAATGGTTCCCATCAGCAAGCCGCCTAACGCAACTGGGCCAAGCAATAAACCAACAGCAATCGGCGCGACAACAGGTAGAAGTGATGGAATCATCATTTCTTTAATAGCTGCAGTGGTCAACATATCTACGGCTTTGCCGTATTCTGGCTTAGCAGTACCTTCCATAATGCCTTTAATGTCACGGAACTGACGACGTACTTCCTCAACTACCGCACCTGCAGCTCGGCCAACCGCCTCCATTGCCATTGCAGCGAATAGGAAAGGAATTAAGCCGCCGATAAACAAGCCAATAATGACCATTGGGTCGCTTAAATCAAACTTGGCCACAATGCCTGCACCTTCCAGTTTATGTGTGTAATCGGCAAATAATACGAGTGCTGCTAAGCCAGCTGAGCCAATCGCATAGCCTTTGGTAACCGCTTTCGTCGTGTTGCCAACCGCGTCGAGCGGGTCAGTCACATCGCGCACGCTACTTGGTAATTCAGCCATTTCAGCAATGCCACCAGCGTTATCAGTAATCGGACCATAAGCATCTAAAGCAACCACAATGCCCGCCATGCTGAGCATTGATGTTGCTGCAATCGCGACACCATAAAGGCCACCTAAGTGGAAGGATGTCCAAATTGCCAAACAAACAGACAATACAGGCCAAGCGGTCGATTTCATGGAGATACCGATACCAGCGATAATGTTAGTCGCATGACCTGTAGTTGAAGCTTGTGCTACGTGTTGTACAGGCGCGTAATCAGTGCCTGTGTAATATTCAGTAATCCAAACTAATGCAGCAGTTAAGATTAAACCAACTGCACATGCACCAAATAGTGCATTGGCTGACACAGCCGTGCTACCGCCTGTAATAATGCCTTCTGGGAACATTTTCATGGTGACGAAATAGAATGCGATAAGGGATAAAGCACCTGCAACTGCCAGCCCTTTGTAAAGCGCGGGCATGACGTTTTTCATACCAGGACTTGCTTTAACAAAGAAGCAGCCAATGATAGAGGCAATAATCGAGACTGCACCGAGCATGAGAGGGTAAAGCACGCCGTTAGCTCCTGCGCTTGTTACTACCAAATGTCCTAACACCATGGTTGCGATAAGCGTCACCGCGTAAGTTTCAAACAAGTCGGCCGCCATACCTGCGCAATCGCCGACGTTGTCGCCAACGTTGTCGGCAATTACAGCGGGGTTACGAGGGTCGTCTTCTGGAATGCCAGCTTCTACTTTACCCACCAAGTCAGCACCAACATCAGCACCCTTAGTAAAAATGCCGCCGCCTAAACGCGCAAAGATAGATATCAGTGATGAGCCAAAAGCCAAGCCAATCAAAGGGTTCAGGTCAGAAGCGTTTTCTGCGCCTAGAAACCAGTAAAAACCGGCCACACCAAAAAGCCCCAAGCCAACGACCAACATACCAGTGATTGCGCCGCCTTTAAAGGCAACATCTAATGCAGCGCCGATGCCGTTAGTTGCCGCTTGTGCGGTGCGTACGTTGGCTTTCACCGATACGTTCATACCAATAAAACCGCAAGCGCCAGAAAGCAATGCACCAAGCACAAAGCCGATAGCTGTTGTGGTGCCCAAAAATATAGCGATTAAAATGGCAAGCAGAACACCCACCAAGGCGATTGTTTTATATTGGCGCGCTAAGTAAGCAGCGGCCCCTTGTTGTATAGCGCCAGCAATTTCTTGCATACGCTCGTTGCCGGCCGGCAAGTTGCTAATCCATTTACTCATTACCACGCCATACAACACTGCTATTACTGCTGCAGCAATGGCGAACATTAGTGCGACTGACATGACTTCTCCCTAAATTTTTATTTGCTTAAAATGGTTCAGTACAAAAAATGTAAATATTTTGTAACAGAGGTGCATTATGGCATTAATGTTTAAATGCGACAAGCACTTAGCGCGCTTTGGTTTGTGGGGTTTATGTTATAAAAAATGTCTAAAAATAAGATTATTTTTACTTGTATAAATCTACAAAAAACAACATATTAGTGCTTGTTTGCTATCTGCTTAAGCTTTTCAGAAAGCACTGTTTCGCCCAGTTGAGAGGCTAAATCGTTTAGCCTAAAAGCAGCCTCTTTCGAGAGCTTTCTTGGTGCTTTTGTTGTTGTTTTTACTTGAGATTTTACTTGCACTTTGACCGTAATTGCAGTAACTTTACAATCCTTGTAAAAAGAGTCAGATTTTTGTAAATTTTGCAATTGCGTCAATAAGCTAGCGCTGCTCAGTTTGATTTTTGTGGCTACGCTGGCATTGTAGGCATATACGGTAAGCTGACCGTTATTTAGACTGCCAGCAAAGCTATTTTGACTGATTATGCTCGGGTTGATAGCCTCCCATAACTGGCGCAAATTAAGGTGGGCGATAGCTTGCTTAGCTAAGGCGCTAAATTGGCTTTCAGGGTGTTCTTTTAATAATGCGTTTATTTTGCGCATGAGCTTTAAAATAGGTAACGGAATATTATCCTAATGAGTATTGTCGCATGAATATTATCTTGGTTTCTAACAAAATGGCAAAGGCAAAAAATTTGTCAATTTGGCAAACGCTAGGTTTGCTATTTATGTTAGTTTTACTTTCAGTCATGCTTACCTTACTATTTATTACCCCAAAAGTTGTGTTTCAAGAGCAGGGCGTTAAAGCCATGTTGCCAATGCAACTTAAAAACTCTATTAATTCAACACAGTTGCATTTGGATGCCTACGCCAAAGAGCTGGGCGAGTTACAAGCCAGAATTATGCGGCTTGACGCACAAAACGAACGTTTGGCAAAAATGGCTAGTGAAAAAGATGGAAAACATTCTGGCGCAGATGCCAAAAATAATAAGCCAGCTATCTTAAACAGTTCGAAAACGATCAACCCTGATGCTATTAAGCCAGCTACAGATTTGCAATTGCCAAACCGCGGCGGACCACTCGTTAATGCTAGACCAATGACGGAGAGTGAACTGAAACAGGAGATTGAAGCCCTAATAAACGCTGTGGATGAACGCGATGTATATTTGAGTAAGGTTGAAGCCAAAGTGCTGCAGCAAAGCGTGCTAAAAGATATGTTACCAAACAGCAGTCCTATTAATGCGGCTTATAACTCTTCCAGTTATGGCTGGCGTATTGACCCATTTACTGGTACCAAGGCGTTTCATGAGGGTTTAGATTTCTCTGCAGATACAGGAACAGTTATTCGCGCAGCTGCTGATGGTATTGTGAGTCTTGCAGAAGTGTCTGGTGGTTACGGTAATTTAATCAAGATCGAGCATGGGTCTGGCCTAGAAACACGCTATGGGCACGCTTCCAAGCTTTTTGTTAAAGCTGGCGATCGCGTCGTGAAAGGTCAAAAAATTGCAGAAGTCGGCAACACTGGGCGTTCTACAGGGCCACATTTGCATTACGAAATCCGTTTGAATGGAAATGCGCTAGATCCACGCGAATATTTACAAAAAAACGCAGGTTAATTGAACTGTAAGCTTGAATTCCCAAATAAAATCCCCAAATTATTCCAGCAAGTATTGTAAAATCCACATTTATTCTAAATTTTAGGTTTCCGAGGCTTCGGAAAATCGGTGTTATTTAATGTTACCAGCGTTGTTCAGAAAAATATTTGGCAGTCGCAACGAGCGATTAATTAAACAATATGGCCAAATCGTTAAACAAATAAATGGCCTAGAACCCAGTATGCAAAGGCTTTCTGACGAAGCTTTGCGAGCAAAAACAGATGAATTTAAAACGCGTTTTATCGCTGGCGAAACCTTAGAAAAGCTATTGCCTGAAGCGTTTGCAGTCGTGCGTGAGGCTGGTGTGCGTTCTCTTGGTATGCGCCATTTTGATGTGCAACTTATCGGGGGCATGGTGTTAAATGCAGGCAAGATTGCGGAAATGCGCACTGGTGAGGGTAAAACACTGGTGGCGACATTGCCAGTATATCTCAATGCCATCACCGGTAAAGGTGTGCACGTAGTGACAGTTAACGATTATCTCGCCAAGCGTGATGCCGATTGGATGGGCAAATTGTATAACTTTTTGGGTTTGAGTGTTGGCATCAATTTATCGCAAATGCCACATGACGATAAGCAAAAAGCTTATGCGGCGGACATTACATATGGTACCAATAACGAGTTTGGTTTTGATTATTTGCGTGACAACATGGTGTTTAGCCGCGAAGAGCGTGTTCAGCGTGGTCTTACCTATGCGCTAGTCGATGAAGTAGATTCAATTTTAATCGATGAGGCACGCACACCACTTATCATTTCTGGGCAAGCCGAAGGCGGCACTGATTTATATGTGCAAATGGATGGCATTGCCAAGCAACTTACTCGCCAAGCTGCTGAAGATGGACCAGGTGATTACTGGGTTGATGAAAAGGCCCAAAATGTGACGCTCTCTGAGCAAGGCCACGAACACGCAGAAGCCTTGCTAGAAGCTGCAGGCA
Organism: Methylophilaceae bacterium; assembly: GCA_046153505.1. GTDB lineage: Bacteria > Pseudomonadota > Gammaproteobacteria > Burkholderiales > Methylophilaceae > JBJXDT01. The sequence goes on along the minus strand of JBJXDT010000039.1, from coordinate 12,646 downwards.
TGCTCACGGGTGCGGCTAGCCTGTACGATACAAGTAACATTACTTTGGTGCATCATTTATATTCGGCCATGAAGGCACACACACTATTCCACCGCGATCAGCAGTATGTTGTGCAAAACGGTGAGGTCATTATTGTAGATGAATCAAAAGGGCGCCCAATGCCTGGTCGTCGTTGGTCGGATGGTTTACACCAAGCGGTGGAAGCTAAAGAAGGTGTGACGATTGAAAAGGAAAATCAAACTCTTGCTTCAATCACCTTCCAGAATTATTTCCGCATGTACGAAAAACTGAGTGGCATGACGGGTACTGCAGATACCGAAGCCTATGAATTTAATCAGATTTATGGCCTAGAAACGGTAGTGATTCCTACCAATCGTGCTATGCAACGCGTAGATAATATGGATAAGGTATATCGCACGGCTGCTGAAAAATATAAAGCGGTGATTGAGGACATTAAAGACTGCCAAAAACGTGGCCAACCAGTATTAGTAGGCACAACAACGGTTGAAAACTCAGAAATTATTTCTGATTTGCTGAATAAAGAAAAGCTAGAGCATCAAGTATTGAATGCCAAACAACATGAGCGTGAAGCGCATATTGTGGTGCAGGCAGGTCGTCCAGGTGTGATTACCATTGCTACTAATATGGCTGGACGTGGTACCGATATTGTTTTGGGTGGCAATCCTGAGCCTGAAATAATTGAGATAGAAGCGCGCGAAGATTTAAGTGAAGTGGAAAAGCAAAAACAAATAGCAACGGTTAAGGCGACATGGCAACTACGTCACGACGCAGTTGTGGCAGCAGGAGGGTTGCATATTGCTGGTACCGAGCGCCATGAATCACGCCGTGTAGATAACCAACTACGTGGCCGTTCTGGTCGTCAAGGTGACCCAGGTTCTAGCCGTTTCTACCTGTCATTAGATGACCAACTTTTGCGTATTTTCTCAGGTGACCGCGTAGCAGCGATTATGGAGCGCTTGAAAATGCCAGAAGGTGAGGCGATAGAACATGCGATGGTGACTCGCGCTATTGAAAATGCGCAACGCAAGGTAGAAGGCCGTAACTTTGACATTCGCAAACAGTTACTTGAGTTTGATGATGTATCTAATGACCAGCGTAAAGTCATTTATGAGCAACGTAACGAGCTTCTCGAAGCGACAGATATTGGCGAAACCATAACTGCAATGCGTCACGACGTATTAGATACCATATTTACCAGACACATTCCACCAGGCAGTGTGGAGGAGCAATGGGATGTGGCAAGCTTGGAAAAAGAGCTCACCGCAGAAACGGGTATGGAGTTGCCTGCAATTAAATGGCTCGAAGAAAATCCAGACTTGCATGAAGAAACGCTACGCGAACGCATATTTGATGCAGCTGATGGCGCATATGCAGAAAAAGAAAAATTAGCAAGTGCTGATACGATGCGTAACTTTGAGCGCGCAGTCATGTTGCAAAGTTTAGATGCGCATTGGCGCGAGCATTTGAGTGCGCTTGACCACTTGCGTCAAGGAATCCATTTGCGTTCTTATGCGCAAAAGAACCCCAAGCAAGAATATAAACGCGAAGCGTTTTTGTTGTTTGAAAGTTTGCTCAACACAGTGAAGTCTGAAGTGACAAAAATCACCATGTTAGTGCAAGTGCGCCCACAAGAAGAGCTACCTGCGGTTGAGCCCGTTGCGAATGTGGAAAATGTACAGTATCAACATGCAGACTTTGACCAAGCACTGGCGAATCCAGTACCCGAGGCAGTTGCGGGAGGTGAACCTGTTGTGCGCGAAGGTGTAAAAGTGGGAAGAAATGACCCTTGCCCATGCGGCTCTGGCAAAAAATATAAGCAATGCCACGGTGCTTTAAGCTAAAAACGAGAAACTAAATGGCAAAAGCAGAAGTTCAATCGCCTTGCATCAGCATATGCTCCATGAATGAGGCTACGGGCTTGTGTGTTGGCTGTTTCCGCACCATGGAAGAGATTGAACAATGGTGGGATTTGCCGCTTGCAAAACAAAGTGAGATTATAGAAAAGGCGAGAGCAAGAGAGATAGAGATGTTTGATTAGAAAACTAGCTACGGCTGGTTTTTTTACTTTTTTAAACTACCAATAATTGCTTGTTGATTTACCAAGTCCTGCAAAACATCTAAGCCAAAAGTAATAATGACATCTTTGTTGGGATGTTGCATATCCTCTGCAAGGTTCGCCAGTGCTTGTTTTCCAGTGAGTTCATTTTGCAACAATATGTTTAATAAAATGTAAGTCATTGGGTTGAGCTCAATAAACTTTACTTTCAAGTCAAGGTTTCTAAATACGAGTAAAAAAGTTTTTTCAGGGTTTGTTGGCTTAAACTTTTTTGATATTTTGTGAACCGGAAAATCGTATTCCAGTAATCTGTGCGCGGGCGCAAGTATCGGTGTTTCGTTTAATAAGTCAGCAGAAATGCTTATTTTTGGTGTTTCGACGGCTTGCATATTCACAGAAAGCTCCACCCATTCATAATGTGCAAGCTGTTGTAAATAATCAGGAATATCATCAAAAAATGTAAGAAACTTTAAAAACTCTTGCGGAATTTCTCTAAAAAGGGGTGTGCTGGCTTGGTGTGCAGCAAAGAACTGTTTGGTGAGTTTTAACCAATCGCGTTTGCCTAAAACTTGCTGACAAACAGGAAAGCATGCCGACACAGAGCCCAAAATATTGTTAAAGACGATTTCTCTATAAACTGCCATGCGCTTGTCCTTTACCTTGGCAGGCTTTGCATGCGTTTTTGGGTCGCGAATGTGCGAAGTAAATGCGAGTTGGTATTTTTGAAACTCTAGCATTTGGCCTGCAAGCTTGCTATTTTGTTGAGTTCAAGAAGTAACTGCGGCAATGGTGGGATGTTTGTGTCGCGCTCTAAAAGCGTTGGAAACGTACCAAACATTTGGTATGCACTTTCCAATAGCTTCCAGACTGGGTCGATAATTGGCTCGCCATGCGTATCTATCAATAAATCTGGCGCCTCTCGGTAATGTCCAGCTATATGGCAATATACAATTCTATCTTGCGGTATTTGACGCAAAAATGCATATGCGTCGAAACCAAAATTGACGCTATTGACGTAAATATTATTGATATCCAAATGTAAATAACAGTCCGCCTCACTTAACACTGCATTCAGAAAGTCAATTTCTGCCAAATTAGAAATAGGCGCTGCAACATAAAATGATGTGTTTTCCACCGCAATTTTTTGTTCCAAAATATCTTGTGTTTGACGAATACGCGTCGCCACATATTTGACAGCTTCTTCTGTAAACGGAATTGGTAGTAAATCATACAGATAACCCGCCTTGCCGCTTTGAATATCGCTGCAATAGCTTAAGTGCTCGGTATAAAGCGGTATTTGATGTTCAGCTAGAAAAGCTTTTACTTGCTTGATAAAGTCTACGTTAAGCGGATCTGGCCCACCAAGCGATAGGCATAAGCCGTGGCAAACAATTGGGTAGTGCTCTACAAACCAAGCCAAATCCCGTTCGAGCTTTCCACCAACGCCTATCCAGTTTTCAGGCGCTATTTCGACAAAGTTGATGTTGGCAATGGATGGATCGGGATATATGTTTTGGATTTGGGGAATCAGCTCGCGCTTAAGCCCCAAACCCACACCTCGAATGGCATTGATGGACGCCATTGACTAGTATTTATTTCTTATCAGCGTGGCATGAGCCTTCTTTACCTTTGTCTGCATGGCAAGAACCTTCTTTAGCTTTATCTGCAGCACCAGCTTTTTCCATTTCAGCTTTCATTTCTGCGCTACAAGCGCCTTCCTTCATTTTTTCAGCTGAGCACTTACCTTCAGCTGCCATCTTTTCCATTGCCTTTTTCTTGTTAGCACCACACTTGCCAGTGCCGCATTTCCCATCTTTCATTTTTGTGGTATCTGCATCAGCCACTTGGTAGCCGCTTGAGAGTGATTTAATTGCAAATGGGTTTTCGCCAGCGGCAAAACTAGCAACCCCAACAGAAAGAAGAAATGCGCCACCAACTGTTAATGCTAGAGTTTTGTTTGATTTTGTCATGATTTTTCCTTAAAAATAAAAAGTATGTTTAATTTGCAAAACGCATTAACGCATAGAGTCGATAGATTGCGCAATACGTGTTTTAGTTTCAGATGGTAGCGTAATATTTGTATCACTTTCAATTTGAACTGCCATGCGCTTTAAAGCAACGCGCAAAGTGTTTAATTGTTGACTAAATAGTCTGCAATACTTACAAATAAAAATGTGAAGACGCAACGAACAGCGTTCGCGCAAAGACAATCTGCGGTCAAGTGATTGTGAAATAAGCTGGCTAGCTTGTTTGCAGTCAATCATTTCAAGCTCCTTTCCTTAGTTCGTTAACCAATTGATTTCTAAACATTTTCTAATTCCCATCCGGGCTCTATATAACATGACCCAAGCATTGGTCGTGCTAATATTTAGTTCCTTACAAATTTCTTCGTTGTCCGTTTCTTGCACATCGCGCATCAAAAATAATGTGGAAAGTTTTTTTGGTAGCTTGTCCATGCAACTTTGTAAAATCCCTAAAAACTGTTTTTGCTCAAGCGCGTTATCAGGAATATCCCATGTCTGTGGCTTTTCCGCCCAATGGCCTTGGTCATCAAAAAACTCGTCCATATTGGCATCTTCTTCGCTCATTAAATCGGTAGCGGCTATTTCGCGCACGCTTTTACGCATCACATCTATAATTTTATGTTTTAAAATGCCTGTAAGCCAAGTACGCGGACTAGATTGCTCGGCAAAATTTGGGTTTTTAATTGCGGCGATAAAGGTCTCTTGCACCACGTCTTCCGCTTGATGTGGGTCGCGCAGCCGCGCCAATGCGAAGCGGTACAAATAGTCACTATGTTCGTTTAGCCAGTCGTGTGCCGTTGTCATTGTCATGTAGCCTTTTGTTGGAGCAATTGTAGATAGTGTTCGGCGTCAAGTCCAGTATTGTTGCGCTGCGCCAGCCAAATGGTTTCTGCCAGGCACTCTAAAATATCATGTTGTGCATTATGCTCGCCTTGCGCTTGATGTTGATTATGATGCTTATTTTTTAATAATGCATAAATGTTCGCAATGCCGGTAGGCTGATTAATGCTAATTTGCTCAAGTACAGACAAATGCAAGCTCATATGTAAAAACGGATTTGTTTCACCAAACTCTGGGAAATAGTCTTGCATCTTAAAGCGCTCTGGTGCATTCAAAATTTCATGATATTCGGGATGCATATGAATTACATTTATGGCAATTTTTTCTATTTCTGTTAACAATAGTTGTGAATTAAATTTTGTCCAAGTAGCAAAAAAGAATTCGCGCACTTCATTTCGTGAGGGGTTAAATAAGCTCATATTAAAGGGCTGTGTGCAAATAAACCTAGTACGGCAGAGTACTGTAAAAGTTCGTTAACACCGTGCATAGGAGCAATCTCGCCATTGCCATAAAAACCTATCATCGGTAACTTCGGAAACAACGCTTTGAGCAAAGCTAAATCTTGGTCAGTCCCGTCATAAAAGTAGGGGCCGCGTCCCAAGCATGAAAACATCAGTGCAAACGCTGGTTCAACGGAGAGTTGCTGCTTTAATTCGCTGGCGGTTTTTACAATGTCTATTTGCGCCGCATCTATATCGCGTAGAGCCCAACACAACCATTCGCCTTCTTTTAGGGTCTTAGTCAGTGTCACAGAATGGTCCTTTTCATTGCCGCTAATGATCGATGCAATATTGTAATCGCCGCGTTCAATTTGCGTGGCCTTGCTGGAATACACAGCCACAAGTTGGTGAAAAGGGATTGGAGATTTTGAATGTTTTTGCCATGCAGAAAAAAGGCTGAGAAGCGCATGGATATTGGCGATTGAGCACATATCATGACCGTTTGTTTTTGTGATTTTTTGTGGTTTAGAGATCATTTTTAAGCCATGCGATGCCCCGATGGCCGCTTTTGCATTCTGAATGACTAGTTCGCAAAAACCCTGAGTTGCACCCTTGCCATTTTGCCAAACTGAGAAAGGCCCGTGGCCTGTGGCATCGCCAGAAACACCACCAAATCGTGCCACAGCTCTACCTGATATGGGCATATTCAACCAAGTGCTGTTTATGGCGTTTGGGGCTGCTATCGTGAGGATAGTGTCAGTTATACAATGCTCACCTGTTACTGCTAATTTAAAATCGTCACTAAACACCATGGCCGCCGCCGCAGCGCTATCCAGCACCCAATCCTCTTCAGTAAAAATGCCAGAGGCTGAACAACCGATAATCTGCGTGCAACTTGCTGTTTTGGCCGCAGCCTTAATGGCTGATTGTGGGTTGGCAGCGAACTCGGACGTTAAAAACAGCAATACGCTTGAAGGCGTATGGATATTCGCTTTTGCCATAGCCGCTGCCACAGCTTGAGAAGCAAGTTCTGGCTTTGCACTTTTGCCAATGGCGAGACCTGTAGAGACCTTCAAGTCGCACCTTCCAATTTACCTTGACCAGCCATTAAATGCACTTTGGGGAGCGATTTGTCTTTGTATTCGCACAGATCAAAAATGCAGCATTCTCCGCATTTTGGTGCTCTTGCGGTGCAGGTATAGCGACCATGAAGGATTAACAAATGGTGCGCGTCTTGCATAAATTCTTGTGGAATCGTTTTTAAATACTTTTTTTCAACTTCTAATACATTTTTGCCTGTGGCAAGCTTAGTGCGGTTGCCGAGACGAAATAAGTGCGTATCCACCGCAATTGTTGGTTTACCAAATGCCGTATTCAGAATAACGTTGGCTGTCTTTCGCCCCACGCCAGGCAATGCTTCTAGCGCTTCTCTTGTAGCTGGCACTTTGCTGCTATGCTTGTGGATGAGCATCTCGCAACACGCAATCACATTTTTAGCTTTGGCGTGATAAAGCCCAATCGTTTTGATATAACTTTCCAAACCCTCGATGCCTAATTCTGCAATTGCTTGTGGCGTATTCGCAACTTTGAAAAGCTTACGGGTGGCTATGTTGACGCCTTTATCAGTGGCTTGCGCAGACAAAATAACGGCAATTAGTAGCTCAAAAGTACTGTTATGCTCTAGCTCGGTGGATGGGTTGGGTATAGCAATGCTTAAACGCTTTAAAATCTCAAAGCGTTTTTCTGCATTCATACCGTTTTTCGCTAAATACTAGTGAGCAGGTTTAAGCGAGCCGCTAGCAGATGGAGTCACAGTGGTTTTGCGTTGCTCAGCCCAATTGCGCGCAGCAATTAAGCAGCCCAAACCAATAAATGCACCTGGGGGTAAAATGGCGAGCAAGAATCCGTGATAATCTGGAATCGCATGAACAATCATTGATTTAGCGTCAGGCCCAAGAATTAAATCTATTCCAGAAAGCAATGTACCTTTGCCCACAAGTTCACGAACTCCGCCTAGCAATGTCAGAACGCATGCTAAGCCTAAGCCCATCATGAACCCATCTAACGCAGATGGAAGCGTTGAGTTTTTAGCTGCAAAAGATTCGACCCGTGCTAAAACAATACAGTTTGTAACTATTAAAGGAATGAAAATACCTAGCACTTTGTGCAAGTCATGCAAGTAGGCATTCATTCCTAAATCAATCATGGTCACGAGTGCTGCAATGATTAAAATAAACACAGGATTGCGAATTTCTTTCGGCACAAAAGTACGCACTGGAGAAACCGCAGCATTACTGATACCCATTACTAGAGCTGTAGCTAGGCCAAGTGAAAAGCCATTGACCATGCTAGTAGTCATCGCTAAGGTTGGGCACAAGCCCAAAAGTTGAACTACCCCTGGGTTTTGCTTCCACAATCCATTAATGCTAATTTCTTTGTATTGATTCATTTTGTTACCTCTTGTGCCCTTTATTTAAAAAGTGCGTCTTTGTTTGCTGCGTAATATTGTAGTGCTTTATGCAAGGCTTTTACTATTGCCCGCGGCGTAATGGTGGCGCCCGCCATATAGTCAAATTGGCCACCATCTTTTTTTACGGCCCAACCGCTGTCGGTTGTCTTTTGGAGCGATTCGCCATCAAAAAGTTTAATCCAATTTCCTTTGGCAATGTCAATATAGTCGCCCAAACCTGGCGTTTCTTTATGTGTGATTACGCGCACTCCTGCGAGACTCCCATCATATTTTATTGCTATTAAAAGCTTGATATCACCTGCGTAGCCATCGTGAGCTATTGCTTCAAAAATGATAGCAGCTGGTTTACCTTTTATGCGTGCACGGTTTGCGACAATTGGTTGCCGATTACCAAGCATTTCGTTTGGTTCGATATTGATTGAATCTTTTAGCAAATCATTATCATGTAGGGCTACAGGTAAAATTTGGCTAAAAAGTTCCATACGCACTTTGGCTTCGCTTGCTGCAATTGGCGCCTTAGTCACATCATGTGTATAAGCGAGAAATAATGTGTAAGTTACTGCAAACACGATCAAAATGAGTGCAGTTTTAATCGCATGCTCTAAAATGGATTCCGTCATTTCACATGCCCAAATACACGCGGTTGTGTCAAAGCGTCAATCAGTGGCACACAAATATTCATAAAAATCACCGCAAACGCCACACCATCTGGATAACCACCATAAACGCGGATTAAATACGTGATAATGCCGATGCCAGCCGCAAAGTATAGCTTGCCTTTTGGTGTCGTCGGCCCACTTACCGGGTCAGTAATAATAAAAAACGCGTCCAATAAACTAGCGCCACTAAATAAATGAAATACCGGGTTGGCAAAATGTGTAGGATTAAATAGCCAAAACACGCTAGAAATAAGCGCCAATGCCCCTAAGAACGCTGTTGGCAAATGCCAAGTAATAATTTTTTGTTGCCATAAATACAAGCCGCCCAATAAATATGCACCTGTTACATATTCGCCACCCATGCCACCAAGTGCGCCGAATATCGGTGCTTGCGTAATTGTGCTAACTTCGTGTTTTAACATGAGTTGTGTTTTTAAATAATCCAATGGTGTGGCCGAAGTCACGGCGTCTATTTTTACTTGGTCTGGTAGCACGCCACCAAAAATATAATGTAGCTGATCTGCAAAACTAAGTTTGTATTCGGCGAGTTGTAAGACGGCTGGCCATTTCGTCATTAATACTGGAAATGAAATGAGCAAAACCGCATAGCCAATCATTGCGGGGTTAAAAGGGTTATTACCCAAACCGCCATAGACTTGCTTGGCAATTACAATCGCGAATATGGTGCCCACGATAATTAACCACCAAGGCGCAAGTGGTGGAATGGCAAGCGCGAGCAGCCAAGCAGTCACTACCGCGCTTAAATCTAGCAAAAAAGGTCGTACAGGGCATTTTCGCAATTTGAGCATAACGGCCTCAGCAGCTAATGCTGTTAAGGTCGCTAGTGAGATAGTGACTAACACACCACCACCAAACACCCATACATAGGTAAATATGCCAGGCACCAATGCCAGCAACACTTTGAGCATAATGTTGCTGACTGAAGGGGCTTCAGAAATGTAAGGTGATTGGTTCAAAAGTATTCTCGTTTACTCATTTATCTTCTTTGGCGGCTTGCGCTGCAGCTTTCGCTGCCTTAGCTTTTGAAATGGCTGCAGCGATTTTAGCCTGTTTTTCTTTGTTTGCTGCTTCTTCATCCGTCACAATGCCAACACTCGCACGGCGAACATCTATTTCAGCGATTTCAGCTTTCACTGTTGGTGTCACTTCGGCAACATTTTTTGGCGCAGTTGTCGCTTTGGCAGCTTTTGCGCGCTCAATAGCAGCTGCGATTGCAGCTTGTTTAGCGGCTTTTGCAGAATCTTCGTTTGCGTTTGCGACATCGCTAGCAGCCGCATGCATATTGGCTTGCGGGGCATCCTCTGCCAAACCGTTTTTAGTGGCAGGTACATTTGCTTTGGCTGCTTCTTGTTTTGCATGTTGCGCGCGATCAGCGTTTCTCGCCGCACGTTCTGTTTTTTCACGTTCTATTCTTGCTAACCTAAAATCATTGCGCTCCCGAGCAATATTGGCGGCCTCTTTAGCTTTATCGATTGCAATAATCTCACTCTTTGCATAGCGATAATACTGCACAAGCGGAATATTGCTTGGGCAAACATAGCTACATGCGCCGCATTCGATACAATCGAATAGCTTGTAATCTCGCGCCTTTTCAAAATTATCAGCTTTGGCGAACCAATATAAATCTTGTGGCTGCAGGTTTACAGGGCAAACGTCGGCGCAGCGCGCGCAACGAATGCACGGCATGGCGGGCGGTGGCGGTTCAAATAATCCAGGCGATGCAGCAATGATACAATTGGCGGCCTTGGTAATCGGTACATTGTCATTTGGCAGATTAAATCCCATCATAGGACCGCCCATGATGTAGTGCGTGGTTTCAGGCTTTGCTCCGCCGGCTGCTTGCACTAAATGACTTAGTGGCGTGCCGAAAAGCACCTCAAAATTTTGAGGTTTTTGCACGTTGCCAGTCATGGACACGATGCGCCCTAAACTTGGTTCGCCAAAATCAAAATAGCGGTGCAGCGCAAGCACGGTAGCCACGTTAAATACTTGCAAACCTGCTTCGGTGGTGCGTTTATCAAACGGAATTTCAATACCTAACACCAAATGCACCAATCGACGTGCATCGCCGCTGGGGTACAAAGTAGGCACGACTTTTACTTGCATCGTGCTAGTCACAGATGCTTGCATTGCAACTGCAGCCTCTGGCTTGTTGTCCTCGATACCAATGATGACATTTTCAGCGCCAAGTAAGTGCTGCGCGATTTCGATACCTTTGACAATTTCAGCTGCACGTTCGCGCATCAGCATATCATCACAAGTAATATATGGTTCGCACTCTGCTGCGTTAATAATGAGCGTATGTACGCCAGATTTCCCATCCGCCCGTAGTTTGACTTGGGTCGGAAACGTGGCGCCACCTAAGCCAACAATTCCAGATAAACGCAGACTGGCAACAAGCGATTTTCTGTCTGTATTACGCCAGTCCGTTGGTTGGCGAGGAGTCCACGTTTCTTTTCCATCAGGCGTGATAGTGATACACCTGTCGGGTAAGCCTGAAGGATGCGGGATAATTTCTTCGCCAATCGCTGAAATTGTACCGCTGGTGGTTGCGTGAATGGCTGCCGATACGGTGCCTTCGGCTTCTGCAATCAGTTGACCTTTAAGGACTTTATCTCCGACCGCAACTTTAACTTTTGGAATATTACCTACGTGTTGGCGCAGTGGCAGCACAATCTTTGCAGGTAGCGGCAATTGGCCAATCGGCAACAGTGTCGACTGACTCTTATTTTCTGGGGGGTGCACGCCGCCGTGGAACTTGAAAATTCCAGTTTTTTTGATGAGTCCGGTAAAGTTAACTAACGCGTTCATACTTTCAAATTCAATTTATTTAAGTGTCATTACGGGCTTAATTGGAATCGTTGGGTATTTCCACTTCCAGTTATCGGGCGTTTCGCCAATCGGCTCCATGGTAATGCAATCGACGGGACATGGCGCCAGACATAGCTCACAGCCTGTACACTCACTGGCGATAATTGTGTGCATATGTTTGGCCGCGCCTAAAATGGCATCTACAGGACATGCTTGAATACATAAAGTACAGCCGATGCAGGTTTGCTCATCGATAAAGGCTACAGCTTTAGGTTTTTCTACGCCGTGCTCTGCGTTAAGCGGCTTGTACTCTACGCCCATTAAATCGGCAAGTGCTCTTGCACCAGCATCGCCACCGGGAGGGCATTGATTAATATCCGCTTCTCCAGCGGCAATCGCTGTGGCATATGGTTTACATCCTGGATAGCCACACTGGCCGCATTGGGTTTGGGGTAATATGGCATCGATACGCGCCACCAGCGGATCGCCTTCAACCTTGAATTTTAGTGCCGCGTAGCCAAGCGCCGCCCCTAAAGCCAGTGCCAAGCCTAGCATGATATATAAAGCAGTGAGCATTAGTATTTATCTAGCCCTGCAAAACCCATAAATGCAAGACTCATCAGCGCGGCAGTAATCATGGCAATGGCAGAGCCTTGAAATACTTTAGGTACGTCGGCAGCTTCTAAACGCTCTCTGAGTGAGGCGAATAAAATGAGCACCATTGAAAAACCGACTGCACCACCAAAGCCGTACAAGCCCGATTCTATTGCTCCGTGGCTAGATTGCGCGTTAAGCAACGGAATGCCTAGCACCGCACAATTGGTCGTAATGAGGGGCAGAAAAATGCCGAGCATTTGATATAAAAGCGGAAAGCTTTTCTCCATGATAATTTCTGTAAACTGCACCACGCCAGCAATCACCACAATAAATGATAGTGTGCGTAAATACTCTACATGATTGGGCTCAAGAAAATAGTGATTGATTGCCCAGCTCGTCATAGAGCCAATTGTGAGCACAAATGCGGTTGCAGCGGCCATTCCTATGCTGGCCTCAAGCTTTTTAGAGACGCCCATGAATGGGCATAAGCCCAAAATTTTAACCAATACAATGTTGTTAACCAACACGGTGCTGAGCAAAATTAAAATGTAATTGTGTGACATAGGCCAAAACCAATAAATATGCGTGATTATAACGTGTTTTGTGAATGGTTAAAATCCATATAATTCAGCAAATTCAACCAAACTACTTGTATATACGTTGTTATGCTAGGGCACGAAATATACCTATAAATTATTATTCCTACA
>JBJXDT010000038.1:0-4239 GCA_046153505.1 Methylophilaceae bacterium | reverse complement strand
CAAAGAAATCTTACAGTCATTAGCATCGCACAAGCCAGCTCTCAGGGAATCGCCTCACTAGCGCAGCGCAATATGCAGTTGCAATGCAATATTCAAGAGGGTCAGATATGGTTGATGGACGACAAAGAAAGCATCACTGTTGAGTATATGGTGTTGAAAGCTGCCGATACGGTAGAATTAAAAGCAAGATAATCTAGAAAGTTTGTTAAATGGGCAAAACTAGACTAGAAGCCTTTAGCGATGGGGTAATTGCCATCATCATCTCCATCATGGTGCTGGAACTCAAAGTCCCACATGGTGAGAATCTCGAAGCGCTTGCATCGTTACTTCCTACGTTTCTAAGTTATGTGCTTAGTTTTATTTACGTGGGCATATACTGGAACAATCATCATCATATGCTGCACGCTGCTCACAAAGTCAATGGTGCAATCCTTTGGTCAAATTTATATCTTTTATTTTGGCTTTCCTTATTCCCTTTTGCAACAAGTTGGATGGGGGAAAGCCACTTCACCAGCATTCCTTCTGCACTCTATGGATTTGTGCTACTCATGGCTGCTATTGCATACTTCATTTTGCAACGACAAATTATCGCGGTAGAGGGTCAACACTCTGTTTTAAAAAAAGCTATTGGCCGCGATTGGAAAGGTAAACTTTCGCCTGTTCTTTACTTAGTCGGCATTGTAGCGGCATTTTGGTCACCGAAAGCATCTCAAATACTTTACGCAACAGTAGCACTTATTTGGTTAGTGCCTGATACACGAATTGAATATGCCATAGAAAAGACAGCATCCAAATAGACCAGTCATTTTATTTTAAGTAACACGTGTTTGGTTTAATCAAAACAACTTAAAAACAACCATTCCTCCTAAAATTACAGAACAGACACATAAATCTAGCTTTGCTCTTGTTTCATTTGTTCATCTAGAGTGCTAATATCAATTTTAAGTTACTAATTTAAAATTGCGATAGCGAGGCTTTTCTAGCCTATTACATGATGTAAACAAATATGAACTCAACTGTGCAATGAATATCCAAAAAAAATTGGCTCTGATAGTTGTATCAAGCATACTTGCAAGCGCTATTCCAATGTCAATTATTGGGTTCAATTACACTAAAGAAAAAATTCTAGATAAAGAAATACATCAAATCACCTATGCCTCACAAGTCCAATCAAAAAAAACAACAGAGTACTTACAAAAAAGCCAGCCTAAACTTAGTCATTTTGCCTTAACACTACAAACAGAACTTGCTAAGCCAATTTCTAAAAGTGAGCTAGAAGACTTTAATGAAAAGATGGAGTTAGGTGGAGACGGCACATATCGTAATCGCACGGCGCAGTTTGACGGCCACCTAGAATCTGGCGTATTTTTACCTTCAAACCCCAAGCTTACTGAAGCACAAAAAGTATTACATATGAGAGTTAAACGTGTAATGGATATTTATGGTGCTGCAGTAAGCAGACCGATGGAGAACCTTTGGTATCTTACTCCCTATCGTAGCGAAGTTATATTTGACTCAAACTTCCCAAATTTTGCTTTTGATACGGGCGCAGATAATGATTATACAAAAACTCCATGGTTAACCTATTCCTCACCATCAGTTAACCCAACACGTAAACTCAAATTTACCCCGCCATTGTATGATCCCGTAGCAAAATTATGGATGGTCAGTGCAATTTACCCCCTATACGTAAACGATCATTGGATTGGCAGCCTTGGTGAGGATATGCAACTAACAAATGTGTTATCCAATATTTTTAACAACAATCAATTTTATAAAGGTACTCAACACTTTTTACTGGATGCAGACGACAATTATATTCTGGCTGGCGACTGGCAAAAGCAGTTAGAGGCATTAAATACCTCAAATAATTTCTCAATTAAAAATGAACCAAACTTAATTGCCATATTAAAAACACCAGTTGATCAAAATTTCAAAGTTATTAGTAAAAATTTAGTTGTAGCTGGTCAACAGTATATTGTCATTGGTGGTAAGTTGGACATAACAGGCTGGCGACATTTTAAATTGGTACCTGTGGCCGCCATAATGCAATCAACTAAAGATTTATTTTATGTAATTTTAGCTATGATTTTTTTGGTGAGTACATTCGCTGGTGGTTTAATTAGCTATGCTGTATATCACACCATTGTTAAGAGAATTCGCTACCTAGCAGAGGCGATAAAACAATATGAACTAGACAAAACAACCCATACCAATCTTCCCACATCAGGTTCTGATGAAATCTCAGCAGCCACAAAAGAGTTCGTGCTGATGCAAAGACGCATCGACCAACACTTGGTAGAAGCTGAAGCCCAAAATGAAGCACTTAAAGCAAACACTCGGGAGCTTCGTAATAGTGAAAAGCAGTTTCGCACACTCGTCGAAAATGTGCCTGGAGCTGCTTACCAATGTGAACTTGATACTTTCTGGACGATGCGCTATGTAGGCGAAAATATTAAAGATATTACGGGGTATCCTGCAAGCGATTTTGTAAACAATAAAATTCGAAGTTTTGCTAGTTTAATATTGCATGATCAAAGTCTATTAGATGAAAAAATGATTGCTGCTATGAAAGCTCGGAAGCCATGGGAAATTGAGTATGAAATTCAATGTGCGGATGGAAAATCACGTTGGATTTATGAAAAAGGCCAAGCATTGACTGATGATGAAGGAAATGTCGAATCACTCGCTGGTTTTATATATGACATTACAGAAACTAAAGCGCATCAAAGGCAACTGGAACAAATTGCTCACTATGACCCCCTCACGAACCTACCAAACCGTGTATTACTTGCAGATCGCTTAGCGCAAGCCATTTTACATAGCCAACGTCTCAATCAGTCACTTGCTGTTGCTTATTTGGATTTGGATGGTTTCAAGGAGGTCAATGACCAATATGGTCATAACGTTGGCGACCAACTCTTAATAGAGCTTGGTCAGCGAATGAAAGCATGTTTACGGGAAAGTGATACCTTTTCTCGAATAGGTGGGGATGAGTTTGTGGCTGTCATGTCTAGTTTAGAACATGCTGCAGATTGTGAACCGTTATTGGAACGTCTATTAAAAGCAGCTTCTGACCCAATCAAAATTGGTAGTTTAGACCTTAAACTATCTGTAAGCATTGGCGTCACAAGATATCCACAAGATGGTAGTGAAGCAGATCAGTTGATGCGTCATGCTGATCAAGCCATGTATTTGGCCAAGCAAGCAGGTAAAAATGGCTATCACTTATTTGATACTGCGCAAGATATCGCTGTTAAAACGCAACGAGAAAGCTTAATACATGTCAGCAACGGATTTAAAAAAGATGAGTTTGTGCTTCATTATCAACCCAAAGTAAATATGAAAACAGGTGAGATAATTGGTGCAGAAGCCTTAATCCGTTGGCAACACCCTGATCGCGGCCTATTGCCTCCAAGCGCGTTTTTACCTGTGATAGAAAATCATCCGTTGAGCTTAACTATTGGCAAATGGGTTATAGATATGGCATTAAAGCAAATGAGTACGTGGCAAAGTATGGGGCTTAATCTACCTGTTAGTGTAAATATTGGCGCCCTACAGCTTCAGCAAGAAGATTTTGTAACACAATTATCAGAACTGCTGGCAAAGCATCCAGACGTAGACCCCAATAAACTCGAGTTAGAAATCGTTGAGACTAGTGCTATCAAGGATATTGGTCAAATTTCAGAACTTATGCAAGCTTGCAGACTTCTTGGCGTACATTTCGCACTAGATGATTTTGGTACGGGCTACTCTTCACTTACATATCTTAAACGCTTACCTGCAAGCATGCTTAAAATTGATCAAAGCTTTGTACGTGACATGATTGATGATGCAGATGATTTGGCTATTGTAGAAGGCGTTGTTGGCTTAGCAAAGGCTTTCCATCGTGAGGTGATTGCAGAAGGTGTAGAAACGATCGCGCACGGCGTGCTGCTGCTTAAATTGGGATGTGAATTGGCACAAGGTTACGGCATCGCGAAACCGATGTCAGCAACCGAAATACCAAATTGGGTGAATATTTGGCGCCCAGATGTTGCTTGGGTCAATTATTCAAAGTCATTTCTAGAGCAAGTTTTACACGCCTAATTAAAACCTGTATCAGCCTAGTTTCATAATTCCATCCAAAAGTAATTCATAAGGCGCTGGGCTTACACTAAATTCGCCTCGGAATGGATAATCCATCGCAGCGATTAAGAAAACTAGCGTACCTAATAATGCACCAGCTAAAAAATTAAT
>JBJXDT010000037.1:0-3688 GCA_046153505.1 Methylophilaceae bacterium | reverse complement strand
AGCCACACAGTAAACGGCGTGGCGGAGCTGCATAGCGAGTTACTGAAAACTACATTGTTTGCAGACTTTCATAAAATATATCCAAAAAAATTAACCAATATGACCAACGGCATTACGCCAAGACGTTGGTTGAATCAGGCAAATCCAGGGTTGACTGCCCTAATTACCAAGGCGATTGGCGAAGGATTCCAAAAAGATTTAACTTTGCTCAAAAAACTGACGCCTTTAGCTAACGACAAAGATTTCCGCAAAGCGTTTAGGGCTGTAAAACAAGCCAATAAAATTCGGCTAGCCAATAAAATTCAGGCTTTAACCGGTATTGAGCTGAATGTAAATTCATTATTTGATGTGCAAATTAAGCGCATACATGAATACAAACGCCAATTGTTGAACGTTTTGCATGTGATTACCTTATATAACCGTATTCGCAGAGGCGATAAAGACATTACGCCGCGCACAGTGATTTTTGGCGGCAAAGCGGCGCCAGGTTACTTTGTGGCAAAACAGATTATTCATTTGATTAATGATGTAGCTGCCATCGTGAATGATGATCCAGCGGTGGGCGATCAACTTAAAGTCGTTTTTTATCCAAACTATGAGGTATCTGCAGCAGAGATTTTATTCCCTGGCAGTGATTTATCTGAGCAAATTTCAACGGCTGGAACAGAGGCAAGCGGCACTGGCAATATGAAGATGGCGCTCAATGGCGCGTTGACGATTGGCACCTTGGATGGTGCTAATGTGGAAATTATGCAAGAGGTGGGTGAAGACAACATCTTTATTTTTGGCTTAACCACGCCGCAAGTCGCGGAAAAGAAGGCAAATGGCTACAACCCATGGGATTACTACAACCAGAATACTGAATTGAAACAAGTGTTAGATATGATTAGCTCCGGCTTTTTCTCTGTCGAAGACCCAAGCCGCTACCAAGGTATTGTCGATAATCTACTTGGCAAAGGCGACCATTACTTGCTTTTGGCAGACTACGAGAGCTATATTGCAATGCAAGAAGAAGTGGGGAAAGTGTATCAAGATCAGGAGGAATGGTCACGCCGCGCGATTTTAAATGTCGCCCGCATGGCAAAGTTCTCCAGCGACCGCACTATTGCTGAATATGCAAGCCAAATTTGGAATGTTAGTGCATTGAAACCTGCAAAAATTAAAAAATAGCGTAAACTTATTTTGTTTTAATTCGTTTGCTAATGAATAATAATTTTTCGGGGAGTCTTTATGAAGCGCTATATCGCAATCTCATTGGCAGTATTATTTGCTACTCACGCAAATGCCATCAGTTTATCTGATGTTAAGGATGCCTTAAAAAATAAGGATGCAGGTGCTGCTTCCGCCCCCGTGTCGGGCACTGGCACTGGTGTAGCTAGCCTCACAAATGCAGAAACTTCAGATGGGCTTAAAACGGCGCTAAACCAAGGTGTAGCAAAGGCGGTAAGCAGTTTAGGCGCTGTGGATGGCTTTTTTGGGAATAAGGATGTGAAAATTCCCTTACCAGATTCTTTGAAGAAAATTCAAAAAGGTATGAAGTTGATGGGCATGGGCAAGCAATCGGACGAGCTAGTGCTTAAAATGAACCGCGCAGCGGAGGCTGCAGTGCCAGAAGCTAAGACCTTATTGGTGGATTCAATCAAACAAATGAGTTTGGCAGACGCAAAAGCGATTTTAACAGGCCCGCAAGACGCCGCCACACAATACTTTAAGCGCACAACCTCTAAGCAAATGGGTGAGAAATTCTTACCTATTGTGCAAAAAGCCACAGAAAAAGTACAACTGGCGGATAGTTATAATAAATACGCAGGTCAAGGCGCTAAACTTGGTTTGGTGAAAAAAGAAGATGCCAATATTAACCAATATGTGACACAAAAAGCGCTAGATGGGGTTTATTTGATGATTGCTAAAGAAGAAGCTGCAATTCGACAAGATCCGCTTGGTCAGGCCAGTAGCTTGCTTAAAAAGGTGTTTGGTGCGATAGGGAAATAATAAGTTATTGGTTTCTGACCGCATTTCTTTTAAATCCGACCAAAACGTACCGATAAAAATAATATACTTTAATTGTGCCTGGCTTGATTTATTCGATTTGGCGGCATTCATCACGATATGATGGTTGCCGTTTATGTGGTCAAGCCACACTAATCCCTGCTGACTCAACCAACGTCATTTCAATATTTAAGAGCTAAAGAATCAAAAAAATGCCTATATTGTGCTGAGTTAATTAAAAAAGATGCCACAAAATGCAAACATTGCGGTGCAGACTTACCTTCACTGGCTTAAAAAATAATAACTAGTAGTTTGTGGTGAGTTAGGTTTGCGAACCTCAATACTTCGCACATTGTCGGGACTCGCTACGCTTACCTCCAACCTACAAACTTCGATTTTCGCCACATTCAAGCATTTTTAGCATGCCCTGCAAGCCAATAGCCACGTGGTGTTTGGTTAATACCTAGCATCTATAGGGCTTGCAGGCCGATTCATTTTAAGTTTAAAAGCGATTTAATTCTGCATTGTGAAAAGTTTTAGCTTGCGCTACATCAAGTCGTTCGATATATAAAGCAACGCCATCATAGGTTTTTCGGCAGAAACCTACCAAAATAGCGCGATAAGCGTTGCACTAAAAGCTAAATCTTGCTATAGTCTCATCTCTCGGCGTCACATATTGATGTGTGTCGTCGAATCGGACGCGGGATGGAGCAGTCTGGCAGCTCGTCGGGCTCATAACCCGAAGGTCACAGGTTCAAATCCTGTTCCCGCAACCAGTTAAAATAAAGAACGCGTATTTGGTTTTATAAGATTTTTAGCAGTTGCAATTTAGTTACAATTTTTTTGAATTAAATTGTTGACCGGCTCTAAAAGCTCTGTATAATGCGCGCCTTCGCTTGATGTTTAAGTGAAAGCCGCAACAAAGAATTACGGTTAAGAAATAATATAAAAAATATTTTTATTTTAAACTTGACCAGCTCGCAAAGCTCTGTATAATGCGCGCTTCGCTTGAGACAACGTAATAATAAATGATGTTTCAAGCACTGCTCTTTAACAATTTGAATGACTGATAAGTGTGGGTGTTTGTAGTCAGGTTAATCATCAAACTTAGGTTTGATGACTCAGAAAACAAACGCTTACACTTTAAATTTATGACAAGACTTATAGCAATATAAACCTTGAAAATGAATTTGAGTGACTTAGATATATATTTAAGTAAATTAAGCATAAGCGAAATACCACCTCGAAAGAGGAACAAGTAATAGTTGTGAATTAAACTGAAGAGTTTGATCATGGCTCAGATTGAACGCTGGCGGAATGCTTTACACATGCAAGTCGAACGGCAGCACGGGAGCTTGCTCCTGGTGGCGAGTGGCGAACGGGTGAGTAATATATCGGAACGTATCCAATAATGGGGGATAACTAATCGAAAGGTTGGCTAATACCGCATACGCCCTGAGGGGGAAAGCTGGGGACCGTAAGGCCTAGCGTTAATGGAGCGGCCGATATCAGATTAGCTAGTTGGTGGGGTAAAAGCCTACCAAGGCGACGATCTGTAGCTGGTCTGAGAGGACGACCAGCCACACTGGAACTGAGACACGGTCCAGACTCCTACGGGAGGCAGCAGTGGGGAATTTTGGACAATGGGGGCAACCCTGATCCAGCCATTCCGCGTGAGTGAAGAAGGCCTTCGGGTTGT
>JBJXDT010000036.1:0-4469 GCA_046153505.1 Methylophilaceae bacterium | reverse complement strand
TTTTTTTTATTTATTTATTGCTACCAGTGCTCACGCCATTCCTAATTGCAGCTGTACTCGCCTACATGTGCGATCCAATTGTAGATAAATTAAGCTTATGGGGAATCGCAAAATTTAAACTAGGCCGCACCTTGGCAACTGTTCTAGTGATGCTAGGTATTTTGGGCTTGCTGATTGGCTTATTTTTTATTCTTGAACCGCTTCTACAGAAAGAATCCTCTCTCATAGCGCAACGCTTACCTATCGTCATCGCTAATGTTCGCGCCACGATTGAACCTTGGCTTCAAGGCAGATTTGGGATTAGTTTAAATGTAGATAGTGCGCAAATTCAGCAAGTGATTACGGCGCATTGGAAAACTGCTGGCGGCTTGCTGGCGGATGTGCTTAGAAGCGCAGGCAGTCACACCATTTCGCTCATCGGCATTGTCGCAAATATTTTACTTTTGCCTGTGGTCTTGTTTTATTTATTGCGTGACTGGGATGGCTTTATTGATAGCATCAGCAAACTTATTCCGCGCGATTGGTCAGAGACAAGCGCTACGATTGCTAAGGAAATCGACCAAGTTTTATCAGAATTTTTGCGTGGGCAACTTTCTGTCATGCTCGCGATGAGTTTATTTTATATGGCTGGCTTATATTTAGCTGGTCTTGATATGGCCTTTGCGATAGGCATGATTGCTGGTCTTTTGGGTTTTGTGCCCTATTTAGGCATCGCGCTAGGTTTGGCTTTGGCGCTGCTTGTTTCCGCATTAGAGTTTACTTCTTTTTCACAAGTCATCCCCGTTTTAATCGTATTTGGCCTTGGTCAAATTGTCGAGGGCACAATTCTCACACCTAAACTGGTGGGCGATCGCATTGGCTTGCATCCCGTCATTGTGATTTTTGCCTTGCTTGCTGGCGGACAATTGTTTGGGTTTACTGGCGTGCTGCTTGCCTTGCCCGTTAGCGCAGCGATTGCTGTGGGCCTGCGCCACACCAAAAGTAGCTACTTGCAAAGCGATACCTATTTAAAATAACGCATGAAACAATTACTTTTGGATATTAAACCAGTCGCTGCGCCGACATTGCAAAATTTCGTCGCAGGAAGAAATGCTGAAGCGCTTTCTAATCTTAAATCTACCATTGAAATTAAAAACCATTTTATTTACTTTTGGGGTGAAACTGGCAGCGGAAAATCACATTTGCTATCGGCCTGTGAGGCGGGTGGGATAAGGATTGCAGACGATGTGCATTTGTTAGATGATAAAGCACAAGTTGCATTATTCAACACTTACAATCAGCTTAAAGAAAATGGCGAAATTCTTGTAGCCGCAGGCGCTCACGCACCCAACCAAATGGACTTGCGCAATGATTTAGCCACGCGCTTGGCTTGGGACTTGGTTTATCAATTGCATCCGCTTAACGATGCTGAAAAGGCACAAGCTTTAAAAAATCACGCCAAAGAGCGCGGCATCAAGCTGCCCGATGAAGTGATTGACTATTGCTTGCGCTATATGCGCCGCGATTTGCCAACATTAATGGCAACTTTAGATGCGCTTGACGATTGGTCGCTGACCATGCACAAGCCAGTAACAGTCCCGATGCTTAAGCAACTATTACAATTGGATTTAGGTATTTAAGCGATTGCTGTAAAATACTGACTTTGATAGATAATTACTATCCGAGGTCACGCATGATACGCATTTCTGAAATCAAACTTCCATTGTTGCTCGCCACTGATATGGGACATTCTGACGCCGAAATTAAAGCCGCGATTTTAAAAAGACTCAATCTTGCAGACTCTGATTTAATTAGTTTTACCATTTACAAGCGCGGTGTTGATGCGCGTAAACGCAATGCAATTTTTCTAGCTTATATCGTCGATTGTGAAATTAAAAATGAAGCTAAAATATTGGCTAAATTTGCCAAAGACCCTCATTTAAAAGCTTCTCCAGATACCTCTTACCACTTTGTGGCTAAAGCATCTGCCAACTTACACGCACGTCCTGTAATCGTCGGTTTTGGCCCTGCGGGCATTTTCGCTGCCTTAATTTTAGCACAAGCTGGCTTTAAACCAATTGTACTAGAACGTGGAAAACCTGTGCGCGAGCGCACCAAAGATACGTGGGGTTTATGGCGTGGAGGCAAACTCAATCCTGAATCTAATGTGCAATATGGTGAAGGTGGCGCGGGGACATTCTCTGATGGCAAACTCTACAGCCAAATCAAAGACCCCAAGTTTTATGGTCGCAAAGTGATACAAGAGTTTGTGAAAGCTGGCGCGCCAGAGGAGATTCAATATGTGAGCCATCCGCACATCGGTACATTTCGGCTGGTTGGCGTGGTAGAACACATGCGCGAAACAATTAAGCAACTCGGCGGCGAAATTCGTTTTCAATGTAAAGTAGAAAAAATTGAAATTGAGAATAATGCTGTACAAGGCGTAACCTTAACAAATGGCGAATTCATTGCCTCGAACCATCTGATTTTAGCAGTAGGGCATAGTGCACGTGATACCTTTGAAATGCTCCACGAACAAGGAATATATATAGAGGCTAAACCCTTTTCAATCGGCTTTCGTATCGAACATCCACAAAGCTTAATCGACCATGCGCGCTATGGGAGCAATGCACAGCACCCTGTGCTGGGCGCGGCAGATTATAAACTTGTGCATCACGCCAGCAATGGTCGTAGTGTATATAGCTTTTGTATGTGCCCGGGCGGCACCGTGGTTGCCGCAGCATCTGAGCCAGAACGCGTGGTAACGAACGGCATGAGTCAATACAGCCGAAACGAGCGCAACGCCAATGCGGGGATTGTTGTAGGCATTACGCCTGAAATTGATTTTCCTGGTCATCCGCTTGCTGGCATGGAATTTCAGCGCAAATTAGAAAGTCAGGCATATGCACTGGGGGGCAATACCTACGCGGCTCCTGGGCAATTGGTTGGTGATTTTTTATCCAACAAAGCTTCTACGAAATTAGGCGAAGTAAAACCATCTTACACGCCAGGTGTGCTACTCACCAACCTAGATTCTGCCTTGCCAGCATTTGCAATTAGCGCGATTCGCGAGGCAATCCCCGCATTTGCCAAACAGATTAAAGGATTTGATTTGCCAGACGCCATTTTAACTGGTGTAGAAACGCGCACTAGCAGCCCCATTCGAATCAAACGCAATGATGAAACATTGCAAAGCATCAACACCTTTGGCTTGTATCCATGCGGCGAAGGTGCAGGTTATGCAGGCGGCATTTTATCTGCCGGGGTAGATGGCATTCGTGTTGCTGAAGCAGTCAGCATAGCCATGAGCAAATTTTAATATTTGCTTTTTAAATCCAATGAGTGTTAAAATTTCCCACAGTATAAAAATAATATTGGGGAGAGTGTCATGGAGACAGGTTTTTCGGTATTTTTGTGTGCCTTTTTAGCTTTTTTTGGGATTCATTGGTACAAAAAACAGGCTGAAGCTTGGCTTGTGGGTAAAAAAAGTAAGCTTATTGCGAGTAAATCGTCACTCAACCGAGAAACCAATCCATACAGGTGTGTGGAAATTGAGCCGTGCTCAGGTGCATGTGAAAAAGTAAAGTCATACCAAAGCATAAGAATTTTATTAGATAAAGCGCCTGCATTGCCAGTGCAAGGCTGCGATCGTAAGAATTGCAACTGTAAATTCGCCCGCTATAACGATCGTAGAAATGATAATCGACGTGAAAAAGATAGCACTGCGCGACAATTAATTGCCAATATGCAAGGTCAAAGAGCTAAGCCTGACCGTCGCCGCACATGACTAGAGGCTCAGGAGGACACTACTTCGACAATGCCTGAAGCCGATTTAGCTAGATTATCCAGCCAAGTCACAGAAATTTTGTCACCCACTTTTGCGCCTTTGACGTGAAAGGTGAGGTAAGGATTTTTCGAAATACCCGTTCCAAGCTCCATCTCTAACACTGGCTTTTCATTCAGTGTAACTGTTGCGATTTGAATAAAATGTGCAGGAATAAGCTGCCCAAATTCATCTTTTCCCTGCCCTGTATGCATAGGGTGAATAATAATCGCCTTAACCTCAGTGATATCACCATTTAACTTGGCGCGCAACTTCATGCTTGGCTCATATTTTTCGTTTGCGCTACTACTTCCTCCACAGCCATTTTCCAGCACTTCAACCTTTTTTGAAGCGCTGTAAAACTGATTACCCACCTTGGCGATAAGCGTTACATCTGAGGTTTCAGCCATTTTAATGCGCGTCACAAAAAAAGGTTGGGCGCCATTTTTAAAAGTGAATTTTCCAAGCAACGCGGTTGGATTTTTATCCACTAAAACGTAAATCGCCTCTGTGTTAGGTAGAAGGCTATTTGCCTCAATCTGAATAATCGCCCCGTTTTCAGCCTTATCTGGCGCCACTATTTGCAAATCTTTTGCGATTAAAATATTACTTATCGCCAAACTTTTTAGCGCTTCTTTTAAGCCAACTGCATCAAAAACAGATTTAT
>JBJXDT010000035.1:0-61417 GCA_046153505.1 Methylophilaceae bacterium | reverse complement strand
CCAATATTATTTAAGCCATCTGGAATGAAACTAATTGAACTAGCGCTATTGTTTAATTGATCGCGATTTTGTATACCATAGGCATCAGTAAGAACATTTGTCCAACCAGATGTTTGGGCGCTTGTCATAGATGGCATTGAAGTGCCATCTGCATTTAAACCGGGCAAATAGTTAATTTCTGGGTTGTAAGCCAAGCCATTATAATCTTTGAGATTATAGGCAGGGTCACCAAAAGCACAACCCGCAGAGAACGCTCCTGAACTACTTGTAGATTTACATTTATTGCTATCATTGA
The DNA here is from genome assembly GCA_046153505.1 of Methylophilaceae bacterium. Lineage (GTDB taxonomy): Bacteria > Pseudomonadota > Gammaproteobacteria > Burkholderiales > Methylophilaceae > JBJXDT01. The sequence goes on along the minus strand of JBJXDT010000035.1, from coordinate 61,122 downwards.
CATAGTCAGGTAGATAATCAGATGCCATACTTCCTGAGTTATCTAGAATGTACATTAGGTTAGGAAGTACCACTGATGTGCTTGAGTTCTGTAATGGGGAAGTAGCCAAATTAATTAGGGCAGCAGAAGCTGCGCTAGCAAACGTAAGTGCCATCAATAAACAACTAGCAGTTAAGATTTTACTTTTTAAAAGATGGTTAATATTGCGTGTCATTTTGTTGACTCCTAGTAAACGTACGCTTGAATATAGCTAATAGTATTTTTGGGACCTGTTACCCTAGTAGTAATGCGGTACATAGGACTGAGTGAGTAGTTAGTCATGGCTCCTAACATAGGATCGGATTTATCAGAGAGTGAATTGCCACCTGTCGATGCAGAGCCCATTAAACAACTTGCCGCTGTTGCAGTACCTGTTGCTCGGCACATACGTTCTATGACATAACGAACAGTATTACCAGTAATTGCATCGTAACCAGGTGTAGCTGCTGGGAAACCACTTCCTGTAGCCAATTTGCTTGTTGCATCTGTCCAGGCTTGCCCACCAGGCCATGCACCACCCGTATCTCGAGTTAGCACCATTCCAGTTGTAGAAGTTTCATAATAACCATTGCCAGCAGATGTAGCCGCTAATGAAGCAGCATTACCTTTAATCCAAGTCATTGCGGAAACCATTCCAGCATCACCCACTGCTGTTGCAGATTGCTTAAAAGCCAAATTGCCAGCAACAATGACGCCAGTATCTACTGAACGAATAAGAGCAGCTGCAGCCAACGACATTACAACCAGTGCAATCAGGGCAAAGAACAATACGAAACCTTTTTGCATCTTAGCAATTGAACATTTAAATCCATTTTTTAAATGGCGAGTCGTGAGTTGTTTTGAAATCATAACCATTGTCCAGACCAAGTTAAATTACGAATAGGAATGATGGTTTCATAGACGCGATAACGATATTGCCGCCATTGGCCGTTCGCGCTCAAGTTGATTACTGGTGCGGGTGAGAGAACAGCTGGGTTTGCAGTAGCAGGGTCCCAAGCAATCGGTGCTGCTGTTGTAACATTTGTTTTTTCCAACAAACCATTGCGAGCGACTACCGATACGCGAATCGCACGAATACGATTACGATTAGCAATTGTAGGTGCTGCATAACCATTAGCTACTGTTGCATCCACCCATTGTGTAATGACATTGCTAGTGGAGTTTGCAGAAATGCCATACTGCGCCTGCAAGCTAACGACATCTGAAATGACAGGTGTGCCATTTTGGGTTAATTCGTTGTTAGCATTAATAGCAAAATTAATGGTATTTATACTTCCAAGACATGACAGACGTGCAGGGCTACTCATACTAGCTACATCAGGTCCGGATAAAGTGATATGAGTTGTATCTAAAGCCAAATTTGCATTCGTTGTAGATACTTTTCCTGCATAACAAGTTGTTCCGCGGACTACAAGCGCGATATCGTTTTGTGAGCAACCTAAATTATTATCAACACCCAATATTGAGCCAGCTACCGTAACCACATTGACAGGCAAGCCACCACTAGTTGAAGTAGGAAAGGTACGAACAGTAATTGTATCACTACCGGCAGCGCCACCATCGGTGATTGCAATAGGGAATATTTCAACTTTTGCCGTTGCATTATTTGCATCGTGATCTATAGTTGAGGGGTTGCATTTTAACGGAGAGTTGTTTTGAAGTGCATTTGCATCAAAAATAGGTAACCCATACCCAGCCATTTGCACTTGGCGTTGTATGTTATATAAAGCAATACTACCGTTTACTTGGGCATCTGCAGTACCTGTGGTTGTGCGCTTTTGGCCTTCAAAGGCACTAAGGGTTTGCATGATAACTATGGTAGCTATCAAGCCAATCACAAGACCTACCATGAGCTCAACTAATGTAAACCCTGATTGATTGCGAGCTTGAAGTTGGTTTATGGACATGTTGGACACCCAGTAATGACATATGCATTTGCATCATATTTATGCTGTGCTTCACCTGGCTGTTGCCATGAAACTTGCACTGTGACTCTGCCTGCAGTTGGTTGTGCAACCGTCATCGACCCATTTGGAAGATCAGCCACATTCGTTGTGCCTGTATAGTTGGCAATATTTGTTGGATTTGCCCAAATGATACCCAGCTGTCTTTGCGCAACATTTGCGGCATCTGAACGAAATTTTGAATCGGTAGTATTTTTAATCATCGCGGCCTGTAAGCCCGCCAAAGCAAGTATACCAAAGGAAAAAATTAGAATTGCTATTAAGGCTTCTAATAACACTACTCCCTGCTGTTGCTGGATTTTCGGCTTAATCTTAAGCTTGGTATTCATCATTACAAGCATCCCATTGTAGGCACAGATACATTGAGGGCGGGGTCACATAAACGTGCTGCGCCTCCAGGTTTAACTAAAATTGCTAATGCTCTAATATCCGCAGCATTACTAAGTGCAGTAGTTGAGAAGTCTAACTGGGTAAATCCAGAAACTCTTGTTCCCAAATTACTAAAAACAGTTGTCGTTGAACCTGCTGGGGTGGCTGTAATAGTTACACTAGTAGAAGACCCTTCAGAAGTCACTCTTTGATCTATTGTTGCAGGGCAACTTGCCGTTACCGTGACACAACCAATTGTCCAATCTGAGTTAGCGCCTCTTACAAATCTTACTTGCGCATTATTTTGTACCGCAAAGTTACGTGCTTTTTGTATGCCATTTAGCATAGATTCAGCGGCATTGCGAATTTTAGAGTTTTCAATCCAAGCTTTGTAGCTAGATGAACCAACAGAGAATACTACGCCAAAAATGGCGACCACGACCATTACCTCTATTAAGCTAAAACCTAAATTTTTACGATGCTGTTGCAAAACTAACACCCTGTGCCCTTGCCTGCAAGCCAACAATTTGCTCCAGCCACACCATCATAATTGGATGTTTTTGCGTTCTGCTCGTTTACAGTAAAAGAGAAATTGCCCATATTTTGAGCAGCCACCCCTGTGGCTACAATTGTGTATGTGGTTGCTGTTGAAGCAGGGTTACAAGCATATGTGAAATATTTTGCACTGGCAGGTGCACAAAACGCCGCACAGGCAGTATAGTCTCGATTATCTTGATAACATTGTTCCATCTTCACACGTAAATCCGCAAGAGTGCTTGTTGCTTCAGCAGCCTTACCCTTTTTCACATAATTGGTATAAGCCGGTAAAGCAATCGAGGCTAAAATTCCAATTATCGCGACAACTATCATTATTTCAACAAGCGTAAAACCCGTTTGTTTAAAATTTTTCATGTTCATATCAAATACCCTTTTTTGGTTGATTGAATCATGCCAAAGTACACTCTGTCATGTCTAGCAGTATCCGATAATCGGTAATATTTGCAGAATAAGCGGTAAAAAGTAGTGCTATTCGGCCATATGAAACATTAATGATAAAATAAGCGCTTGATGATAAAAATACGGCGACCATAATATGCCTAGATACTTTTTTACGATTTTTGCACTATGCTGCTACTCCTTTTTAGTGGGTTGTGGCACAAAAGGGCCTTTGTATATTCCAGAGCAGCGCTATCCGCAAGGGGCTGAAAAAACACCTGAAACACCTCCTGCGTCGCAACCTAGCAAAGAATAACTGTGAATCAATTTGAATTAAAAAATGGCGCACTACACGCTGAAAATGTAGCCTTAACAGAAATTGCACATACATTTGGCACGCCATGCTATGTTTATTCTAAAGCTGCATTAACTGAGGCGTTTACAAACTTTAAGGCTGGCTTAGTAGGCAGCAATCATTTGGTGTGTTTTGCAGTTAAAGCAAACCCAAATATTGCAATTCTTAACACGTTTGCAAAATTAGGCGCTGGCTTTGATATTGTATCTGGCGGCGAGTTGGCGCGTGTGATAGCCGCAGGGGGCGACCCCCAAAAAGTGGTGTTTTCTGGCGTGGGTAAAACTGCAGATGAAATGCAAATGGCGCTGGAAGCTAATATTTTCTGCTTTAACATAGAATCTGCCAGCGAATTGACGCGTTTAAACGACGTTGCAAAAAAATTGGGTAAAGTTGCGCCTGTCTCGTTACGCGTCAATCCCAATGTGGATGCGAAAACGCACCCTTATATTTCGACTGGATTAAAAAATAACAAATTTGGTGTGGCATTTGAAGATGCACTAGATGTATACACACAAGCTGCAGCAATGCCCAACATTGCTGTGCATGGTGTAGATTGCCATATTGGCTCACAAATTACCGAGCTCTCTCCTTTTATTGATGCGCTGGATAAAGTGCTGCGCTTGGTGGATACGTTAGAAGCTAAGGGTATAACCATTAGCCATATTGATGTGGGCGGTGGTATCGGCATAACTTATAGCAATGAAGCACCGCCAAAATTTGAAGGTTATACAAAAGCAATTTTGGACAAATTAGGAAATAGAAAAGTAAAAATTTTGTTTGAGCCAGGCCGCGCCTTGGTTGGCAATGCAGGCGTTTTGCTGACCAAAGTGGAGTACATCAAGAAAACTGAATCCAAAAACTTTGCGATTGTGGACGCAGCCATGAACGACCTAATGCGGCCTGCCCTTTATGATGCTTATCACGACATTGTAGCGGTGAATCCGCACATTGGTGCAACTGCAAATTTTGAAATTGTAGGCCCAGTCTGCGAAAGCGGAGATTTTCTGGGTCATGACAGAACTTTGGCGCTTAAGGAAGGCGATTTACTTGCGATTAAATCCGCGGGCGCCTATGGCATGAGCATGTCTAGCAACTATAATACACGCCCCCGTGCAGCCGAAATTATGGTCGATAGGAACAAATTTTTTGTGATTAAACAACGTGAAAAAATCGCAGATTTATTTGCTTTAGAAAACCTATTGCCATAACGTGGGAATTTTTTTAAAAACACTTGCGAAAATCAAACCTTAAGCGTAGATTATCGCTAAGAGCGACGCTCTTACCATAATATAAACTAAGCTCGGGGAATTAAAATGAAAAAATTATTGTTTGTAGTAATAGCAGTATTAAGTTTCAATCAAATGCCTATCGCTTTTGCAGATGATGCACTACCAGAAGTTGCACCTGTTGATGATCCAGCACCACCTCCAATTGATGCGCCAGCACCTGATGATGCAAAATAATTTGCATTAAATTCAGTTAACTATTTACTCGGGGGAGGCTGAAATGAATATGAATAAACTTTTATTTATTCTAATCACTTTGCTTCTTTCACTTGGAATGAGTGTCAATGCTGCAGAAAATAGTGCTTTACCTGAAATTTCAGCATACGATGATGCAGCCTATGATCCATTACCAGATGAGGTTTCATCAGAGTTTGATGGGCTGACAACTGAAGTGAGTTTAGCAAATGCAACCTTGCCAGAAATGACAGAAACCTCTGATAACGGCGGCCTACCTGATTTACCCGCTACTGAAGAAGAGGTTTACGAAGCGCTGCCTGCATTAGTTCCAAATAAATGACTGGTATCAAAAGTAAAAAAAGCGAAGTCTAACTTCGCTTTTTTTACATCAAAATTTTCTTAATCAAAAATCACCGTCTTATTCGCATAAGGCAAAATGCGATTATCGATGTGCCAGCGCACCGCTCTAGACAACACAACGCGCTCTAAATCGCGGCCTTTTTGAATTAAGTCTTCTACTTGGTCGCGGTGCGAAATACGTGCAATATCTTGCTCGATAATTGGCCCTTCATCCAACACTTCCGTCACGTAATGGGCAGTTGCGCCAATTAGCTTTACACCCCGCTCAAACGCACGATGGTAAGGCTTTGCTCCCACAAACGCTGGTAGAAATGAATGATGAATGTTAATAATGCGTTGCGGATAGCGTGATACAAAATCAGGAGACAAAATTTGCATATACCGCGCAAGCACTATTAAATCAATTTTGTATGTTTCAAACAATTTGAACTGTACGGCCTCTGCTTCCGATTTGTTATCTTTGTTTACCACAATGTGATGAAAATCAATGTCATAAAACTCCGCCAATTTCTGCACATCCCGATGGTTGCTAATAATTAGCGGTATTTCACAAGCCAACTCACCACTTTTAAAACGTTGCAGCAAATCTGCCAAACAGTGATCATATTGAGAGGCCATCAGTGCCACGCGCGTTTTGTGTTGCGATAATTTAAGTAGCCAATGCATATTAAATTTTTCAGCAATTGGTTTAAAAGCCGCTTCAAAAGCAGGTGTTTCAACGTTAAATCCAGCCAAATCCCATTCTACGCGCATCAAAAATAAGTTATTTTCTGCATCTTGGTGCTGGTCTGCGTGTAAAATATTGGCATTATGCTGATACAAAAAATCAGCGATGCTGGCAACGATGCCTTTAGCATCTGGGCAAGTAATTAAAAGTGTTGCAGTATTTTTCATGGTGAGTTAAAAAATTAAAAGACGCATTATACCTGATGCATATAGACACGCTTAAACGAGATTAAGGTAAACAAATAGTTAATTGTATATGCAACATAAAACAGACATTATCCTTGCCAACCCACGCGGTTTTTGCGCGGGCGTTGACCGTGCCATTATCATTGTTGAGCAGGCTTTAGAGAAATTTGGCGCGCCAATTTATGTGCGCAATGAGGTGGTACACAACAAATTTGTGGTGGATGAACTACGTGCAAAAGGTGCGATTTTCGTCCATCATTTAGATGAAATCCCTTCTGGTAGCACTGTGATTTTTAGTGCGCATGGCGTTTCGAAAGCTATACGGGCAGAGGCAGATGCACGCGGATTAATCGCGTTTGATGCCACTTGCCCGTTGGTCACTAAAGTTCATGTAGAAGTCGCCAAACTGCGTCAGGCAGATATGGAAATTATTATGATTGGTCACAAAGGCCACCCTGAAGTCGAGGGCACCATGGGCCAAGTGGAAAAACTTTCCGAAGCAGATGAGCCAGCTGAAATTTACGATGGAATGTATCTGGTAGAAACGCCTGAGGATGTAGCCGCTTTGAGAGTAAAAGACCCAAACAAACTAGCTTATGTAACGCAAACTACACTCTCGATGGATGACGCCGCAAAAGTGATTAAAGCCCTACAGCTAAGCTTTCCGAATATTCATGGCCCAAAAAGTGATGATATTTGTTATGCCACACAAAATCGCCAAGATGCCGTTAAAATTATGGCCAAAGATTGCGATTTGGTCATAATTGTGGGCTCGCCCAACAGCTCTAACTCTAACCGTTTACGCGAAGTTGCACAAAACCAAGGGGTTCAAGCCTATATGGTGGATAACGCAAGTTTTATCCAACCAAATTGGTTGGTTGGTAAGAAAAAAATCGGCGTGTCAGCAGGCGCTTCGGCGCCCGAAGTACTAGTGAAAGAGGTAATAGCCGAGTTACAAAAACTAGGCGCGAATCATGTTACCGAGCTGCAAGGTGTGGTAGAGAATGTGGTGTTTCACTTACCCAAAAATTTAACCAACGCCATTAAAAAACGGGCTGATGAAGCCATTTAAAATTCCCATCTCTGCTTTGGTGTTAATCCATACGGCAGATTTAAAAGTGCTCATTCTGGAGCGTGCCGATAAGGCTGGATTTTGGCAATCAGTTACTGGCAGTATTGAGGCTGACGAAACGCCACGCGATGCGGCTATTCGTGAGGTAAAAGAAGAGACGGGCATAAACGCGCTCGATTTTGACTTTCAAGATTGGCACGCGAGTAATGTCTATGAAATTTATCCACACTGGCGTTACCGCTATGCACCAGGCGTTGTCGAAAATACTGAACATTTATTTGGCCTTTGCTTACCAAGCACAATGCCTGTTACCCTTACCCCGAAGGAGCATGTACGCTATGAATGGGTGGATTGGCGAGAGGCAGCACAACGTGTATTTTCATGGACAAATGTTGATGCCTTAAAAAGACTTGGTGAAAAGCATCAGCTAACGTTATAAAATAAACCTTCACTCGCATTCATGCGTTAAGAGACTATGCAAACAGCTACGATAAAATTTGAGAAGTTCCAATCTGCTAAAGATAACGATTGCCAAGCCCGTATTTTGGCGGCACGCGAAAAATTGGGAAAACGCCTTGTTATTTTGGGGCACCATTATCAACATGAGAGCGTTTATCGACATGCTAACTTTACTGGCGACTCCCTAAAACTTTCAAAATATTGTGATGGCTTAGATGCCGAGTTTATTGTATTTTTAGGCGTACATTTTATGGCGGAAGTAGCTGATATTTTGAGCCGCCCAGAGCAAATCGTAATTTTGCCAGACTTGGCGGCAGGCTGTTCTATGGCCGATATGGCGAACCTTGCCAAAGTAGAGCGTAGCTACCGCGAGTTGAGTAAAGTCTTAGATTTTGATGAGACCATCACCCCTGTTACGTACATTAACTCTGCTGCCGACTTGAAAGCCTTTTGTGGTGAGCACGGTGGCATAGTGTGTACAAGTACCAATGCACCTAAAATCCTAGAATGGAGCTTTAAACAGCGCGAAAAAGTGCTGTTTTTCCCTGATCAAAATCTTGGTCGTTGGTCAGGTTACAAAATGGGCATTCCGTTGGAGCAAATGCCCGTATGGGACCCAGATCAACCAATGGGCGGTTTAACAGAAGTGCAAATTAAAAATGCGAAAATTTTGCTATGGAAGGGACATTGCGCGGTTCATCAAATGTTTCGCCCACAAAATATTGAACATTTCCGTAAACTACACCCTGACGGGCAGGTGATTTCGCACCCAGAAGCCCCATTTGAAGTATGTTTAAACTCTGATTTTGTCGGCTCTACTGAATATATTTTAAAAACCGTCACCGAAGCTGCTCCCAATAGCAAATGGCTTGTTGGCACAGAGCTCAACTTGGTTACCCGCCTAGCGGAGCAAATGAAACCGCAAGGCAAACATGTGCAGTTTATGAGCCACGTGGTGTGCGAATGCTCGACCATGGCACGCATTGACCCGCAACATTTAGCGTGGTGCCTAGAAAACTTGGCCGAAGGTAATGTGGTAAACCAAATTACCGTGCCAAAACATGAAGCAGAGTTAGCTAAATTAACGCTGGAAAGAATGCTGGCGGCTTCTTGATGGTTGCAGATTGCCCGCTATGTGCCACCACTACGTTTGAGGTTTTATGGCATGATGATTTTTGCCGCGTCGTGTTATTAAACGATGCTGATTACCCTGCCTACTGTCGTGTAGAGCTCATCGCACATATCAAAGAAATGACCGACTTAGCACCCGCTGACCGTGCCCGCACCATGAAAGTGGTGTTTGCGGTAGAAACGGCAATGCGTGAAGTGATTGCGCCGGATAAAATCAACCTTGCAAGCCTAGGCAATAAAACGCCACATTTGCACTGGCATGTGATTCCACGGTTTGAAAACGATAAACATTTTCCAAATAGTCATTGGGGAGATGCTCTGCGAGCCAATATCCATGTCCCTCTCAGTGATTCCACTCAAGCTCAATTAAAGGCACGCATCATAGAACATGTGACTTGCGCTTTAAACCACTAGACGGTCTACAAGTATGCCTTGTTGCAGATGGCTGTTGATAATTTCGTCGATGTCTTCGTTATCCACAAAAGTGTACCAAACCGCCTGCGGATAGACCACCATAACAGGCCCTTCATTGCATCTATCCAAACAACCCGCGCGGTTAATGCGCACTTTGCCTTCGCCATTTAAGCCCAGTTTTTTTATACGCGATTTCATATAATCAAACGCCGCTTCTGCGCCTTTATCTTGGCAACATGCCTCGCCTTTTGGTCGCTGGTTTAAGCAAAAAAACACATGGTATTGGTAATAGTTTTGCGTCAAATTTTAAAGCCTTTAATTTTCTGCGCCTTGCGTAGCTAGCATGTCTTCTTGCGTAAATGTCCAGGTTCTTGTGATGCCTAAAATATCCGTATTCTTTTTCATTTCGGCTGAAAAAGGGGCATAAGGTGCTGCCAGCTTAACAATATTCGCAGCCGCGTCATCCAGCACTTTAGAGCCCGAACTTTTGTTAATTTCAATACTTTCTACCGAACCATCAGACTTAATTGAAACCGTCATCCGTAACTGACCATATATTTTTTGATCCCTCGCCGCTGCTGGATAATTCATATTGCCAACGCGTTCCACTTTTTGACGCCACGCCTCCAAATATAAAGCATCACTAGCTTCCTTGCTGCGCGCACCAATAAAGCGGCGTTTTGGGCGCTTTTGATATTCTTCTTGCTGCTTGGCAATTTGCGCTTCCAGCCTATCCATTTCAATACTCGCCGCCAGCAAAGCTGCGCGATTAAGTGATTTTTCATCCGCTTTTTGTTCGCCCTTTTCAGGCTCAGCGGAAGCCGCATTCTGCGTAGGATTTGACTCAACTTTATATTTTGAGTTTATTTGTGTCAAAAGCGCTTGCGCCTCTTTTTCCAGCTCTGCCACCCGTTTTTGCTCGCGCGCTTCTTTTGCTTGCAATTTAGCAGGCTTGGCCGCACTTTGAGCTTCAGCGCTAGGTTGCAACTTTATTTCAGTTGTTTTCTCGTTCGGCGCTGGCAGCGCAGTTTTAATCTTACGATTTTTATCAGTATTGCCGCCACGATCTAAGTTTGCTTGCGCCAACACGTCAGCTTTATCTGGCGCATTTTTTGTTTTTGCGTTCACCAGCACCACATCTAACGAAGGCAAGCGCTCCGCAAATTTTTTAATTTCAGGCTCGAATTTAACAGCAAGTATGATGAGGTGAATTAAAATAGAAACCCACAAGGCAATATAAATTGCTCTCATGGTTTTAAGTTTATTTGTAAAGTTAAGCACTAAGCTCATGCCAAACCATCAAGAATTTTCTGGTGTACGCCACCAAAGCCCCCATTACTCATGACTAGAATATGGTCGCCTGATTTCGCAATTTTTGCAATGGCTGCCACTAAATTATCCAAGTTTTCAAAAGTTTGCGATTTACTCGAAATAGGTTGAAGTGCCTGTGCAGCATCCCAACCTAAATTTGCACCATAGCAAAAAACAAGATCAGCTTCTTTCAAACTTGCGGGTAATGCATCTTTCATCACGCCCAACTTCATGGTATTACTGCGCGGCTCTAGTACCGCCAAAATACGAGCCTTGCCTACCTTAGCTCGCAAGCCCGCAACCGTTGTTTCTATTGCCGTTGGGTGGTGCGCAAAATCGTCGTAAACAGTGATATTGTTAACTACACCACGAATTTCCATGCGACGCTTTACATTTTTAAATTCACTCAGTGCTGCAATGCTTTGCGCCACAGGTACACCAACATGCCTTGCTGCAGCAATGCTTGCAAGGGCGTTCATGCGATTATGCTCACCTAACAAATCCCAGTTAATTCTGCCCTGAGAATTACCTTCAAAAATGACATCAAAACTACCGTCCCCACTTTCGTTCGCCGATTGCCAATGCGTTGAGTCGCCAAACGTTTCAACTGGCGTCCAGCAACCTTTTTTGATAACACGCTGCAGGCTAGCTTCTTTACCATTACACACAATCAAACCATTTTGCGGCACTGTGCGTATAAGATGATGAAACTGTTTTTCTATAGCTGCTAAATCTTCAAAAATATCGGCGTGGTCAAATTCTAAGTTATTCAACACCGCCGTGCGCGGATGATAATGGACAAACTTTGAACGTTTATCAAAAAAAGCAGTGTCATATTCATCTGCTTCAATCACAAAAAAAGGAGAGATACTCATTTCATCTTGCTTCGGTTTGCCTGGCAAACGTGCAGATACACCAAAGTTTTCAGGTACGCCACCAATCAAAAAGCCTGGCGCCAAACCTGCAAACTCTAATATCCAAGCCAACATTGAGCTGGTGGTGGTTTTGCCGTGCGTGCCTGCCACAGCTAGTACCCATTTGCCTTGCAGCACATTCTCAGCTAACCATTGTGGGCCAGAAATATACGGCAAACCTTCATTTAAGATTTCTTCCATCAGTGGATTGCCACGCGTCACTACATTGCCAATCACATAAATATCTGGCCTAAGTTTGACTTGCTCAGGCGAAAAACCCTCAATCAATTCAATGCCTTGCGCTTCAAGTTGTGTGCTCATCGGCGGGTATACGTTTGCATCACAGCCTGTCACCTTGTGACCATCCGCTTTTGCCAATGCGGCAATACCGCCCATAAATGTGCCACAAATACCTAAAATATGAATATGCATTACGTACTTTTTACCTATTTTTTCCTAAAAATATTCTAAAGTTTGGCCTATATTTACCGATAAGCCTTATGCGGGAGTCGCAAAAACTCACTAAACATGAATTTCATAATGATAAGCCATAGATGCCCTAAAAAGGCAGCTTGGCTCTTAAACAGTTAAGAAGATAAATATGAATCAACCTATCATTCAATCGACGATACCACAATCTGCTGAGGTTTTTCTAGGTCGTCAGCCGATTTTAAATTCTAAACTTCAAACGATAGCTTATGAATTGCTATTTCGTTCAAAAGACACTGTCACCAACACCAATACTGATGACCTATCGGCCACCTCTACGGTGATTGTAAATATCCTGAGTCAATTTGGCATTGAACAAGTGCTAGGCAAAAAGGATGGATTTTTGAATGTTTCCACCAGTTTATTACTTTCAGAAACGATTGAACTGCTACCGCCTGAACGCATTGTGTTAGAAATTTTAGAAGATGTGCCGATTAATGCACAAATTTTGGCAAGATGCCAGGCCTTAAAAGACATTGGTTTTAGGCTAGCAATTGATGGTTTTGATAACCGCGCTGAATATTTGCCCTTATTGCCATATATCGATTTTGTTAAAATTGATTTTTCTATTACCCCTATAGCGGGCATTTCTGGACTCGTATCACTCATTCGTAAAACTTCCAGCGCAAAAATGATTGCTGAAAAGGTAGAGACAGAAGAATTATTCTTAAAGTGCAAAGAATTTGGATTTGATGCATTTCAAGGTTACTTTTTTTCTAAACCAACCATTCTAAAAAGCAAAAAACCTCAACCACATCAAATTACCTTGATGCGTGTGATGGGTATGCTTCTAGGTGATGCTGATTTAAGAGAGCTTGAATCCCTATTCAAAAACAACCCCAGCTTGACTATCGGTTTACTCAGATTAGTAAACTCTGTTGGCATTGGTGGCGGACGACAAAAAGTTGAATCTATACGACATGCGATTACTGTGCTTGGTCAAAAACAGCTCATGCGTTGGGTGCAATTACTACTTTACGCCTCTCCAGATGGTCAAGGTGACAATGCACTGATGTTACAAGTGGCTAGTCGAGCAAGACTGATGGAGTTGATTGCCAAAAAATTAGACCCATATCAAGCGAACTTCAGCGACAAGGCATTTATGGTCGGTATGCTCTCACTTGCTGATGCCGTTATGCAGACACCTCTTTCAGATGTACTGAATGAAATTGGTTTATCTGAAGATTTAAAAAATGCGATTCTCAATCATGAAGGCACGCTAGGTCAGTTATTGAAACTAGCTAGCCTCATTGAGCAAGGGGACTTTGATTCTGCTGAGCAAGAAATTATAAAAATAGGCATTAGTTCAGACGACCTACTGCAAATTCAGCTGGAAACGATGCAATGGGCGAATGAAATAGGAAAGGATCCTACCTAGCAGGCATGCCAACTTAACTCAAATTTGGGGCGAGCCAACGCTCCAAATAGGCTTTATCCAAACCACGGCGTTTTGCCATATCCTCTAACTGGTCAATCCCAATTTTGTCCACGCTAAAATATTTTGCGTCTTTGTGAGCAAAGTAGAATCCTGAAACCGCAGCTGCGGGCATCATGGCAAAACTTTCAGTGAGTGTCATGTCTATTTCATCGCATTGCATTAACGCAAACACATCAGTTTTAACTGTATGGTCTGGACATGCAGGATAGCCAGGTGCAGGGCGTATGCCTTGATAGTTTTCTTTAATTAGCGCATCTATGCCTAATTTCTCGTTAACTGCGTAGCCCCATAAATCGGTGCGCACACGCTCATGCATATATTCTGCAAACGCTTCTGCAAGGCGGTCTGCGATTGATTTAAACATAATGCCGCTATAATCATCATGCGCATCGGCAAAACGTTTTTCAATTTTTTCTATGCCTAAGCCAGCTGTTACCGCAAATAAGCCAATATAGTCTTCAATACCTTTTGGCGCAATAAAGTCCGCCAAACACTGATTAGGGCGTGCAACGCCATCAATAATTGGTTTCTCACTTTGTTGGCGCATACCGTAATAAGTAAATGCCACCTTGTTGCGGGTTTCATCGGTGTAAATCTCAATATCGTCGTCATTGACACTATTGGCGGGCATGAGCGAAATCACGCCACTCGCAGTGAGCCAGCGCCCGTCAATGATTTTTTTTAACATGGTTTGCGCTTCTGCAAACACTTTAGTGGCTGCTTCACCCACCACTTTGTCGCTCAAAATGGCGGGGTAGCTACCAGCTAAATCCCAAGTTTGAAAGAACGGCGACCAATCAATATATTGCGCAATTAGTTTCAAATCGATATTTTTAAACACACGGCGACCAATAAATTTTGGTTTCACAGGTGCGTTTTCTCCAGTAAAACTTATTTTAGATTTATTAGCACGTGCCTGCGCCAAAGTGAGCATCGGTATGCCTTTTTTGTTGGCGTGTTGCTGACGGGCTCTCTCATAGTCAGCCTGTATCTCTGCCAAATATGCACCACGCGTTTCTGGCGCGAGCAAGTTTTGCATAATCGACACAGAACGTGAAGCATCAGGCACATAAACTACAGGGCCATCGTAGTGCGGAGCAATTTTAACGGCCGTATGCGCGCGTGAGGTTGTAGCACCCCCAATTAAAAGTGGTACTTTCTTCTCGCTGAAATAGGCATCTCGCTGCATTTCGCGCGCCAAATGCGCCATTTCTTCTAAACTTGGGGTAATTAAACCTGAGAGGCCGATAATATCTGCACCTTCAGCTTTCGCCATGGCTAAAATCTCAGCTGCAGGCACCATCACGCCCATATTCACCACTTCAAAGTTATTGCATTGCAGGACGACTGACACGATATTTTTGCCAATATCATGCACGTCGCCTTTGACTGTCGCAATCACCATTTTGCCTTTGGGTTTGGCGACAATGCCCGTCCGCGCTTCTTCTGCGGCTTTTTCTGCCTCAATAAAGGGGATTAAATGCGCCACGGCAGCCTTCATCACGCGGGCAGATTTCACTACTTGTGGTAAGAACATTTTACCTTGACCAAACAAATCACCAACGATATTCATGCCGTCCATCAAGGGGCCTTCAATCACGTGAATAGGTCTGCCGCCAATTGCGGCAACAACTAAGCGCGCTTCTTCGGTATCTTCTACAATAAACTCCGTAATGCCATGCACCATGGCATGCGCAAGGCGTTTGTTCACTGGCGTGGGCGCTTCAGGTGTGCCACGCCACTCCAAAGTGGCCTCTTCTTTTTTGCCGCCTGCTTTTAAGGAACTGGCAATTTCAATCATCCGTTCGGTCGCATCTGGACGGCGGTTGAGCACCACATCTTCTACGCGCTCTTTTAGCTCTGCTGGCAAATCATCGTATACACCCATCATGCCGGCATTGACAATCCCCATGGTCATGCCCACCTTAATGGCATGATAGAGAAACACGGTATGAATCGCCTCGCGCGCAGGATCATTGCCTCGGAAGCTAAAGCTCACATTCGAAACGCCACCAGAAATTTTGGCGTGTGGTAAATTCTCTTTAATCCAACGTGTAGCGTTAATAAAATCAACAGCATAGTTGTTGTGCTCTTCTATGCCTGTTGCAATAGCGAAAATATTTGGGTCGAAAATAATATCTTCTGGCGGGAAACCTTGTTCCACAAGCAAATCATAAGCACGTTTACAAATTTCCGTTTTACGTGCAAAAGTATCGGCTTGGCCTTTTTCATCAAACGCCATCACAATCACGGCGGCGCCGTATTGGCGACACAGTTTTGCCTGACGTAGAAACTCAGCTTCGCCTTCTTTCATCGAAATAGAGTTCACAATCGATTTACCTTGTACGCATTTGAGACCAGCCTCAATCACGCTCCATTTACTTGAATCCAACATAATCGGCACGCGCGCAATATCTGGCTCGCTGGCGATTAAGTTTAAAAAGTGTGTCATGGCTTTAACGGCATCGAGCATGCCTTCATCCATGTTAATGTCGATGACTTGCGCGCCGTTTTCGACTTGCTGACGGGCAACACTTAACGCTTCTTCATATTGCTCGTTAATTATCATACGGGCGAAGGCTTTAGACCCTGTCACATTGGTACGCTCACCTACGTTCACAAACAACGAGCTCTCATCAATCACAAAAGGTTCCAAGCCTGAGAGACGCATATCTGGCGCAATTGTAGGCACTTTACGCGGCGGAATGTCTTTAATTGCCTTATAAATCGCCTCGATATGAGGCGGCGTGGTTCCACAACAGCCGCCTGCAATATTGATAAAACCACTTTGCGCAAACTCTTTCACCAAGCTGGAGGTGTCGGCAGGTTTTTCGTCAAAGCCAGTATCAGACATGGGGTTAGGCAACCCTGCATTTGGGTAAATACACACAAAAGTATCAGCAATTTTGCTTAACTCTTCGGCATAGGGGCGCATTAATGTAGCGCCTAACGCACAGTTTAAGCCGATGGTAAGCGGCTTGGCATGCCGTACTGAATACCAAAAGGCAGGCACGGTTTGGCCCGATAAAATACGGCCTGAAGCATCAGTGACCGTACCAGAAATCATTAACGGCATGCGCTCGCCACGATCTTCAAAAAACGTTTCGATGGCAAATAAGGCCGCCTTGCAATTGAGCGTATCAAAGATGGTTTCTACCATCAGAATATCGGCACCGCCTTCTGCCAAACCACGCGCTTGCTCAAGGTAAGCGCTTACCAACTGGTCAAAGGTAACATTGCGAGCTGCTGGGTCATTCACATCGGGTGAGATGCTAGCCGTTTTAGGCGTAGGGCCTAAAGCGCCCGCGACAAAGCGTGGTTTATCGGGCGTGCTATATTTTAAGCAAGCGGCTTTGGCCAGCTTGGCGGCCTGTACATTCATCTCATAAACCAAGTGCGCCATGTGGTAGTCATCTTGGGCAACTTTAGTCGCACCAAAAGTGTTAGTCTCGATAATATCTGCGCCTGCAGCCAAATATTGCTCGTGTATTTCTTGAATCACCTGTGGTTGGGTAAGGCTTAACAACTCGTTATTGCCTTTTACAAAGAGCTCGCGTTCGCCAGCAGGTGCCACAAAGTCCTTAAACCGTTCGCCACGATAATCTGCCTCGGTGAGCTTGTAGCGCTGAATCATGGTGCCCATGGCGCCATCTAAAATAAGAATGCGCTGAGTGAGTATATCTCTAAGTGTTTTCTCAGTTGAGCTAATTGAAGTTATTGGCATTGCAAGGCTTTAAAGATTATAAAGCTCTATTTTATCATGCTGCGTGCTACACAAATCATGCGCAATAAAAAAGCGATGCTCAATAAAGTCTGTGCACCGCCTTCCTTCAACCTCGACTACTTAGTTAGCTGGTTTAGGTGCAGCAGCTTTAGTTGCTTCCAATGCTTTAATTCTCTCTTTATGCTCTTTTAGCTTCGCTTCATGTTCTTTATGTTTCTCTGCATGTTCTTTCAACTTAGCTTCATGTTCTTTCAGTTTGTCTCATGACTTGCATGCTTACTCAGATGCTTCATACTTTTTATCTGAGTTGGCTATTCTGCTAAAGGCGCAGCAGGTGCTTCATCTGCTACATAAACATTTGCACTTATGGCTGTGGCAAATAATCCTGCCACTAATACTGCTAGTAACTTGTTCATTTGAATCTCCTATCAAAATATAAAACTAAAATGTACCCTTAAAACTTTCAAGCTAGCATAAATGTTTGCTGCTTGTGAACCAAACTCTACGTATCTAAACTTACTACAATATTTATTTTTATTAGGTTGATATTTCTAGTCTTTAATTTCTGGATGATGGATGTTTTGTGAAGATGATTTGTGTTGGCTAGGCAGAATGAAACTAGCAGGTAATAATGCAGAGAATTAGTTTGTTAGCATCAGCAACTAAACTTATTAAACATTAAGTTTTAATAATGATGGCATCTTTAACCAAGCTCGCCTCTTGCGCACTAAAGTTGGGCAAGATAAATGCGCGCTGATTTGGTGCATTTTTATTTGCTACTTTATTTGCATGCACCATATGATAGGTCGTTGCGAGCGCGCCTCGGATTGGTCGCAACTCACCTGTGAGCGCCAGTTCACCCGCTACTTCATAATTTTTGAGTGCTTCTTTAGGAATCAGCCCACTCGCCGCCAATATGCCGAGTGCAATCGGCAAATCGTAACGCCCACTTCCTTTTTGCAAGTCGGTGGCGCTAAATTTACTTTAATTAACGATGTAGTATCAATTTATTGAGAAGAGTAAACTATTCCAAGTAAGTAGACGCTCGCGCGATCTTTACTCTCTTTCACCTCAGCTTCAGGCAAGCCAACAAAAGTAAAGCTTGGCAAGCCGTTTGCCAGATGCACTTCTACCAACACTTCTGGGGCATCCATGCCACGTAAGGCACGGCTATATAACACGGCTAAACTTATTTTTTGTTTTCTATTTCAGCTAATTTTGCTTCAAGTTGCTTCAGCTTTTCGCGAGTGTTGCGCAATACTTCGGACTGCACATCAAACTCCTCACGCGAAACAAGCTCCATTTTGGTGAACATGCCCTGAATTAGTGCATGGATGTTTTTTTCAGCCTCACTCAAAGGAGAGTTTTTTATTATCTCTTTGATTTTGTTGGATAAATCATTTAATGCTTGCGTATTTAACATATCTTTCTCCTACTTTTTTGTTACATTTTAACAGTTTTTTTGTAATTTAATATGTTTATACAAATGCGTATAAATTATTAACGCATTGATTATAAAAGGTTTTTATTTGGCATGACGATTGCTTATGACTTACATGTATTTTTAATACTGTTTTATCACTACTTCTGCAACATTAAACAGGGAGACAAGCATGAAATTTGTATCAGCAATCATCAAGCCTTTTAAGCTTGACGAGGTGCGTGAGGCCTTATCCAATATTGGATGCCAAGGTATCACAGTCACTGAAGTGAAAGGATTTGGCCGTCAAAAGGGTCATACAGAGTTGTATCGCGGTGCGGAATATGTGGTAGATTTTCTGCCAAAAGTAAAATTGGAAGTTGCGATCAAAGATGACATGCTAGATCAAGTCCTCGATGCAATCGAAAAATCTGCTGCCACTGGCAAAATTGGTGACGGTAAGATATTTGTCTTTAATTTAGAGCAAGTTTACCGGATTCGTACCGGTGAAACTGGCCCAGACGCGCTATAAGGGGGAATGAAATGAAAAAATTATTATCTACATTTACGCTAGCACTGTTAATTGGTATTAGCACAATTGGAATTAGCAACGTAAGTTATGCTGAAGACGCAACTGCGGCTGTTGCTACGCCTACTGCAGATGCTGCCGCCCCAGTTGCAACGCCAGAACCCGCGCCTGCACCTGCTGAAGCAGCACCAACAGCTGCAGCTCCTGCTGCTGCACCTGCACCAGTGCCAAACAAAGGTGATACCGCTTGGATGATTGTTGCCACAGTGTTGGTTTTAATGATGTGTGTACCAGGTTTAGGCTTATTCTACGGTGGTATGGCACGCCAAAAAAATATGCTTTCCATACTAATGCAAACATTCATGATCACCTGTGTGTTGGGAGTGTTATGGGCTTTGTATGGCTATAGCGTTGCCTTTACACAAGGAAACGACTTTTTTGGTGGCTTTAGTCGCGCATTTTTATCAGGCATTACCCCAGACTCAAACGTTGCAACGTTCAGTAAAGGCGTGGTCATTCCAGAATACATTTACATGGTGTTCCAGCTTACATTTGCAGTTATTACGCCAGCCTTGATTGTGGGAGCATTTGCTGAACGTATGAAGTTCTCTGCAATTCTTGCTTTTATGGTACTTTGGTTCACGTTCTCATATTTGCCGATTGCTCACATGGTATGGTTTTGGGCAGGTCCTGATGCTTACACTTCTGCTGATGCTGCTACCGCTGCTACTGCAACTGCTGGCTTTATTTTCCAAAAAGGCGCTCTAGATTTTGCTGGAGGCACTGTTGTGCATATCAACGCCGGTATTGCTGGTTTAGTAGGCGCGTTAATGTTGGGCAAACGTGTTGGTTTTGGTAAAGAAGCAATGGCACCTCACAGCGTTACGATGACAATGATTGGTGCATCACTCTTGTGGGTGGGTTGGTTTGGCTTCAACGTTGGCTCTAACTTGGAAGCAAGTGGTTTTGCTACTTTGGTATTTGCTAACACTTTACTTGCAACTTGTGCTGCGGCTTCTTCATGGATGTTTACAGAATGGTTCTTCAAAGGCAAACCTTCTATGTTAGGTGCTGCTTCAGGTGCGATTGCTGGCTTAGTTGCAATTACACCAGCTTGTGGCTTCGTAGGTCCTATGGGCGCAATTGTGCAAGGCTTGTTAGTTTCACCACTTTGCTTCATGTTTGTAACTAAAGTGAAAGCTGCAATGGGCTACGATGATTCGTTAGACGTATTTGGTGTTCACTGCGTTGGTGGTATCTTCGGTGCGCTTTCTACTGGCATTTTGGTTAACCCAGCTTTAGGTGGTACTGGTGTATATGACTATGTTGCAAATGCAGTTGCTCCATACGACATGGTGGCTCAAATGACTAGCCAAGCTTGGGGTGTAGGTGTGACTTTAGTTTGGTCTGGCGTAGTCGCTTTCTTAGCCTACAAAATAGTCGATGTATTAATCGGACTACGTGTAAGTGAAGAAGTAGAGCGTGAAGGCCTTGATACAACTGAACATGGTGAACGCGCTTACCACTTTTAATTTAAAAGTTGTTCTAACAGAAACGGCTCGCATTGCGAGCCGTTTTTTTATACCCAAAAATAAATATTGACAAACATAACTAAATAACTAATTATATAGTTATGAAAACAATTACGAACATTCCCGATGAATGGAATAATATTTCCGCGCTATTTATTGCTTTGGGAGATGAACAAAGGCAGCGTATTCTGCTAAGCTTTGAAAAAAACGAGCGACTAAACATAATACAAATCGTTGCCAACTCAAAATTGGGCCGCACTGCGGTGACACATCACTTAAAAGTTTTGCATAATAGTGGGGCACTTCAGAGTGAAAAGGTTGGCAAAGAGGTATTTTTTTGGTTAGATAAACGAATAATTTCAGAAAATATTCAAGCTGTGCTGAAATATATTCAAGAAGAAATTTAGGTGAGGATGATATGAGAGCGATTGCTTTATTCATTAAATTAATCTGTAAAATACTGTTTCGCGTTCGATTAAACGGCTTAGAAAATATTCCTGCACAAAACGGTTTGCTAATTGTTGCAAACCACGAATCGTTTCTCGATGGCTTATTGCTAGGGCTTTTCATCCCAAAACGCGCTACATTTGTAGCACATACCAGCGTTCTTAAAAATTTTTGGTTTAGGCAATTTCTGCGTTTAACCCCGCATGTAGGTGTTGATCCCGCCAGCCCATATGCCATGAAAAAAGTCATTCGCTTGCTTGAAGCAGGTGAAAATGTAGTAATTTTCCCCGAAGGGCGCATTACGCTCACAGGCAATTTGATGAAAGTTTATGACGGCCCAGGCTTTGTGGCTGCCAAAACAGGTGCAACCATCTTGCCAGTGCGCCTAGATGGTGCTGCTGAATCTTATTTTGGGCGATTATCAAGCGAACATCCAAGAAGATTGCTGCCAAAAGTTACCCTGACGGTGCTACCTGTAACGCACATTCCTATGCCAAAACCAGCACACAATGTCAGTCATTTAAGCGCAAAACAAAAGCGCCGTATTGCTGGTGAGAGTATGCGTGGTGTTATGCAGGACATGCTGTTTCAAGCTCAAAAAAGTCGCACCTTATTTGAGGCTTTTTTGGATGGCATTGACAAATTTGGCGCGAGCTATAAGTTAATTGAAGACATGAACGAAGTGGAAGAAACTTACCAAGAGTTACTGAAAAAGAGCTTAGCACTTGGACGTTTGGCCGCCAAAGTAAGCGTACCAAAAGAAGCCGTCGGCGTGCTGATGCCTAATATCACCAATACGCTAGCGCTTATTTTGGGCATGACTGCATTTAACCGCGTGCCCGCGATGCTTAACTATACTGCGGGTACAGCTGGCATGCAAAATGCCTGTACTGCAGCCAATGTCAAAACAATTATCACCTCACACAAATTTATCGAAACCGCCAAATTGGAAGAAGTGGTAGACCATCTTCAGGACTTAAATATTGTTTATCTGGAAGATTTACGCAAATCGTTTGGCGTGTTAGACCGTGCTTGGCTCATGGGCTATGCGCTGCATTATCCACGCTTAGCGATGGAAGCAAGCACACCAGAACAAGCCGCTGTAGTCCTGTTTACTTCTGGCTCCGAAGGAAAACCAAAAGGGGTTGTGCACTCACATAAAAGCATTTTAGCCAATATCTCTCAAATTAGAGCCGTGTTAGATTTTAGCCCGACAGATAAATTTATGATGGTCCTGCCGATTTTTCACGCATTTGGCTTTACTGGCTCAATGTTGCCCATTCTCAATGGCATCAAAATTCACGTTTTCCCTTCACCATTGCAATACAAAGTAATACCCGAAGTAATATATGATCGCGGCTGCACCGTGTTTTTTGCCACAAGCACATTTTTAGGAAATTATGCCAAATTTGCTCATCCATACGATTTCTACAAGCTTAGAATTGTCGTCGCTGGCGCAGAAAAATTGAATGAAGAAGTACGCAAAATTTATGCAGAGAAATTTGGCATCCGTATATTAGAAGGTTATGGCACGACTGAGTGCGCGCCAATGCTTTCCGCCAATACGCCGATGGCAAATCTCAATGGTAGTGTTGGTCAATTTGCCCCTGGCTTAAAACATAAATTAGAGCCTGTTCCAGGCATTAAAAGTGGTGGCTTACTACATGTAAAAGGCGAGAACGTGATGCTAGGTTATTATATGTTTGATGAACCTGGCATATTAAAACCTCCTGCAGATGGTTGGTACAATACAGGCGATATTGTAGAGGTTGATGCCCAAGGCTTTATTCACATCAAAGGCCGCGTAAAACGTTTTGCTAAAGTCGCTGGAGAAATGGTCTCGTTAGAGGTGGTAGAACAAATTGCCAATACAGCCGCGCCAGAATGCCAACATGCGGCTAGCACACAAGCCTGCGTCCAACGCGGAGAGTCAATTATTCTGTTTACAACAGATAAAAAGTTAAAACGTGAAGACCTACAATTGGTTGCAAAAAATCTTAAACTGCCCGATTTTGCAGTCGCAAGAAAAATTATCACCATTGAAGAATTACCTATTTTAGGCACTGGAAAAACCGACTACGTTACGCTTAAGCAAATGGCTGAAGCGGCTTAAATTAGGTAGCGAAAAATTCGTATTTTTAAAATTATAACAATTGCACTTTTAACATCTTATGTTTTAGCTTGCAGCTTCTTTTATTTCAAGCAAAAGCAATTATTATTTCCTAGTTACATTACAAAACCTGTTCCTGCTGACTGGCAGCCAAGCGCAGGCGACTCACATACGCAAGCCATGATAGCAGGAAACTGCGGCCAAATTCATGTGGCTATTTGGAAAATCAACAATGCCAAAGGCACACTGATGATGTTTCATGGCAATGGCGAATCGCTGGCAAGCATAGATGAATACGCTTACGCATTTCATCAATTGGGCTACAACCTTATGGCTTGGGATTACCCAGGATATGGCCGCTCAACCAACTGCTGGTTTAGCCAAAATGATTTACTTGGTGATGCTGAGAGTGCCTACCAATGGTTAGCAAAAAAAGAAAATCCTAACAAAATTTATATTTTCGGCTATTCTGTTGGCACAGGTATTGCGCTTTCAGTCGAAAGTAAACATCCACAAAACCCAATATTTTTGGTTGCGGCATATGATTCTTTGCTCAACGTCGCGCGAGAAAATACTTATTCATTTTTGCCAGTTAGCCTCCTTATGCGCTACCCGCTAGATACTCAGCCATGGCTAGATGCGATTAATGCACCCATTTATCTCATTCACGGAGATGCAGATAAACTTATTCGTCCTGCACGCGCAAAACAGCTGGTTGATAACGCCAAAGGCAAAGCAAAAATTGAATGGGTAAAAAATACAGGCCATACCGATGACTCACTTTGGCGATACCGCAACCAATGGCTTAAACGCTTACTACCACAAGGTTAATATGAGCAACCAATTTCAGCTTTTAAAAGAACAACGGTTTAGGCCTTTCTTTTTCACTCAATTTTTGGGTGCATTTAATGACAATGTGTTTAAAACCGCGCTGATTACGCTGGTGGCTTTTCATGCCTCAAGCGCAACTCATATGGATGGTGCAAAACTAGCCACTTTATTGCCTGGCTTATTCATTTTGCCGTTTTTTTTGTTCTCTGCAACCGCAGGACAAATTGCCGATAAATACGAAAAATCGCAGATTATTCGCCTGGTCAAAGTCTTTGAAATCTGCATTATGCTGTTTGCTAGCGCAGGATTTTTTTACAGCAATATTTGGCTACTTGCCACAGCCTTATTTATGATGGGCATGCACTCCACGCTATTTGGGCCAGTAAAATACGCATATTTACCGCAACATTTAAAGGCAGATGAGCTGGTAGGTGGCAACGGTATGCTAGAGATGGGTAGCTTTGTGGCAATTCTACTCGGCCAAGTGTTGGGAGCATGGGCGGGCATGCAGACAAATCATGCGCTACTCACCAGCGCTATCGTCATTGTACTAGCTGCGCTTGGATATTGGACAAGCCGAGGTGTGCCACACTCACCCGCAGGCGCGCCAGACTTAAAAGTCAATTGGAATCCCATCACCGAAACCTTCAACAACCTTAAACAAATTTGGGGACAACAATCGCTTTGGCTTGGGATTATTGGCATTTCGTGGTTTTGGTTTTATGGTGCAACACTGTTGGCGCAATTTCCTAACTTTGCAAAAAACATTTTGCACGGTGATGAAAGCGTGTTTATTTTACTTTTAACAGTGTTTTCGCTTGGCATCGGCATAGGCTCGCTGCTGTGCGAAAAACTCTCAAAACACAAAGTAGAGCTAGGTTTAGTCATCGTCGGCGCGATTGGTTTAACCTTATTTGGCATTGACCTATATGCCTCAGGAGCCAATATCCATGCAGCTCTCATGACAACTACATCCATACTAACTTATCAAACTTTTTTGCATAGCATTTCGCATTGGCGATTACTTGCGGATATCGCACTGATTGGCATTTTTGCTGGTTTATACATTGTGCCCTTGTATGCATTTTTACAAAGCCACGCAAAGGAAGGCTTTCAATCGCGTGTGATTGCTGCCAACAACATCATGAACGCGCTATTTATGGTGGTTTCTGCAGGATTTTCGTTATGGCTATTTAGCCTTGGATTTGATATTCCACAGCTTTTTTTATGCACCTCATTGCTTAGTGCATTAGTTACTCTGTATTTGTGCTGTCGTCAGCCTGAATTTTTTAAAAGATTCTTAATTTTTTTTAAGGAAATTTAAACCCTTTGGGCAACATTACCCAAATTTTTCCGCTTTGTTTCATGGCGCCCGCTTTTGCTCCTGCAACATCTCCCGAACCCCAATAAAAATCGGCGCGCACACCGCCTTTAATTGCGCCACCTGTATCTTGCGCGACCATAAGTCGTTTAAGTGGATTTGCGCTGTTTGGCTCTGTTGTTGATAAAAATATGGGCGCGCCAAGCGGCACAAATTTTGGGTCTATCGCCACGCTACGTTCTGCACTAATTGGCACACCTAGCGCGCCAATTGGGCCTGGCAGACCTGCTGGCAATTCTTTAAAAAATACATAACTCGGGTTTGTGTTGAGCAAATCACGCAACTTGGTGGGATTATTTTTCACCCAAGTTTTAATGCCTTGCATCGATGCCTGATCTGCTGTGAGTTCGCCTTGGTCTATCAAGATGCGACCGATAGAATTGTAAGGATGCCCATTTTGATCGGCATAGCCCACGTGCGCTTCTTCTCCGTTATCTAGCTGCACCAAGCCAGAGCCCTGAATTTGTAGGAAAAAAACGTCGATAATATCGTTAACCCAAAGTAGCTCAGAGCCCGCCAAAGGCGATGGATTTGCCTCGATTTCTGCACGCGTGTTGTAAGGAACAAGTTTGGTCCCAAGCAACTTGCCACGCACGCGCTTATATTTGAGATCGGGATAAACATCGCTCAACTCCACGGAGATTAAATCTTTGGGCTGGCGATACAGTGGGTAAGGGTTTTGCTCAGATTTTTTTCGACTACCTTTTAAAATCGGCTCGTAATACCCAGTGATCATGCCAGTATTTGTACCATCTACGTTATTTGCACTATACACATCAAAATAGTTGGTCAAATAAGCGATTACATCTGCGCTACTGGGTTTGGTCATGCTCTTTGCGGCTGTACATGCGGCTTGCCACTGCGCTTTGTTAATTAGCGTGCTACAACTTTGCTGCCAAGCTGGCCAAGCAGCGCTTAAATTGTCCTCTTGAAGGCCATCAATCTCTTCCCATTTAACCATTTTCAATAAGCTATAATCTGCAATTTTTGCTGTTTCTGCTGGTTTTGTTTCTGTAGGTTTCGTTCCGTTGGGTTGAGGTTTAATCTCGCCAGTTTGCAGGGCCGGCGGGCAATTGCAACTTGGGATATTTGGTTTAACAATGCGCTTGGCGCAGGAGGAAATGAAGAAAATAGTGAGTATGAGTAAAAATAGTTTTTTCATTCTTTAACGAAAAACACTTAATGTAAAACTCTTGGCACAGCCAAGGTGAATGGTTCGATAAGTGCTTCAAACTGCGTGCCATCAACAGCGACAATTTGATATGTGCCGCGCATAGTGCCAGCAGAGGTATTGAGCAATGTGCCACTAGAATATTGAAACTGCTCATTAGGTTGCAGCAAAGGTTGCGCCCCTACCACGCCCAAACCGCGCACCTCATTTATCTCACCATTGTCATCCGTAATTATCCAGTGGCGACTAATAAGTTGTGCGGCAACGGCGCCTGTGTTGGTAATGGTAATGTGGTAAGCAAACGCGTAACGATCTTCTTCGGCGTCTGATTGATCTGCCAAATACTCAGTTTTAACGCTTACTGAAAATGCATACTGTTTTATATTTTCCACTCTAAGCAATCATACCAATTGTGGGTGAACTTGGGCTGGCTGAGTATAGTTTTTTCGGCATACGCCCCGCCAAATAGGCTTCACGACCCGCTTCTACCGCCTTTTTCATGGCTGATGCCATTAAAACTGGGTTTTGAGCACCAGCAATTGCTGTATTCATGAGAATGCCTTCGCAGCCTAGCTCCATTGCAATTGCCGCATCGCTCGCTGTACCAACGCCAGCGTCCACCAGCACTGGCACTTTGGCGTTTTCGATAATAATCTGCAAATTCCATGGGTTTAAAATACCCATACCAGAACCAATGAGTGAAGCTAATGGCATGACTGCTACGCAACCAATCTCCTCTAACTGCTTAGCAATAATCGGATCATCAGAGGTATACACCATCACATCAAACCCATCTTTGACCAAGGTTTTTGCTGCGGCTATTGTTTCTATCACATTGGGATACAAGCTTTTCGGGTCGCCCAGGACTTCAAGCTTCACCAATTTGTGACCATCAAGCAACTCGCGTGCTAAACGCAATGTGCGCACAGCGTCATCGGCCGAGTAGCAACCCGCAGTATTGGGCAGATAAGTAAATTCTTCGGGGGGCAGAAATTCCAACAACGAGGGTTCACCAACAGTTTGACCAATATTAGTCCGACGAATAGCAACAGTGACAATTTTTGCGCCACTTGCGTCGATTGCCTGACGTGTTTGGGCAAAATCTTTGTACTTTCCCGTACCTACCAACAAGCGTGAGCTATAACTTTTACCAGCAATAATAAGTTGATCTGTCATATCCATTTTTATATTAACCACCGCCAACGGCACCCACAATTTCGAACTTATCACCTTCCTTTAGCATCACATTTGCGAACTGACTGCGTGGCACAATTTCTCCATTACATTCAATAGCAATGCGCTTTCCAACCACATTCAAGTTATTAATTAAATCAGCAATTGTCATGTTTTTTGCTTGAAACTGCTTAGGGTTTCCGTTGATAGAAATTTGCATTTGAACTTAAAATGTATTCTTAAGAAATAACATTTTACGTAAGTTTAATCGTTATAGGGATGTTAATTTTGATTATTTTTATGGAAATATTTTTTTGGTACTAAATTTGCTTTGTAACATACCGTAAAGAGCATGATGTCACGTAATCCAAAATCTGGATCGTGCGTTATGTCTAGGCAGATTAAAGTTTTTTAATGAATTACCAACTATTTTTTTACTTAGGTGAATTTTTTAGAGAATTTAAACTCATAGGACACATGGAACACAATTCCATTAAATTTAACTCCCAAAAGGAAGATGAAGATGAAACAAGCAGTTAATAATGTAGAAGTTGTAAAAAATGCGCTGGCAAACCATACAGAAGCTATCGCTGTATCCAGCAAAACTGACAAAGTGAGTACAAAAAAAACCGTAGTGCAACTAGAAAGAAATGTTAGCTTAAGCCGTTATTTAGAGGCTTGCGGCGACTGCGTTTAAAACGGCGCAACAAAAAAATGAGGATGGTCTAACCCACCCTCATGATTAAACATCTAAATGTACTCGGAATTATTCAATAACTAGCTGCGGACGTTTAGGCTCTGGCCAATCTAAGTGGTAGAACTGCCCACGAGGTTGGTCTTTACGCTCGTAGGTGTGCGCACCAAAGAAGTCACGTTGACCTTGCAATAAGTTAGCTGGTAAATCTGCACTTCTATAACCATCATAGTAAGCTAAAGCCGCACTGAAGCCTTGTGCAGGAATACCGTTTGTCACGGCAAGCGCAATCACTTTGCGCCAGCCTGCCTGACCTTCGTTCATCGCGTTCGTAAAGTATGGATCAAGCATCAAGTTTTTCAAACGTGAATTAAGCGCATATGCATTGGTAATTTTTTGCAAGAAACGTGCGCGAATAATACAGCCACCGCGCCAAATTTGCGCAATCTCACCGAAGTTAAGTTTCCAGTTGTAAGCCACTTGCGCTTTATCAATCAATTGGAAACCTTGTGCATAAGCACAAATTTTTGAGCAATATAAAGCGTTTTTAATTGCGTCGATAATCTCTTTCTTATCGCCCGCAACTTTAGCTGATACTGGGCCTTTAAGAATTTTACTGGCTTCTACACGCTCTTCTTTTAAGCTGGAAAGCGCGCGCGCGTAAACCGCAGCGGCAATGGCGTTGGCTGGTGCGCCTAATTCAAGCGCATTAGCAGCTGTCCATTGTCCTGTTCCTTTTTGACCAGCGGTATCCAAAATTTGGTCAACCAAAAAGCCTTTACCCATTGGATCTTTTTGTTGCAGAATATCTGCAGTAATTTCAATTAGGAAGCTTGAAAGCTCACCCTTATTCCACTCGGCAAATACTTTACCAATTTCGTCAGCTGGCATACCAAGCAAGTTTTTCATGAGCCAGTAAGCTTCACAAATCAATTGCATATCGATGTATTCAATGCCGTTATGAACCATTTTGACATAATGACCAGCGCCGTCAGGGCCGATGTATTCAGCACATGAGAATCCACCTTCAACTGGCTTGCCTGGTTTGCCGCCTTCCATTGGCTCACCTGTTACCGCGTCAACTTTAGCAGCAATATCACGCCAGATTGGCTCCAAGCTTGCCCATGCCTTGCGAGTGCCTGATGGCATTAATGAGGGGCCGAAACGTGCCCCAGTTTCGCCTCCAGAAACGCCCGATCCAATAAAGTCGATGCCTTTAACAGCGAGTTCTTTTTCACGGCGAATTGTGTCAGTCCACAATGCATTACCACCATCAATGATGATGTCGCCTTGCTCTAAGAAAGGCAAAAGCGCGTTAATTGTCACGTCGGTTGCACTACCAGCTTTAACTAATAATACAATTTTGCGTGGACGTTTAATGCTGAGCACAAATGATGCTAAATCAGCATGACCGACAACATTAGCAGCTGATGGCTCATTGGCCTTACACTCCTTAATGAAATTGGTCATTTTTTTAGGATCGCGGTTATATACCGCAATGGTGTAGCCGTGATCTGCTATGTTAAGGGCAAGGTTTTGCCCCATCACCGCTAAGCCTACTAGGCCAATATCAGCATTTTTTGTGGTCATACTATTTCTACTCTTTCTTTAAATGGGTAATTTAAGTTTAAAAATTATCTAAGCTTTTGGCTTAAATTTTAGGTGCTACATTTATAACTACAGCTAATTGCATTAAAAACTATAAAGTTCTGCTAAATAATTGTATTGCTAGTTGATAGCCCATCAATTGCAATTGTGGGTCATAACGGTCACCTTCGTCACGCATAAACGCGTGCTGACCATTGAATTCATGCCATGTAAAGCTCAAATTGGCTTCTGTCATTTTTTGATAAACCAAGCTCCGTCCAGCCGTTGGAATATGGTTATCCTGCTTGCCCCATATCATCATCATTTCACCTTTAATGTCAGCAAGTTTATCTATGCTATGTTGATTAGGTTTATTTGGGATGTTGTTGCCATGTAGATCTGTCGCGTAAAAACAGGCGGTAGCCTTTACCTCTGGTTGCAGAGCAGCGCGGAAAGCTAAATGACCACCAATACAATAGCCCATTGCCCCCAGGTTTCCGTTATACCAACTTTGTTGTGCTAGATAAGCAATCATGGCGCGATTGTCTGTATCGTAACCTTGCACATCTTTTGCAGCCTTGTCGGCATTCCCCTTATCACGACCTGCATCATCGTAACCAAGCACAGTTCCTATTGGATTAAGTTCGTGGAACACTTCTGGCACTAGCACTGCATAACCTTGGCCAGCCATAAAACGTGCTGAACGCTCGATTGGCCCAGTTTGCTGAAAGATTTCCGAATAAAATAAAATTGCAGGTACTGGATTGTTGTGCGCTGGGCGATGAATATAGGTACGCATCACTCCTGTTGGTGTAGGCAAGTCAACGACGTGTGTTTGAATTAACATAATTGAGGAATCCATGAAATTTATACTGCATCGAGCGATATTTTACTAGGTAATGACTATGCTTTCACACTAATTTTTATGTTAATTTGCTAAATAATACATTTATTCTTGAATTTTTCTTTTGTAACCGTTGTCATTTACATAGCGAAATTAAATCTTTTAACCTGCTTATTTATGAACATATTCATTTGACCAAAGCCAGTTTGATGAGAAAAATTACTTTCTTAAAAATTATTTTTCTAAGCTCGTTGCCTTTATTAGTGCATGCAGAGCCGAATGCAGAGCTTGCCTATCAGCTAAAAGCATCCATTGTTAAAGTGCATACGGCTACAAAGTCTGGTGGTCACGGTGTGGGCACAGGGGTTGTCGTAGGCAAAGATTTAGTCGCCACCAATTGCCATGTTATTGCCAATAGTGTGGGTGTAAAAATTACCAAGTTTGATGAAAGCTTCACGCCAGATGCCATTAAAGCCGATTGGAAGCATGACTTATGTATTTTAAAGTTTCAATTCTTAGAGCTTAAGCCAGTAGAGTTAGGAGATTCGGAAAACTTAAAATATGAGCAAGAAATGTTCTCTATCGGCTTTCCTGGTGGTGCGCCAAAACCGCAGACCACATACGGAAAAATAAAAGCGCTATACCCCTTAGATAACGGTGAAATTATTCGAACTGATGCCTCTTTTGTTATGGGTTCCAGTGGAAGCCCTGTGTTTGACAATCAGGGCAAACTCATCGCAATTAGCACCTTTAAAAGCCCTGGTCACCATGCTTATTTTTACAATGTACCCGTAAAATGGGTTAAGGCATTGTTAGACAGTCCAGATATTTCCTCGTTAGAAACCAATATTGCGCCTTTTTGGGACGCCACGCCTGAGAATAAACCTTTTTTTATGCAAGTTGTGTTGCCCTACCAAAACGAAAAATGGGATGAACTAAATCCTATTGCTGAAGCTTGGGTGAACAAGGAGCCGCTTTCAGCTGAAGCTCATTTTTATTTAGGCGTAGCAAATGAAAAGCTTGGTAAAACTCAGCAAGCTAAAAGTGAGTTTTCAACTGCGATTAAACTTCACCCTAAGCATGCTGCCACACTTTTTGAGCTTAGTATAATGGCGAGCAAAGAAGGTAACCAACCTGAGCTTGAGCGTTTAAAGGTTGCAATTAAGGGGGTTGATGAAGATATGCTAAATACACTTAATGAAACCTTAAATCCCAAATCAGAAGGTGCGCAATAATGTTTAAAAAATTGTTTATTGTTGCTCTTGCTTTTTATGTCGGTGGAGCAAAAGCAGAAGTTGCAGAGCCTTCTGACGCATTTTTATATGGTTTAAAGCAATCACTTATGAAGGTGATTAGCAATGAAAAATCGGGTGGTTTAGGCCATGGCACAGGTGTGGCTATTAGCAAAAACCATGTGGTGACCAATTGCCACGTCATTGCCAACACTCGTGGCATTACCATTCGTATCTGGGGCGAATCTTATTCTCCCGTTTCCATGCAGGCCGACTGGAAGCATGATTTATGTATTATGCGTTTTGAATGGGCTAACCTCACGCCCGTGGCATTGGGTGATTCTGAAAGTCTAAAATACGAGCAACCGATAATTTCTATCTCAATGCCAGGCGATTCTCCCGCGCCTTATATTGATTTTAGTAAAATTAAGGCGCTTTACGCAATGGATGGCAGTGAGGTGATCCGCACTCAAGCTGCATTTGCCATTGGTGCTAGTGGTAGCCCCATTTTCGATTACGAAGGTAAACTTATTGGCATTAGCACCTTTAAGAGCCCTGGACATGGCGCCTATTATTACAATATGCCTGTTGCTTGGATTAAAGCTTTACTGCAAACGCCCGAAGTGCCTATGGATCAAGCTGCTGCTGCTGGTTTTTGGGATGCGCCAGAAGAAGCACGGCCGTTTTTTATGCGCATTGTCTTACCATTTCAAAACAAACGTTGGGAAGATGTGAAGCAAGTAGCGCAAAACTGGCTGTTAAAAGAACCAAATAGCGTAGAAGCCAACTATTACGCTGGCATGGCAGAAGAAAACTTAGGCGATTTACCGAAAGCAAATCAATATTTTAAACAAACGCTCATATTGCAGCCGCAACACCCTGCCACCTTGTTTGAGCTGGGATTAATCGCCAATCGTAACGGTAATCAAGCCGAGGTGGAACACACACATATTGCACTAAAAGCAATTAATACGGATTTAGATAATGAATTTACAGAAGCGTTAAAACCAGCCACAAGTCAATAATCGCTACTACGGCCAGTGGAGTAACCCTGAGGCACATCATTTTGCCACTCACCGCAGGCATTGCATAAGTGGTCATGCATCGTGGGACTTAAAGTTAAATCGCTACTACCACAAAATTTGCACTGAACTGCAAGCGTTTCTGCTGATTTATGCTGCGTTTCGTGGTGCTCAGTTGCGACTTTTGTGCTACCTAAACCATATTTATTATCCATGGCATTCTCCATAGGAAATGCTATTCGTTAGCGTGTAAATTACGCTTTTTTTAGGGCTTTAACAAGCCCTAATTTGTATGTGCCGCGCGCGTTAATCTATCCTCAATCGCTAGCCATTCGGGTGCTTTTGGCGGTATTTCAATTAGTAGTAAATCTACTTTTAAGCTATCCATGCGGTGCAATGTGTCGTATAGCCGCTCCGCAGCTTCTTCTGAGCGATTTGGCAAACTAAAATGCACACAATTTGGCTTCAAATCGTCCCCAAAAACTAAGGCTGCACAGTTTTTTTGCGAAGCTGCAAATGCGATTAAACTCTCGCGTGAAGTAAACAATTTGATTGGCGTTCTAGGCGAATAATGTAGCAAATGCTGCCCCGGCGCTTTGGGCGTTGGATTATTCCCTTGCAATGCAGGTCGGCCAGCATGTGCATGGATTTTAGCTTCTGGCACCATGCCCAAGCGTAGCAATTGCCAATTCTCGCCTTGTACACTCACAATGGTCGATTCAATACCTACCTTGCACGAGCCGCCATCTAACACGGGTACACTATCGCCCAAACCTGCTGTGACATGCTCGGCAGTCGTCGGGCTTAATTGTGTGAATTTATTGGCTGATGGCGCTGCCAGCGCCAAACCACTTTCTTGCAAAAGCTGTAAAGCCAGCGGGTGGCTTGGCACGCGCAAAGCTACTGTGGGCTGACCACCGCGCAGAATTTTAGAGATGCTTTCCTTGGCTGGTAGCACCAAGGTAAATGGCCCTGGCCAAAATGCGATCGCCAGTTTTTGTGCTAATGGAGAAAACTCAGCCGCAAAATCACTCACTTGTTTAGCATCTGCAATGTGTACGATTAGTGGGTTATCTGCAGGACGCTGTTTAATCACATAAATCTGCCGCAAAGCCTCGTCTTTACTAGCATCCGCAGCAAGACCGTAAACCGTCTCCGTGGGAATCGCCACCACTTCCCCGCGCTTTAAAAGTGAAATTGCTTGTGTTAAATCAACTTGCATACGCATATTTTACCTGTTTAGCGAGCATCTCGTTCGAAAACGTTATAATGAACGAATGCCTAGCACACACCAAATTGCGACTGATTTTCTTGCCAAAATTGATGCTGACTGGGCGGCGTTGATTAAAACCGTTGGTGTTTGTATGTTTACAGTAGATGCCGATGAGCCATATGCCTCCCTGATTAGTGCGATTGCCTACCAGCAATTACATCCAAAGGCTGGAGATGCAATTTTGGCGCGATTTTTAGATTTGTACGCAAAAAAATTTCCAACCCCCGCGCAAATATTGGCAACTGAGTTTGATATTTTGCGTGCCTGCGGCTTTTCTGGCCGTAAAATCGAGACCATTTATGCTATTGCAAATGCAGCGCAAACTGGATTAGTACCTGATAGAAAATCCGCAGAAAAATTAAGCGACGAAGCATTGATTGAACGATTAGTCACGTTAAAAGGCATTGGACGTTGGACAGTAGAAATGTTTTTAATGTTCTCGCTCGGCCGAATGGATATTTTACCCGCAGACGATTTTGGTATTTGTGAAGGTTATAAACGTCTTAAAAAATTAGAAGCTGCTCCAAAACGTAAACAAATTACTGAGCTCGGGCAAGCTTGGAGACCATATAGGACGGTAGCTAGCTGGTATTTATGGCGCGTTCCAAAAATTAAATAATGGCTATTTTATCAAACCCAATTTTCAAACTCCATGACCACGCTTTTCTAAAGCTTTAGGGTATCGCACTCAAATGGTTTTTGCGTATCAAATTGTCACCGTTGTGGTCGGTTGGCATATTTACGAGATTACCAATGACACGCTTGCGCTCGGCTTAATCGGCCTTGCAGAGGTGATACCGTATTTTGGCTTTGCGCTATTTGCGGGGCATGCAGTTGACCATTTTTATTCACGGCGCGGCTTTGGCGTGGCTGCAGCGCTGATGTTATGCCTTAATACTACAATCCTCACGGCAATTTCTTTAAACTGGATTCATAGTAATTCTATTTTTTGGATATATGCGAGCATTGCCTTTACTGGCCTTGCGCGCGCCTTTATCGCGCCTAGCTACAGCACACTGTTTGCGATTATTTTGCCACGTAAAGATTTTACACGCGCCTCTGGGATTGGCACATCCGTTTTTCAATTCGGCTTGGTGATGGGTCCAGCGATTGGAGGTTTGTTGGTTGGTTTTGCCAATAAAACCGTCGCCTATTCTGTGGCTACTTTGCTTTTTTTAGGCGCTGCAATCACATTGCTTACGCTTAAAGTAAAAGAGCCGCCAGCCAATAAGGACGCGCCTCCCGTATTTACTAGCATCGCGCAAGGTCTGCGATTTGTGTTTAGCAATCAGATAATTTTTGGTGCACAAATGCTCGATATGTTTGCTGTACTTTTTGGCGGCGCTGTTGCTATGTTGCCTGCATTTATTCACGATATTTATCATTTAGGCCCTGAAAGTTTGGGTATTTTACGTGCTGCCCCAGCCACTGGCGGCATTCTGATGGGTTTGTATCTCGCACGCCACCCTCTCAATCTATATGCAGGACGCTGGCTACTTGGTGCCGTGGCGGGTTTTGGCGTGTGCATTATTGCTTTTGCGCTGACCACGCAATTTTGGCTGGCTGCTTTTCTACTATTTCTTTCTGGCGCATTCGACGGCATCTCCGTGGTGCTGCGCAGCACTATCATGCAACTTGTTACGCCTGACGCCATGCGTGGTCGTGTTTCAGCTATCAACGGCATTTTTATTGGCTCATCCAACGAACTAGGTGCTTTCGAATCGGGCGTGATGGCGCGCTTTATGGGATTAGTGCCATCGGTAGTTTTTGGTGGGATAATGACACTCAGTATCGTCGGTATCACTGCGAAATTTGCACCAAAATTACGCAAACTAGAATTGCAACAACTTCATTAACTTTAGGAAATTCATGATAAAAATCAATGTAGAACATAAGCCAGCGCAAACTAAACTGGATGCACTTAAGGTAACAAAATGGCCTACGTGGCAAAAAGAAGTTTCCACCTTTGACTGGGTTTTCCCAGAGCAAGAAATAGCGTATATTCTTGAAGGTGAATGCATAATAACACCTACTGGCGGTGAACCTGTGAGCTTTGGCAAAGGCGATTTAGTGACTTTCCCCGCAGGGTTAAGCGCGGTTTGGGAAGTGAAAAAGCCGCTACACAAGCATTACAAGCTAGATGGCAACGCACTAACGCAAATGTGGTTGCGTCTGAAACTAAAATTTAAAATTTAAGGAGTTCGCCATGCTAACAATGTACGATTTCACCATTCCGCCACTCAAACTCACGCTTAACAACCTTTCGCACATACTAAAAAAAGGCGAGGCACATGCGACAGCCAAAGAAATTGAGCCTACGGTGTTTTTCAACGCGAGATTGTTTCCTGATATGTTTCCGCTCTCTCGCCAAGTGCAAATTGCCACCGACATGAGCAAAGGCGGGGCTGCGCGGCTTGCTGGCGTAGAAATTCCAAGCTATGAGGATAACGAAACCACGTTCGCTGATTTGCAAGCACGTATTACCAAAACTTTAACGTTTATCGATAGCATAACACCTGCGCTATTTGAAGGTGCGGAAAAACGCAATATTGAATTGATGGTGCGCAAGCACAAAATGGAATTTACTGGGCAAGATTATTTGCTGAAATGGGTCATGCCGAACGTGTTTTTTCACGTGACAACGGCTTACGATATTTTGCGCCACAATGGTGTGGAACTTGGCAAGCCAGACTTTTTGCGCGGTGCTGGTAGCTAACTGCTAGCGACTTGGCCAAGAAATCTCGGTCATCATAAAGCTTTCCAGTGCGGCGGTGTCCTCCACGCGCGCGGAAAGCACCACAACGCGCTGTTGCCGCCAAGAATCCCAATTGAATTCACCGCTGTATTCTCTGCGGATGATTTCAATCATCTTTGTAATCACCTCATGCTTGCCATCAGAGCCTTCTGGCACGTCAACTTCAAAAATTTCCAAACGCGCACTATTGATGTTATTTTTCCAACCTTTAAAGCTAAATTTCGCGCTATGCAATCCCATTTCGCGAATCTGAAAAATGCCGTTTGTGCCATCAAACTTCAAGTTTTCCTTAATTTTAGCGTCACGCTTTTCACCTTCGCTTTGTGTGTTATTACTCGCCAACACTTCTTCGGCATCTTCTTTCGAAGCACCTTGTTGCGCCAGTTTCGCCTCTTTTTGACGCTTGATATAAGCCTGCATATCCTCGCCTGGTAATGGCGCTGGTGAAGTTTCCACTTTAGGTTTTGGTGGTAACTGTTTTTTAATCTCGGGTACTTTTGGCACCGAAAAGTCAGATTTTTTCTCCACCTCTACAGGTTTAACTTGTTTGGGCGGTGTGGATTTTTCTTTAATTGGTTTTGGTTTTATGGATTTTTGCACTGGCTCTAGAAGCCGCTCTGGTATTGCCTCTGCAGGCAATGGCATAGGTTCCACTTTTGCTACTTCTTTCTTTTGTGGCGGGCCTAAGCTCACTTCAAATGGTGGCGCCTCTTTAACTGGCGCCCCCATAGAAAACAATCTTGGCGCAAAAAACCATAACAAAGCCAAATGCAGCAAAATCGAGAGCGTTAGCGCAACTAAGGTTTTACGACTGATGCGTAGGCTAAAGACCTTTTCGCCACGCGTTGGTAGCTCCCAGTCTGAATTGTTTTCGATTATTGGTAAGGACATTACTGTTTTATTTGCTGCTGGCTTTTGCCAGCTTGGTTTTGCTTAAAAGTAGCATAGTAAATGACTAGACCGAATCTGACTAAATAAATTCTAACTTAGTCAGTTAATCTGAAAAGTACCGCATAAAAGCCGCTTTATTCCAAATATTAGCCATCATTTCAGTGTGCAATACTCTAATTACCACAGTTTGAAAGGAGCTAACGATGATGGTTTATCAAGTTTTAGACGAACAAAATCACCCAATCGGCGAATATAACGACCTAGATTACGCCTTGCATAAGGCAGAATTGCTTACATTTTGGAACACAGATCATTACTTCCATGTGGAAGAAATTAAGATTGATGCGCATGCATTTGGCAAACAATAAGCAAAGCATTATTGTTAATTTCAATACCTAAACCATCACCAATAAAGCGCTATTTATGCTTAAGTTTTGTTTTTATTGGTCGATGATATCTATGTAGACAAGCGAACAAAGGAACTTAGCATGGTGATATATCAAACCTTGGACGAACAAGATTACCCAGTAAACGATTATCTCAACTTAATCGTTGCAGTACAAATCGAAGATGACCTCAGACACTGGCAATTAGCCGACGATTATTACGGCCAAGAAGAAATTTCTGCTTGGATAGGTGCGGCCTAAGTTTAACAAAATGGCGCAAATTGGAAACAAAAAAGCCCACCATCCCTAGCGAGCTTTTTAATACTCCCAAACTAAGTCTTTACTTAATTATTTATTTACAGCTTCTTTTAACGCCTTGCCAGCGCTAAAGCCTGGTGCTTTACGTGCGGCAATTTTAATCTCTTTACCAGTTTGTGGGTTGCGACCAGTGCGAGCTGCGCGCTTTGATACTTTAAATGTACCAAAACCAATCAAGGTAACGGTGTCGCCCTTTTTCAAAGCTTTAGTAATAGAGCTAGTAACTGCATCAATAGCTTTACCTGCATCTACTTTTGTTAGGCCGGCATCTTTAGCAACTGCATCAATTAATTCAGATTTGTTCATTATGTTCTCTCTGGTTGGGTTAAAGGTGCTGTTACTGTACCCACAGCAAGGCTCTGTGTCAACGTTTAAGCCAAAATTAGTTGCTTTTTTTATTACTTATAGCAACTCGCCTAAGTGTTTCTCAGCCAATAAAACATTCAATCTATAAAACATTAGACAATTAAGCCGCTAATTCAGCGCGAACTTCCTGTGATGCCCATCGCAAGCTTGAGTTGATCGGCAGTAGTCACATCCAAATGATCTAACAATGCAACATTGTTCAAGGCTTCAGTATGTTTACCATTCTCTTCTGCTATTAAGGCTAAATAATAAATCGCCTGACTGTGGCGCTTATTGATGGCAACTACTTGGTGTAAGTGATTTTCTGCATTGCTGATATCATTGGTTGCATACTCAGCCGCAGCCAAGTAAAACAAGGCTTCTGAGCTGTTAGGGTCTTGGGCTGCCCACTGACTAGCTACTGTCAATAATGCTTGCCAATCCTCGGTCAGGTAAGGCTGCACCACGCGCATAAAATATGGCCATTTTTGCTCATTTTCCGCCCAAAATGGCAACTCGCTATTTGTGTTAATGGCTTGCTCGGGCTTGGACAAAAGTGCTTGCACCCATTCCACAGGCAAATTGTAATAATAAGCATTGCGACCTGGGCTTTTAAGCGCTATTACACCCACCAAATTGCCATCATCATCAAACACGCCGCCGCCGCTTGCACCTTGGCGGAAAGTGCTGGTCGCGCGAATCACCACGCTGTCGTCCATACGGAACAAACCTTTTACAAAGCCAAAAGTTGCACATGGAGACATTGAAAAATCAGGGTAGCCAACTGCAAATACGGCTTGCTCGTATTTTAGGTTTTTACTGCTGCCGATTGTTGCAACAGGCGCATTCAAACCTTCCACTTTTAATATACATACATCGTGATGCCAATCAGGCTTAATCGCACTTACGCTAAAATTTTCACCATTGCTGACGACGCCTATATTCGTGGCATTGGCAATAACATGACAATTAGTGACTACTTGATCTTTGGCTACAACCACGCCTGAACCGACCCCATAAGCACCGTTTGCTAGCGCAACCTGCACTCGCACCACATGAGCATTGATTTTTTGTAGCAACTCATCGGTGGGTGCTGCCTCAACGGGTAACGCTATACACAAAAGTAAAGCACAAAGTAGTTTTGTCATGATTGTTCCCAATCTACATATTAAAAGTTGTTACACCTCACAAAAAATTATTATTTATAAAAGCAAAAAAAATTAATCAATCCGTCCACTATTAACTAAGCATATCGCGTGCCAAACTATTCGAATTATGCGCAAAAGATCTTTTGGTCTTAATCTTAATATCGACAGAATTTAAATAAAGATTAGCCCAAAATTACGATAAACAAATTGCTGATAACCACCGTTAAAGCTAGCTAGTTCGAGGAATTGCAATGATTCACGACTTAACTTTTTTAAATAGAATTAAGGCAAATTGGTTGTTGAGATTAATATAATTTTTATTAGTTCTTTTTTAGCGAAGATAGAGTTTTTACGCACAAATTCAGTGCATTTGTCAGCAACTTATCCCTGAAACTTCTCAAAAGTGTTGCGTTTTATTTTCAAGTCAATCCATATTTTTAAATTATTTCATTACAATCGACGGATATTCGAACATCGTGCGTTTAAGTTTTAAACCTATAGGATTATTGAATGATTGAACACGATCCTGATGCCGCGCTGTTGCCGCGCATTGCAGCTGGCGACCAAACGGCCATCAGGCAGTTTGTGGCGCTTAAACTGCCACGACTAATTGCGCTAGGAGTGCGCATGCTTGGTAGCCGTGCAGAAGCAGAGGACATGGCACAAGAAACATTTGTGCGCGTTTGGAAAAACGCAGCCACTTGGCGAGAAGATGGTGCAAAGTTTGATACTTGGATGCACCGCGTTGCGTTAAATCTATGCTACGACAAGTTACGTGGCAGACAGGAATATTCCGATGAAGAAATTCCTGAGCAAATTGATCCAGATTTAATTCCAGAACAGCGTTTGGCGGCTTCTCAGCAAGGCGACCAAGTGACTAATGCACTTGCCATGTTGCCAACGCGCCAGCGAGAAGCGCTAGTGCTGCAATATTATCAAGAGTTCTCTAATGTAGAGGCAGCAGGATTAATGCAAATAAGCGTTGAAGCCCTAGAGAGCTTGCTTTCAAGAGCGCGACGCAATTTAAAAGCACTACTATTCCAGCAGGGGTTTGTAAAGGAAACAACATGACAATCGAAGATTTTAAAAAATTAAGCGAAATTTATGGTGCTGAAATTAGTCATTGGCCAAAAGAGCATCGCGATAAACTAAACAAGCTTAGCACAACAAATTTTGCAGAAATGCGCCAAATATTGGATGAGGAAGCAAAAACCGATGCCTTGTTGGCAAGCTATAGCATAGCGCCAGCCAGCCGGGACTTATTCGAAAGCATTGTTGCCAGTGCACCACAAGCGCAAGAAAATACTTGGCAACAGCTTTCTGCATGGTTTAACTTAAAAATTGCAGGTGTGGGGCTTGCCACTGCCATGGCTGGTGCATTATGTGTTTCTGTTTGGACAACCAACTTAACTGCAGATAACTCCACAAGCACAGCCGATAACATCGATTATGGACAAGATTGGATTGGATAAAATGACAAACAAACTGAAGTGGGCATTGATTGCCTCTGTGATTTTAAATGCTTTTTTAGTTGGCGGCTTAGCTGCTGGAGCATACAGAATGCTTGGACACGGCGGACCGCCTTTTGCCCAAAAAGACGGTGGAATGGCATTACGTTTTGCAGCCGAAGATTTGTCATTAGAACAAAAAAGGCTTTTCAAAAAAACCATTCGGGAATCACGCAGAACCTCTTTGCCACTGGTGAAAGCTTCTGCTGAAGCGCGTGCAGAAGTGCTTAAACAGCTATCTGCTCCCACTTTTGATAAATTAGCTATTGAAAATGCCATGGCGCGCACGCGCGAGGCCGATAGAGCAGTGCGCATGCATATGGAACAAGCGATTGTGGGCTTTGCTGAAAAGCTCAGCCCTGAAGAACGTCAAAAATTAGCTGAAGGTTTGGCTAAAAAAGGGCCGCTGCGCCCACCGCCAATGCTTAATGAGCCACCACCAGAGCGTCATGTAGCTGGCCCAGATGAGGATAACGGGGTGCCGCCACCTCCACCGCCTGAGCACGAAAGAGAGTAAATATGTCCGCGCCTACTTCAATGTCTCCAGCAGCCATTGCATTAAATCGTTTTGGGTTAGGAGCTAGACCAGACGACACACCACCGATTGATGCAAAAAAGTGGTTGTTAGCACAATTCTCACAATACCAAGCGACACCAACCGTTTGGGCGGCACTACCTAAAACCAATGAGGTGATGGCAGAATTTGCTGAATACAAAAAATTAAAAGCGCAAAATAAAACTGAAGAAAATGGTGATGAAAAAGGCGCTGCAAGGAATATGTTCA
This sequence comes from Methylophilaceae bacterium, assembly GCA_046153505.1. GTDB lineage: Bacteria > Pseudomonadota > Gammaproteobacteria > Burkholderiales > Methylophilaceae > JBJXDT01. The sequence continues at coordinate 18,391 of JBJXDT010000035.1, read as the reverse complement.
GGCGTGGCGTACGAGATGATTATGCCGCAGCCGTTAGAGCCCGCGTAGAAACTTCGCTTACCACTCCTGCGCCTTTTGTAGAGCGTTTAGTTTATTTTTGGGCAAACCATTTTGCAATTTCTATAGAAAAACTCCCGGTGCTCGATTTATCTGGCAGTTATGAGCTCAACGCCATTCGCACCAATGTGTTGGGCAACTTCAAGGATATGCTGTTTGCGGTGGAGCAACACCCCGCTATGTTGTTATTTTTAGACCAAGCCAATTCTATTGGCCCCAACAGTTTTGCAGCTAGCCGTTTAGCGGTGCGCAGACCAGACAAAAAACGTGGTTTAAACGAAAATTTAGCACGTGAAATTATGGAGTTACATACCCTTGGGGTACGTAGTGGCTACAAGCAAGCTGATGTTACCGAATTTGCGCGCGCGCTCACTGGCTGGAGCATTCAAGCAGAAAATCGCGATAAAGACATGCAACAAGGCAACCATGGTTTTGCATTTAGGCCGATGCTCCATGAGCCTGGAACGCGCACAATTTTAAGCAAAACTTATAGCCAAACAGGCAAGGCACAAGGCGATGCAATTTTAAATGATTTGGCGGCTTCTCCTGCCACTGCTATACACATTGCCACCAAACTGGCCCGCCACTTTGTGGGCGACTCACCCCCCGATAGCTTGATTGAAAAGCTCAAGAATAACTTTATCAACACCAAAGGCGATTTGCCTAGTTTGTATAAAACCTTAGTAGATGCGCCAGAAGCATGGCAAACCACGCCCACAAAATTTAAAAATCCATGGGAATGGCTGGTATCCAGCATGCGTGCACTTGGCAAGCAAGAATCAAATATTATGGCAGTCCCATTGCTCAATCAATTAGGTATGCCCGTGTGGAAGCCAGGCTCCCCTGCTGGCTATGATGATATTGCCGAGACATGGGCATCGCCCAGCGCTTTATTGCGCCGTGTAGAGCTAGCACAGCGCTTGGTTGCATCATATGGCGACACACTGGATGCCAGAACATTAAGCGATAAAGTGTTAGTAGGTGCAATTAGCCCACAAACCAAAAGCGCAATTAGCCGCGCCGAGAGTGCCACCACGGGCTTGGCGTTAATGCTGGTGTGCCCTGAATTTTTAAGGAGATAGCCATGAAACGTCGTGAATTCTTGCGCTTTGCCGGCATGGGTGGAGCAGTTTTGTTAGCCTCTCCTTATATTGCGTTTGCCAATGCTAATACAGACCGCCGCTTTATTTTTATTATCCAACGTGGCGCGGCTGATGGCTTAAACACGGTGATTCCTTATGCTGACCCTGCTTATGCCAGACTGCGGGGTACGTTGGCGATTGATGTATCGCAAGCCACAAAACTTAATGGTATGTTTGCCTTGCACCCTTCACTTGTAGAAACTGCCAAAATGTATGGCACAGGCCAAGCTTTATTTGCGCATGCCGTGGCCTCGCCATACCGCGAGCGCTCTCACTTTGATGCACAAAATGTGCTAGAAACTGGGGGTAATGCGCCCTACCAGACTAAAGATGGCTGGATGAACCGCTTGCTTACTTTGTTACCCCCCAGTAAAAATGAGGCGATTGCGTTTTCCTCCTCCATCCCGATGGCATTACGCGGCAAGATAGAAGTGAGCTCCTACGCTACCTCTCACTTGCCAGAAGCCTCGGACGATTTGATGCTACGCGTAGGCCAACTTTATGCAGATGATGTGCAACTACACAATGCATGGACAGCCGCCATGGATACCAACAATATGGCAGAAAATGACGGCGCCAAGCAAGACCCTGCTAGCCTTGGCAAATTAGCTGCGGGCTTTTTGGCGAACCCCACAGGACCTCGTATAGCTATGATAGAAACTGGCGGATGGGACACACACAGCGCGCAAGAAGCGCGCTTGGCAAAACAGCTTAAGTCGCTCGATACTTTAATTGCCGCATTACGCAATAATTTAGGACCGGTTTGGCAAAAAACTACAGTGTTGGTAGCCACAGAGTTTGGCCGTACTGCCGCCACTAACGGCACGGGCGGCACCGATCATGGCACCGCCTCAACCGCTATGATTTTAGGCGGTGATGTCAATGGCGGCCGCGTAATAAGTGATTGGCCCGGCTTAAACCAAAGTAACCTATACGAAGGTCGCGATTTAAAACCTACGCTTAACTTAGATACCCTCATTGCCTCACTCGCCAGCGCCAGTTATGGCTTAGCGCCAGACCAAGTGACTAAAGCTATGTTCCCTGATGCCAATATTGGCAAGCCGCTAGAAAACTTGATTAAAGATTAATTCTTAGGTGCATAATCACTTTATGAAACGCATGTTGAGTATCTTGCTTACATTATCGCCACTCACCACGCTTGCAGGTAGTTGCAATTTAACTGAAAAGCAGCTTATCGGGGATTGGCATATTAAAAGTGGTCCCGGCGCTTTTGAAGAAATGTCTTTTGAGTTAGATGAAAATATAAAAGTATTCAATTCTTGGCTACATCAACGACCTGAGATTTCGGATGGCACTTGGTCACTTAAGAACTGTGTATTGCGCGTGAATCATCCCACCGAAACCACTTTCTCTTTCACTTTTAGTGCACGCTTAAGCTCAAAAAATACACTTGAATTGAAAGAAGGCAGCGATCCTAAAGCTAGTTATCGACGATTAATATCTGATAAATAGAAAGTAAAAAACCAGCTTTCGCTGGTTTTTTAATTGCTTGCTATCACTTCGCCAATTACTTAGCGCGTGGGCGTTCTTGCTCATCATGCTTTTCTGCATAAATTTCTTTACTGGCAGCATTCTGATCTTGATGCAATTCTTGGCGCTCATCTTTAGTTAACTTGCCATCTGCTTTAAATGCTTTTTCTTCAGTTCGGATTTCTTGTTGATCACTGCGTAAATCTTTTGCTTCGGCTTTGGTCAATTCGCCAGATTTTACACCTTGCGCAATACGCGCATGTTGATTATGTTGACGTTGGTTCACACGTGGGTCACGCGTACCTGCTTGTGCGGGTGCACTTAAAACTGCGGTAAAAGCTAAAGCTGAAATTGCGACAAGTATTTTATTCATGTTGTTTCTCCAAAAAGTTTAAATTGAAAACTTCTAATTCATATCATCACTATTTGAATGATGTAAACATTAAACGTTGAGGCTTGCAATAATCCGTCGCTTTATTTATTTTTCTTTCGTAAAGGCTCCAGCAAAGTGGATAAACCGTTGTGGTCAATTTCCTGCATCAACTGCAGCAAGCGCCCCAACTCCGTATTAGGGAATCCCTCGCGCGCGAACCAATTTAGATAATTGCCAGGCAAATCGGCAAGCAAACGGCCTTTATATTTGCCATAAGGCATTTCAAGGGTCACTAAACGTTGGAGATCATCTGGGTTCATGGGGCGAAATTAACATTGTTTGTTACTTTTTGCACAAATATTGCGCACTGATTTTTTACCCTTAATCATAAATTACTTTAAGATAAAATGATAACTAAATGATAAATATCAGTTCTTAAAAATTTGGCTAACTCATTCATTTTATTAATTATTTGGCGTGAATTTTGCTGTAATTTTATTGTCATACATTACGCTTACACTTAAATTTTGAAGGAGCAAAAAATGGCAATATATCAAGTTTTGAACGAGCAAAATCAACCTGTGTTTGAGGCGATGAGTTTTGTACAAGCGTTGCAAGAGGCAGAGTTGCTGAACCACTCTTTTGATGACCACTACTTCTTTGTAGAAAAAGCAGTTGTACTAGAACACTAATTTGCGGTTGCAGCCTTTGTCCAAAACAATGGCGCGCCTTTTTCTGCGTTAAACTGCATCATGTTTACGCGACGCAAGTTCTCAATAGCCTCATCCACCGATACATTCGTCTGTTTTGCTACGTTTTCTGCAATTGGTGCAGAGTATTTAGTCCATGCAGGATTTTCAATATAGCCATGATCTTTCATACAAAGCTTAAACACGTGCGCTTTGCGACCCGCAATTTCTAATTTTTGCTCCTCCACAATCGCCACCAAATTCGCTGCAGCTTTTTCGGTAATCGCATCACAGGCATAAATATCCTCTTGCAACACGGTTTTCTGCAGCTGATTATCGTCAACTTCATCGTTCAAATGCCACCACCAAGCGCCAGCAATCAACAGCGCTAGGCATAGTAACCATATGCTAAGCCATATTTTCATTGCTATTTATCGCGCTGTTCCCAAGCCTCATCCAAAATTTTGGATTTGGCATCCATATCGGCTTTGGCATTATCTACTTCTTTTTGCGCGGCAATTTGGTTATCTTGCAACTCTTTCAATTTGGCTTGCTCGCGCTCCAGCAGTTTTTTCTGCGCCTCTACTTTTTTGCCAGAGCTCTCATAATCTGAAACCGCATCCGAATAATGTTCGCGTGCATCATATGCGGCTTGTTGCTCGTGCGAAATATCTCTTGCAAACACAGGCACAGCAGTTAAAACAAACATCATCAGCACTGCGTTTTTAATGAATAAATTTTTCATCACTCAAAACCCTTAATCGTTTAAATAATTTTCGCTCACGCGCATGTGCAAAGTATAGCGCTCACTATGATAGACGCAATAGATGATATTAAGTTTATATCACATGATTGGTCATATTTAAACGATGCCCTGAGAGGCTTATAGATATTGGATCACAGAGCAGTGGCTTAATGCAAAAATTAAATGCGCTGAACTTAACGCTTTTAATTTCCTCCAAAAAGTATGTAACACTTGTTTAGGATACTCAATGCAAAAAATAGTCCCTTTAATTGCACTTAGCATCATTTGTCTAATATCAACCGCCAACGCAAGTGAATTTAATATGCGCCCTGGCTTGTGGCAGATTACCACCTCATCCGATTTATTGCGTTTAGCGCCGGCGATTCCGCCAGACCAAATGCAAGCTGCCCGTGATTTAGCCAAGCAATATGGTGTTGAAATGCCAGAAATTGAAAATGGTGCAGCCATTACCAAAGCTTGCATCACGCCAGAAATGGCGAAACAAAAGGCGTTGCCCAATTTTTATCAAGATCAAACAGGTTGTGCCTCAAAAAATACCAGCCGCAAAGGCAATGACTATAAAGTGGATTTTACTTGTGATGGCGCCGATCTGAAAGGCAGCGGTGCAGCAGAAGGGCGCTTAACCAGCGCAGAAAGTTTTATAGGCGGCAGCAAATTTACTGGCACCGCGCAAGGCAAGCCCGTAAACGAAAAAGCAGATATTAATGGCAAATGGCTAGGCGCTAAATGTGGTGAAGTTAAGCCGATGTAAGTATGCTAAATGTCAGTAAACTACAGGTCAATCGGCATGCCCAAATCTAACTGGGTTGCCGCTTTAGGACCTTCAATTTTTTCCTGAATGTAATCTACCGCCTCACCCGAAATCCAAGACACCGCATACGCCAGCGCAAAAACGGCAATGCTACGCGCAATACCTTTGGGAATACCTTGCTCATCTAAAAATCGGCGTATATACCAAGCCGCCACTATAAACACGATGGTGGAGATAAGCACATTCCAAACTGAAGGCAGAGTAAACATGAGCACATCATACAGTGAAAATTAAGATATTTTGCTACTATAAAATGACATATGAATTAAGACTTGCTGAGAGCCACATGGGTATTGGCTCATAGAGCAGATATATTCCTCTGCTATTTTTGCTCAGCTGATTTCTCTGCCAGTTTTCTTACAAATTCCGACACATCCCACTCGCATCCAGAACAACCAGAAAGCGCACCCGTTCTGCGTGAGATTGCATCTAAATCCAAGCCTTCGTTAAACAGTTTTTCAATCTCACCACGCGTCGTGCCACTGCACGTGCATAAAATTTCATTAGGAGAATTAATATCAATCAGAATCATATCATTGAATAGTGCTCTAGAAGGCTCATGGCTATTGGCTCGCAGGCAGATGCCCACTAGGCCTTTTTAACAAATTCCGATTTTAACTGCATGGAGCCAAAGCCATCTATTTTGCAATCAATATCATGGTCGCCATCTACTAGGCGAATATTTTTCACTTTTGTACCCACCTTAACTACAGACGAAGAACCTTTAATTTTTAAATCTTTAATCACCGTAATTGTATCGCCATCTTGCAACACATTGCCGTTCGCATCGCGCACCACTTTCTCGGCTTCGCCAGCATCGACCTGCACTGTGTTACTCCACTCATATGCGCATTCTGGGCAAATCAGCATGCCGCCATCTTCATAAGTGTAAACTGATTGACATTGAGGACAAGGGGGTAGTGAAGTCATGACAGCTTTCGAATAAATATTATGGGATTGTAGTGTAGCGCTGAAGATTTATAAACTAAGGCGATTTTTAGCTGGCGCCGTTGGTAATCCAGTTGCCAACAAAACGGCTACCCAATGAGCCAAGCACCACCAAGCCAAAAATGGACGCTGCAGTTTCAGATGGATTAAGGCCAACGCGACTAATCACAATAGCATTGATAGAAGCAACTGAAAGCAGAATAACGCCTGTGATACCCCAACCAAGGCGTGAATGAAAAAAGAGGCGGGTAATCAACATGAGCAAAAGTCCTGCGATATTTGCTGCCCAGCAATACTCTTGTACAGCCCCCAACACCATCTCCATTGATGCATTCATGTTGTATTACCTTTAGTTTGTAAAGAGTATATTCTAGCTTATCAATTTTTTCCTGCTTTGTTAAATCTAAGATAGCATGAAAAATTACTGTACGATTTATTCAAATATTTTTTGATTTATTTAATTTTGCAAGGTGCTACAGGAGTAGAGTTAATAATTACCATGAAAGTTTTGTTTTTGTGAATCAATTGCCTATTATTGTGAATAACATTCTTTGGCTTAATTTGGCAGTAGCCTTGGGGATTGGTTTGCTGATTGGAGCTGAAAGAGAGCGAAGTAAGAGAGTTAGTTCTCAAAGTGCTTCAGGAGGTATTCGTACCTTTACAATTGCATCTTTATTAGGTGCTGTAAGCAGTAGTTTAAATTTTTGGCTTCTAATCACTTCTATTCTTTGTGTGACTTTATATACTGCCATTAGTCACAATAGCCAACGAAATCAGGATCTGGGAATTACGACTGAAATCGCATTAACGATGACAGTCATCTTGGGTGGCTTGGCAATGAGTTCTCCCTCATTATCTGCAGCACTTGCTGTAACGATTGCAATTTTACTTGCTGCCAAAGAACCAATCCACGTCTTTGTGCTTAGCAAAGTCACGAAAGATGAGCTTAACGATTTTCTTATATTAGCAGCAGCAACACTGATTATATTGCCACTTGTGCCGAATGAATTTATTGGCCCATTCGAGGCGATTAATCCTCGCAACCTCTGGATTATAGTGATTTTGGTCATGACAATTAGTGCTCTTGGCCACCTTGTTTTACGCTGGCTTGGGGCACGCATCGGCCTACCGATAGTTGGTCTAATATCTGGTTTTATTTCTAGTATTGCCGTGATTAATTCCATGGGTCAACGATCGAAAGAAATACCCACACTAATTGCTGAAGCAGTCTCAGGGGCAACTTTGTCAAGCCTAGCAACCATTCTACAACTTACCATTTTACTTACTGCGATTAGCCCCCCAACGTTAAGCGCCCTGGCATGGCCACTAATCTTTGGCGGCCTCTCAATTTCACTCTATAGTTTGCTGGTAAGCATAAAGTTTTTTCACAAAGATAACAGGGGAACAAGCAAAGCAACACAAACCTTTAGTGTAAAAAGTGCGTTGTTACTCGCTGCAATAATCACCATCGTTACTATCGTTTCATCTGCTTTAAAGACATGGTTTGGGCAAGCAGGGCTTGTGGCAGCTTCAGGCATTGCTGGATTAGCAGATGTACATGCACCAACCATTGCTGTGGCTTCGCTTGCTGCAGCTGGGAAACTTATTTTAGAAAGTACTGCGATGCCAATCTTAGTTGCATTTTCAGCGAACGCTTCCTCTAAAGCTGTAGTTGCTTACTTCAGTGGAAGTATAGTGTACTTTCAACAAGTCACATTGGGCTTAATCATTCAAGTGCTCTCAGTCTGGGTTGGATGGTGGATATCCTGATTAAGTCAAGTAATATAAAGTTTGACTTAAAGAGGAAAAATTAAATCATTACAGCTAATACTTCACCTTCACCTCGTTAAGACGTAAAAAGGGCAAAGCCCACTGTGGGTTATAACGTGCTAACTCGGGCGTGCCAACGGGCGTGATATTTTTTACCTTTAAGCCAAGCCAACAATTCTGTACAAAATACCTTTGGAAATGCCCTGCGACTCTAAGAACCCGCGCAAATGCCAAGCCGCGATGACAAACACGATGGTGGAAAGATGATGTTCCAAATGGAGGGCAGGATGAACACAGCGCACTTTCTGTTAAGTTAAGACCTTGATTATGCAAAATGTACAATAGCATCATATTTTTGTAGTAATCACATGACAGTATTTGAAGACCAGCCTTAAGGATACCACCATGCGTTTTGTTTTACTTTCGCTTATTTTTTTGCTCTCCAGTTGCGCCAGCGTTAGCCAACAAAAAACAGAAAATATTCAGCATATCGTGGTAATTTATCTAGAAAATCACGGTTTTGATAATCTTTACGGTCAATTCCCTGGCGCCAATGGTTTGCAACGCGCTGCAAATGCCTTGCCGCAAACCGATTTAGATGGAAAACCATATACAATTTTACCGCCGGTGATGAACAACGAGCACAAACCTGCAGAAATTGATACGCGTTTCCCCAAAGATTTACCTAATCAACCTTTTGCCATTGACCAATTTGTGCCACCCGACCAAAAAATTGGCGATTTAGTGCATCGTTTTTATCAAAATCAAGCGCAAATTCATGGCGGCTTAAATGACCGCTTTGCCGCGATTTCAGACGCGGGCGGGCTAGTCATGGGTTATTACGACGGTCGCGATTTACCCTTGTGGAGATACGCGAAAAAATACACGCTAGCGGATAACTTTTTTCAAGGCGCATTTGGCGGCTCGTTTTTAAACCATTTTTGGTTGGTTTGCGCCTGCACGCCACGGTACGAAAACGCACCAAAAGAGCTAACAATTGAGCTGGATGACGCAGGAAATCTACAAAAAGATGGCCAAGTGATTGACGGTTTTGCAGTAAACACGCTACAGCCAAAGACGCCGCCATATAAGCCAGATACACCTGCTATTAAGCAATTGCCGCTGCAAACCATGACAACCATAGGCGACAGACTTTCTGCCAAAAACATCACTTGGGCATGGTATTCAGGCGGCTGGAACGATGCCGTTGCTGGCAAGCCAGCCAAAAACTTTCAATTTCACCATCAACCATTTGGCTATTTCAGCAACTATGCTGCAGGCACAACGAAGCGCGCAAAGCATTTAAAAGACGAAGCCGATTTTGTAAATGCGATTGATAGCGGCACGCTACCAGCCGTGGCTTTCTATAAGCCTGTCGGTGATTTAAACGAACACCCGGGCTACGCCGATTTGCTTTCTGGCGAGCAGCATATTGCCGATTTATTAGCGCGTATTGAGGCCAGCCCGCAATGGCAGAACACCGCAGTCATTGTCACTTACGACGAAAATGGCGGCTTTTGGGATCACGTCTCTCCACCGAAAAAAGACCGTTGGGGGCCAGGTAACCGTGTACCCACTTTGATTATTTCACCTTTTGCCAAACGCGGTTTTATCGACCACACCGAATACGACACGACATCGATTTTAAAATTTATTGAAACGCGTTTTAACTTAGAAGCTTTAGGCGAGCGCGACGCCAATACAAATAATTTAAGCAACGCTTTTGATTTGAAATAACTAAATCACCTGCCCTGTAAGCCTTATGGATATTGGCTGCAGAGCACTTTTTTAGGGGCCAACATGCGACTAGCCACATTTAACGTAGAAAATATGTTTGAACGCGCCAAAGCCATGAATTTGGACAATTGGGATGAAGGCAAAAACGTGCTGGAAGACTTTCAGCGCTTGAATACGCTGATTCAACAAGAAACATACAACGCAGCGACGAAAGATGAGTTGCTGACGATTATGAAACGCCATCGTGGATTAATTTCTAACGGCGTCAGCAAGTTCATTCGCTTTCGAGATATTCGCGGCAAATTTCTATATCGCCCCAAAAATAAACCTGCAGAAATCGCCGCCGATGGCCGCGCTGATTGGATAGGCTGGTTTGAACTGGAAAAAGAAGCGGTAAAAGAATCTGCTACCGAAAATACCGCGCGCGTCATCGGCCTGCTGCAAACCGACATCATTTGCGTCGTCGAGGCGGAAAATCGCATCGGCCTAAAACGCTTTAACGAGGACGTTCTGGCCAAGTTGCAAGTAGCGCCATTTCAACACATCATGCTGATAGACGGCAATGACGACCGCGGCATTGATGTTGGCATCATGACGCGTGACGGCTTCAACATCACCTGCATGCAAAGCCACGTGGACGACGCAGATGCAGACGGCATTATTTTTAGTCGCGACTGCCCTGAATACGAAATCACAACCCCCAGAGGCAATAAACTACTCCTATTAATCAATCACTTAAAATCAAAAGGTTTTGGATCCCCTGCAGATTCAAACGCCAAACGCACGCGCCAAACCAAACAATTGCGCAAAATTTACGATGCCAAACGCGCCAGCTACGACTTTATTGCTTTGCTGGGAGATTTTAACGAAAACCCTGATTTTGCGCCGATGGATGCGCTACTGCGCGAAGGTTCGGACCTGACGGACATTATGACGCACGCCAAATTTGTAGGTGATGGACGGCCTGGCACTTTTGGCAACGGCACGGCATCGGGCAAATTGGATTACATTTTAATGTCCCCCAAACTTGCCGAAAAAGTGCTGCAGGGCGGCATCGAGCGCCGTGGCGTTTGGGGCGGCGTTAACGGCACGCTTTTTCCGCATTTGCCAACCATCAAGTCTGCAAAAGATGCAGCCTCAGATCACGCCGCGTTGTGGGCAGAATTAGATATTTAAGCCACAATTAGCAATAAACACCTGCCCTGTAAGTCCAATGGATATTGCGTGGTAGGGCGGGTGAGCGAAGCGTTATCCGCCTAAACTAGCTACATTGGTTAATGTTTTGCAACGCCTGCACATATTTCGTTAACTCAATGCGTGGACATTGATTCATATCAAAGCTTTACGACTATTTTAAGCCTACAGTTACGATAAGGGTGGCTAATCGAGAGGTATTGTCATGTTTCGCGAGTTATTTTTTACCTACACTGGCCTGTTGTCATTAGCCACCATCATATTTATGTTGTTGATGTTTGGGTTTTTCTATCAGCTATTTTTAAAAAACGAGGCAAGTGAATTGAAAAAACCCACTCATCCAACCGATAAATAACGTTCTAACTAACTGGTTAAACTATTTATAACCAGATAAATTTAAGGCACAAGACATGCATTCGCTTAAAAAACAGTTTAAACAGTTTTGCATTTTATCTTTTACTACCGCCATTGTTGCCACAAGTTTAAATTCTTTTGCTGCAGAAAGAACGGGTAAAGAGATTGTTGGCTCGGTTTGCAGCAACTGTCACGAAACTGGCAAACTTGGCGCGCCTAAAATTGGTGATCAAGCAGAATGGCGTAAGCGCGCCTCTAAAGGCATAGACCAACTTGTGAATCATGCCATTACAGGCTTACGCCATATGCCCGCGCACGGCGGACAAAGTGAATTGACTGATTTAGAAATGAGCAGGGCAGTTGTATTTATGGCCACCAATGGCCAAGGCTTAGAACCCAATAAACCTTTAAATTCGGGCAAAGCACTTTCTGGCGCAATGGTGGTGCAAGAGCGTTGCCAACAATGCCACGTTGCTGGCAAAAATGGCGCGCCAAAAATTGGCGACATGGTCGCATGGAAACCAAGACTATCCAACGGTATAGCAAGCTTAGTGCAGTCATCCATCAAAGGCCATAACTTAATGCAATCACGTGGCGGGCTGCCCAACCTAAGTGATACAGAAATGAAAAACGCTGTTGAATATATGGTGAGCCAAACAGGCGCGATGACGATTAAAGAATCGCACGAGAATTAAACTCCTTCGAAAAGCGCATGGTTATTGCGCTTGCAGGGCTGTGAATAATCGTAGCCTTTCCACAATTATTTACAGTCAGCGTTTGATTTTAACAATTTTTGTGAGCTTAGTGCAGTTGAATCTTGTCTTTGAATCTGCCGCCACAAAGGGTGTCGTTCGGGCTATCGCACGAATATGTGCCGCTACCTTTGGCACCTTGGTATTTGCCGGTGCCGCCAGTGACAGTGTAAGTGTTAAACTTAGGGTGTGAACCCTCCTCAAATGATTTGGTTAACTTGTCGCCACTTTTAAAGTTTCTAGTGCAGGTTCCTGAGCCTTTCCAGCTTTGGACAGGCATATACTCGTACTTAGGCGACAAACAATAGTTAGGTAGATTTGACCAGATTAGAATACAAGCCCATAAGTATGCTTAATTTGCATCCCGTGCTTGATTCTTAGTTACACCCTGCCTGCACCCAGCCAGAAACTCTGGAGAACCATTTTTGCATTCCTTATCCGAGATGAACTGACTATCAATGGCCCAAATATACCCATCATTTTTCGAACCCTGTTGAATTTGAACAGGCCCAATCTGTTGAGTTGCTTTAGTATTTATATTTTTCTTCGGCATTGCTGAAAATAAAGCGTAGACTAAAGTTGGTACAAACAAACATACGAAAAAAAACTTAGAAATAGCATGGTCATGACTTATCCATCCAGCAATAAATAGTGTAGCAGCTAGCAGGATACTTATGAATTCAAGAATCCATAGTATGCCTAGAAACGCTGCCGAACTTGATGTGGCACCATCTCCAAGTGTTGCTGATCCTAAATCAAGATGGACAATCATAATAGAACAGCATAGAAACAGTAGGCCAATTGTTGATCCCAGAGTTGGAAAGCGTGATCCAGTCCAGTAGCTACCATAAAAAGCAAATGCTATTCCAGCAAGAATGAATACAAGCGGTTCCAAAACATCCTAACAAAAATGTAAAAAAAGATTTTCATGCGACTATCATCCTTTTAATTAATAGTATGTGCAAGTTTAAAAACACTTAATGGATTATTTCTGTAATTAGTATGAATAAATTCACAAAGACTAATGCAGGCTTATCAGATAAGCGCTTCCAACCCATTGCAGACATTCTGCAAAATCTAATTTATTTTTTCTAAAGAAATCTACTAGGTAGGGTTAACTTGAACTTTGATAAAAGCTTGCCCTTGAAGGACATCACAATTTAGCAGGTAAGTTTGACCTGCTTGTAAAGCCAACTTTACCTTTGGTCTGTAGCTCGTAAACCCTTTAAAACAATAAATATTAACTTCAAACTCTCCTGGCAGGACATAAATTTTACTAGCGTAGTCTGTAAAACCTGGCAACCCGAATTTTTTTGTCTCTTTGACGCCAGAGGATTCAGTTTTTGTATAACTAGTAATAGTTGCATGATATTCATCTGCTAATGGATTTTCCACGTAACTTTGGATAACCGCAATCGCTTTTACGTCTTGTCGGTCACCTGCATATTGATTAACAGGCGTCATAAAGCCACAAGAGCAAAGCATTGAAGCTGTAATTATTGAAATTATTTTTTTCATAGTGATACCTTTTAAAGTGAAAATTGCGTCCAGTTGATATTTAGATGACCCAATCAATGAAAGATGGATGGATTGACATGCTAAGCACAACCAAAAAAGCAGATATGTTTCATTCTTGGTCTAAGACAGATATCTAACAATATCAATATGTTAGGAACTACCAAAATGAGACTAACATTTTTATACTTAACGCCAAACAGATGATTGCAAATATCTTCTTCAAGTTAGCTTCAGGCATATTATGTGAACAACGCGCTCCATATGGAGCTGAAATAGCGCTAGAAATAGATATTGCAAAAAATGATGGAATATAAATAAACCCTAAAGTAAGAGGTTTATCCATAGTAGAAGCCCAGCCATTAATCATATAACCAATAGTGCCCGTTATGGCAATAGGAAATCCGATTGCAGCTGAAGTGCCAATAGCTCTTTTTATATCTATATTCTTATAACCTAGATACACGACCGTAAGAAAGCCACCCCCTACCGCTGCTAATGACGATACAGAACCAATGCCTAATCCAGAAACAATCAATCCAATTAGTGTTCTTGGTTTAAGACTTGGTTTTGGTTGCCACTTTAGAAATGTTTGCAAAGCGACAAGTGCCATGAATAAGGCAAAGAATATTGCGATATAGGATGAATTAATATGACTAGCGATTTGAGTTGCCATAAAAGCTCCAATCATAATTCCAGGTGTCATTCCCTTAACAACATCCCACAAAACTGTACCTCTAGAGGCATGAGCCCGAAGGCTTGATGCAGAAGAAAAAATCATGCAGGCTAATGAAGTCGCCAACGCCATATGGACAACGTTTTCTAAACCCATTCCTTGATAAATAAAAATTGATGCTAATAGCGGAACAAGTAAGCCACCGCCGCCAACTCCTAGCAGTCCAGACATAAATCCTACGAAAGCACCTAAAGCAAGATATAACATAATCCATTCAATATTAAGCATACATACTCCTTAAACTCATTAAATATCAATAATATGCAACTGACTTAATCGTAAATTTGATGTATTAAGTAGCGCATTAATAGTAGGATAGATGTTCAAGTCAACTTGAAGTCAAATATAATTTGAATTGGACAAAATATGGATATAGGTGTGGTTGCAAAGGCATCAGGCTTACCGGCTTCAACGTTAAGATATTATGAAGAAAAAGGTCTAATCAAATCCTATGGTCGGAACGGGTTGCGTCGCTTGTTCAGCGCTAATGTTATAGAACGACTGGCGTTTATTTCATTGGGTCGAAAGGCTGGATTTTCTTTAGAGGAAATCTATGAAATGTTTACTCAAGATGGTCCTGTTATTAATACTGACCTTCTTTTAGCAAAAGCTAGTGAATTGGACAGAAAAATTAGAGAACTGACTTCTATGCGTGATGGGCTAATGCATGCAGCCGTTTGCAAAGCACCTAATCATTTTGAATGTCCAAAGTTTCTTCGCCTTCTCAGTATTGCAGGTAAAAATCGAATTAGGCAGCCTAGTCAATTAAAGCAAAGACATAAGGAATAACTTATAAAATGCCAATAGTTGCCTTAGATAATATTATTGGCGCGCATGCCTTAAGCTTGAATCTAACACTAATTACAAATAATACTAAAAAATTTAACCGTATTTCAGGCCTTAAGGTGATTGATTGGATCAATCATTAGAGCTTATTTTACAGAGGATAAATTAAGCGCGACTAGTTTGCACTCATCGCGCATAAATCATATCAAACCTCCGTTTGCTCTGCTAACTCCAAGGCATCATCCACTTCAATTCCAAGGTAACGAACGGTACTCTCAAGTTTAGTGTGTCCTAACAACAATTGCACGGCCCTTAAGTTCTTGGTGCGTCTGTAAATTAGAGTTGGCTTGGTTCTGCGCATGGTATGCGTTCCATATTCAGATGGATCCAGTCCTATCTCTTCAACCCAATCATTGACTATGCGTGCATATTGTCTAGTTGATAGATGCAATGAATCGTGAATTCTACTAGGAAATAGGAAGTTTTCTGATTTAAGGTCTGCTAACTTAAGCCAATCAGAAATGGACTTGCGTGTTTGCTCAGTAATTTCAAATTGAACTGGACGCCCTGTTTTCTGCTGCATGACGATAGCTCTTGAACTAACTCTATCACCATGGCAAATGTCTCTTACTTTTAGCTTTACTAAATCGCAAGCGCGGAGCTTACTATCAATTGCCAGATTAAATAGTGCAAGATCTCTTGTACGCTTGGACAATTCTAACCGAACGCGAATAGCCCAAATTTCTTTTAGCTTAAGTGGTGCCTTTTGACCGATTATTTTGCCTTTATTCCATGGTTCATGATGATGTGAAGTTAATGTTTCCATGATGATCTCCTAGAAAATAGGGACCAATAGTTTGCGCTTATTTTAAAGCGTTTGCATTAATTGTTTTTTATTTTGCATGCATAGGGAGTTTGAAATTTCGATCCAATGCAGACAATGCTCTTAGAACTTTTTAGGGTCAAGAAAATCAGTTATTTTTTGACTTTTCCTATACTATCAATTTCTTGTTGAATTTTCATCTTGTCAATTTTATCAAATGGCAGTGCAGTAAAAATCTTAATACGGTTTTCTAAGACTTTTGAAACCGTTCTAAATGCTTCAAGCTTTACTGCATCTGTTCCTTCTACAGCGGCAGGATCTTCGACTCCCCAGTGCGCTGTCATCGGCTGACCAGGCCAGTATGGGCAGACTTCACCAGCGGCATTGTCACAAACCGTAAATACAAAATCTAAATGTGGCGCACCTTCAACAGCAAACTCATCCCAACTTTTGCTTCTCAGTCCTTTTGTTGAAAGTCCATAAGTTTTAAGTGTTAGGAGAGCAAATGGATTTACTTTTCCAGTTGGATGACTTCCTGCGCTATACGCTTTAAATTTCCCTTTACCCCAATGCTCCAATAGCTTCTCTGCCATGATGCTACGCGCTGAGTTGCCTGTACAAAGAAAAAGTACGTTATACACTTTGTCAGACATGATTTACCCCTCTAAATATTTCAAATTGGTTGAATTTTGTTAGCAAGTTTTTGCTTTTCTTGAAATGAATTGAATGCTTTCAGATGCTGGGGCGCAACAAGCTGAGCTGTTCGGAGTCACTTCTTGGCTATCGTTGAATGTCGGTGCGCTTTCAAGTGTTCTATACGTTTCCCATGCAATGCCTGATGGGTCTTGTACCCAATGTTTATCTGATTTTGCATAACAACAGGTTGTGCCTTCTTGAGTCAGTAAATTCAATTCTGCTTTTTCAAGTCGTTCCTTAATTTCACTTAATTCATTATCATTTTCAACTTGAATCCCTATGTGGTCTAAGCCTGCTGCTGCCCCACGTTGACTAATCGCAAAATTAACTAAGGGGTCATCTAGCATCCATTTTGCATAATCTGCTTTTAAGACCGTTGGCGATGCGCCGAATAAACTATTATAAAAACTGATGCTTTTATTTAAATCATTGACTGAGACGTGCAAATGCATTTTTTTCATATTTCTAATTCCTCTGGATTGGTTGCACAGGTTAAGTCAGAGCTGCACACTCTTTTTCCTCCACAGCAATTATCTGTGAGGTAAGTAAGCAATCCATTCATTGCTGAATAATTTGCTGAGTAATATATAAAACGGCTTTCTTGCCTTGAATTAATTAAACCTGCATGACTTAGTTCTTTGAGATGAAAAGACAATGTACTCAAGGGAATTTTAAGTGTCTCACCAATCTTACCCGCAGGGAGGCCATCCGCTCCAACTTGAACAAGTAATTTAAATATTTCTAGACGAGCTTCTTGTGCGATAGATGAAAGTTGAAATACTGCTGATTTAATATTCATAGTTTCTATATTTCCATATATATAGAAATAATGCAATAAAAATTGAGCTTAGTTTTAATGTAAGGCAACTATTGGCCGAACTTCGAGATTTATTCACCTAGATTTATCGACCCTGTGGAGCCCTTGATGCATTAGATATGTTGAATGTCAATGCAGCTTAAAGTAAGCTTGAGTTTAGCTCGTAACCCTCCTCATGGAATAGCTTTAAACAGACATCCACTACGTTTTCGTCATAAAGACTGCCTCGACCACGCTCGATTTCAGTTAATGCTCTTTCAATGCCTAGCGTTGCTCGATAGGGCCGAAAGGATGACATTGCTTCAACGACATCAGCCACAGCTAAAATTCTCCCATCTATTGAAATTTCTTCAGCCTTAATCCCGTTAGGATAACCGCTGCCATCTAAACGTTCATGATGCTCTAGGACAGTTCTCGCAATTTTCCAAGGGAAAGTTATATCCTTGAGCAGGTTGTAGCCAGCAAGAACATGATTTTTTATCAACTCAAACTCTTGTTTTGATAATTTTCCAGGCTTAACCAGAATTTCCACAGGAACGGCAATTTTGCCCAAATCATGCAAATAGCCAGCAATCATTAGCGCCTCTTGATGGTTAGCATCAAATCCCATTCCTGTTCCAATTGCTTTTGCTAAATCTCCAACACGCTTTTCATGACCCGATGTGTAAGGGTCTCGTAGCTCGACCAACTTTCTTACTAAGTCAATTGTCTCCATTAATAAGATATGTAATTTTTCATTATGTACAACTTTCAGCTTGGCGATGACGAGTTCAGCTGCTCGTTTTGCTTTCTCTTCGTTCTGGAAGATGAGTTCTTTGTTGGCGATGACGAGTTCAGCTGCTCGTTTTGCTTTCTCTTCGTTCTGGAAGATGAGTTCTTTGTTGGCGATGACGAGTTCAGCTGCTCGTTTTGCTTTCTCTTCGTTCTGGAAGAT